>NZ_CP136708.1:4308608-4662912 GCF_032925565.1 Alteromonas sp. CI.11.F.A3
GTAAATTCAATGTAAATGAAAAAAGATACTCGTCAGAAAATTTTAGATGCAGCTTCCACCTTGTTTTTAAAAGGGGGCACCCACGCATTAAGCGTACGTGCCATCGCGGAGGGCGCTGGTATGTCTACCATTGGCATTTATAGCCATTTCAAAGGGAAGCAAGGTATTCTCGATGCCTTGTATATTGAAGGCTTTACCCTTGTCGATGACATGATGAAGCAGTCAGGGGGTAATACCCCATCAGATCGGTTACTTAATGCCTGCGAACGTGTACTGCAATTCTCTGAGGCTCATGCAGCGCATTACAATCTGATATTTGGATCTAATCTGAAAGATTATACTCCCAGTGAAGATGCCATTGCGGCGGGGGAAAAGGCATTTATTACGTTAACGAAAGTGGTAGCTGCGATAATTAAAAAAGAGATTGCTGTAGAAGAGCGTCAAGATATGGCCATGCAAATTTGGGCGTTATGTCATGGTTATATAAGTTTAAACCAACATGAAATTCGCAATAGAATTAATTGGGTAGACTGGAAAGCGCGGGCATTGAATGCAATTCGCCTGCACGTATACGCTTTGGTTGCTACGCACAACAGTCATTGCTAAAGACGCTTGTTAAAGTCGCTTGAAGAAGTCACTTATAATAAGAATACAAAGCAGCAACACATTAACCGGCCTATCACGAACATGCTCGTGATAAGTGACAAGTTATGTGTTGCTGACTCATGGTACGGTTCGAGGCTTATTTCGCTTCGTTTAGCGCATCATCGATGTCTTTCGCGCTATGCCTATCTTTAAGCTGCGCATCGCCCCACGTACGATTAACAATTACGCCGCGCTGTACTGCCGGGCGAGCCTCAATTTCTGTTGCCCAACGCAGAACATGTTTGTAGTCGTTAACTTGCAAGAAGGTGGCTGCGTCATACAGGTTTCCAAGTACTAAGTTGCCATACCATGGCCAAATAGCCATATCAGCAATACTGTACTCCTCACCCGCAAAATAGGTATTTTTGGCGAGGTGTTTGTCTAGTACATCTAGCTCACGTTTTACTTCCATGGTAAATCGGTTAATGGGGTATTCCATTGGGTAAGGTGCATAACTGTAGAAGTGACCAAAGCCGCCGCCTAAGTAAGGCGCTGAACCTACTTGCCAGAATAACCAATTAAAACATTCTACTTTTGCAGCAGGATCGTTAGGAATAAATACATCAAACTTTTCCGCTAAATAGTGCAGTATCGAACCCGATTCAAATAGCTTTGTTTCAGGTGTAGTCGATGTATCTACCATGGCAGGAATTTTAGAATTCGGGTTTACATCAACGAAGCCAGATGAAAATTGATCACCTTCGCCGATGTTAACCAACCATGCATCGTAATCGGCGTCTGTAATACCTGCAGCTAAAAGCTCTTCCAACATGATAGTCACTTTCTGACCGTTGGGAGTAGCCAAAGAATAAAGCTGAAGTGGGTGCTGGCCTACAGAGCGTTCTTGCTCATGAGTGGCACCCGATACAGGGCGATTGATACTAGCCCATTTGTTACCGTCATCTTCATTTTGGCTCCATACTTTTGGAGGCGTATAAGTATTACTGTCAGACATATCAGATCCTTTTCTATCGCGTTAGCATGATTATAAATTTGATGTGTGTACTGAATATGGAATTACAAGGGATAGGATGAATGATATACGACCAAGCGCTTATCGCTGGGATAATTCGCAAATAAGCAGATTAAAATCGTTTTAACACGTATTTTAAACTGCCCCTGCGTGAATAAAAGGCGCGCAATCCATTGCCCGCAAACTGAGTGGTTATTAGGTGCGTGCTATTAAATAGCGTATTCGCTATAACGAGCATCACCAGTAACCGAATTCTTTTCTAACAAGTGCTAATTGCTGCTTGAGAAAGCCTAGTCTTGTTCCAAAGAGGACAGTGCATCAAGCAACATGCATGTATTGAAATCGTTCGACATGAGCTCGTTTGACATAAGCTCATTAGCAAAAATGGTTTTAGTGAAATTCCTTACTACTGCAAACATACGCTTCCTCCCTGTGGGTATTGCTTTGAGACACAATACCGATGCTGCTATTGCTGTGGTCTCGATTAAGAGTAAGCAGCATTTGTGCCAGCACAACAAATTAGTAAATATCAGTAACTTATTGGAAACCATTCGTTAAGTGAGATAAAGGGCACTGAGAAAATGTTGCACTCTCGCAACACTTTATTACTGACTAGAGAAACATCCGAAGCTTGAAGTAAAAACCTGGACTTAAAATATGAAGTAAAAGAGTTAGTGTATTTGAACTAGCAAAACCTGACAGAAGGGATAAAAAAAGCAGCCCTAGGGCTGCTTTCGTAGACTTTTATTAACTACTTACACGCACATTAGTTTAAATGCTAACGCGCTTGTAAGGTCTGTATTCAGCTTTCCAGAAATTCCGTTCAATATGGTCATTCAACGCATCGTCTGACATCTCAAGGGCTAGCCCTTGTGCCATGGCAACCTTACCCACTTCAAAGGCTATTTTACGGCTAAGCTCAGCAATAGCAACCAATGGCGGCAACAAGGAACCTTCGCCAGTGTTTACCAGCGGCGACGCATCAGCAAGTGCATTACTTGCAGCCATCAGCATTTCATCACTGATTAATTTTGCTTTTGCAGCAACGACACCAAGACCTATACCAGGGAAAATATACGAGTTATTACACTGGGCAATGGTAAAAACTTTACCTTTATACTCAACGGGCTTGAACGGGCTTCCCGTTGCAATAACCACTTCGCCATCAGTCCATTCAATAACCTGTTCAGGTCGCGCTTCAACCTGGCGAGACGGGTTACTTAATGGAAAGATAATAGGTAATTCACAGTTTTGCTTCATGGCACGAACCACCTGCTCGGTGAACAAACCAGGTTGCCCCGATACACCAATAAGAATATCTGGCTTGGCACAGTGCATAACATCAAGTAGCGATGCGTAATCACCGCTAAAGGTCCAACTTTCAAGGTCGACTAACTGTTGATTTAGCTTTTGCTGGAAGTCACGTAATCCTTCCATACCTTCGGTCACTAGGCCGAAGCGGTCTACCATGAAGACTTGTTTACGCGCTTGCGCATCGCTAATACCTTCATGCACCATTTGTTGAATAAGCATTTCAGCAATACCGCAACCGGCTGAACCTGCCCCAACAAACACCACTTTCATGTCTGATAGCTTTTGTTGCTTCATGCGACATGCTGCTAAAATGGTACCTAATGTGACCGCAGCAGTACCTTGAATATCGTCGTTAAAGCAGCACACTTGATTGCGATAGCGGTTTAGCAACGGCATCGCGTTAGGCTGTGCGAAATCTTCAAACTGAATCATCACTTCAGGCCAGCGACGTTTTACTGCCTGAATGAACATATCGACAAATTCGTCGTAGTCTTCTTGGCCAATACGAGGATGACGTGCCCCCATGTACATAGGGTCGTTAAGTAACTTCTCGTTGTTCGTTCCTACATCAAGCATAACCGGCAAGGTATAAGCTGGGCTAATACCACCACAGGCGGTATAAAGCGAAAGCTTACCGATTGGAATACCCATGCCACCAATACCTTGGTCACCAAGACCAAGAATTCGCTCGCCGTCTGTGACAACAATGACTTTCACTTTGCGCTTAGTGGCATTGCGAACAATATCATCTATTTGATGGCGCTCTTCCCACGAGACAAACAACCCGCGCGAACTACGATAAATGTCCGAGAATTGCTCACAGGCATCCCCCACTGTTGGGGTGTATATAATTGGCATCATCTCATCAATATGCTTTTGAATAAGACGATAAAACAAGGTTTCGTTGTTATCTTGAATAGCGCGTAAATAAATATGCTTGTTCAGTACTTCATCGAAGCTACTGTATTGCATGTATGCACGCTCTACTTGCTCTTCAATACTTTCGTAACGAGGCGGAACTAAGCCTGTTAGATTAAATGCGGCACGTTCTCTGGAAGTAAAGGCACTGCCTTTATTTAATAGGGGCGTTTCCAGCAGCGAGGGGCCAGCATGAGGAATATAAAGATATCGATTTGAATCTTCTGACATGGGTAATCCGGTTGTATTTACAGGCAATCACTTAGCTGCAACCTGATGAGCGCGCTCTTGCACGCTCTTTATTAAAATATTTCTTCAGGCTCAGGCGTAGTCGTTTTATTCTGCGAGGCAGGGTCTACCACTTCATCATCAAGAACATATGAGGTAGGTTCGGTGCCTTGCAAGAAATATTCAAACAGTGTCGTATGGTCTGTCCTTCGGGTCAACTTCCCACTGGTACGATCAATGCGAACGCGAACTATTTTTTCAGGCACAGGAATAGGTGAATGTGGCTTTTCTGCCAATGCATATTCCATAAACCTTATCCATGCCGGACCTGCCGCTTTAGCTCCATCTTCGGTGCCAATTAACGCATTACCAATCCAATTGAATTTTTCAGGGTTGCGATTAACTAAGTTTTGATTGCGTGTAGCACGACCAAGTTGTCTGCCCATGTTATCGAAACCAACCCAAGCAGTGGCGACAATGTCTTTTTGGAAACCACTGAACCAGGTATCTCTTGAATCGTTCGTAGTACCGGTTTTACCGGCAATATCGGTGCGCTGAAGAATATTCCGTGCGCGCCAACCTGTACCTAGCCAGTACGTTTTCTTACTCCAGTTCCCGTTAGCACGCACACCGGTACGCATCATCTCACCCACCAAAAAAGCATTTTGTGCGGTAATAACCTGCGGTGCGCTTTGCTTTTCAGTTACATCACTTTCAGCTAGCAACACATCTTTATTAAGCTGGGCTTCGAGTAAGGCTTCCACATCAACTTCGTCACTGTCCAAACCGCTTTCTAAATCACTTTCTGGATAGCTTTCAGGTGCATGAGCTTTGGTGCAGTTGTCGCATGCCCACACAGGGTTGGCTTGCCACAATACTTGATTATGTTCGTCCAGCACTTTAGCGATAAAGTGAGGGTTTACTAAGTAGCCGCCATTAGCAATAACTGACATACCACGAACCACTTCTAGCGGTGTATGAGAGCTAGATCCTAACGACACGGTTTCATCTAACGGGATATCGTCAGGATCAAAACCAAAGCGGGTAAGATAGTCGGCCGCTTTACGAAGCCCAACACCCCGCAATAGACGAACTGACACCACGTTCTTCGATTTGCCTAAGGCTTTACGCATACGAATAGGACCGTCGTATTCTGCGGGTGAATTCTGGGGACGCCAAGCAACACCCGTCGCCGCATTCCATTGGTTGATTGGAGCATCATTAATAATAGAAGCAAGGGTGTAGCCGCTGTCTATCGCCGCAGAATAAATAAATGGCTTAATGTTTGAACCTACTTGCCGTTTCGCCTGTGTGGCACGATTAAACTGGCTTTGATAAAAACTATAACCGCCAACGACCGCTTCAACTGCACCATTTTTAGGATTAAGCGCAATAAACGCTCCACTTACTTCAGGTAATTGCGCGATACGCCATGCATCATCTTGCTCACGGATGTATATAACCGCCCCCGGCTGGGTGATATCTGAGGCCGTTTCAGGTTCACTACCTTGCCTAAAGTCAGTGATATATCGCCTTGCCCAATCTAGTCCTTCCCACGTGATCGTGCGCTTCTCGCCATTTACATCAAGCACATCAATAGATTGCTCTGCAGTTGAGAGTACAACTGCAGGTACGAGAGGCTTGATATAAGGCACTTGAGAGAGTGCAGAAAGCATCTCGCGCTCGCTCCAATCACTGGCAAGTAATTTATTACTAACATCGGTTTTTAAAGAAAGCTGCGGCACTGGCTCATCTTGGCTGTCGGGCGAAGGAGTGTCCCATAAATAACCAAGCGGCCCTTTATAACCATGGCGCTCATCGTAATCGTGCAGATTTCTTACCACCGCTCGTTGAGCAGCAAGTTGCAAGTCGGAACCTGCGGTCGCGTAAACTTGATAGCCACCGGTTTCAGCTTCATCTTTACCGTAAATGTCGACCATTTCGTTATAGATGATGTCGGCCAAATATGGTGCATCTACTTCAATTTCAGCACCATGCTTACGCGCAGTTATCGGCGCGCTTGCCGCACGGTCAAAGTCTGCTTTAGAAATGTACTCTTCATCAAGCATACGCAGCAACACCACGCGGCGGCGACCTGCAGATGCTTCAGGATCGGTGATAGGATTTAGTGCTGAAGGCGCTTTGGGGAGGCCAGCAATGGTGGCAAGTTGTGCCAAAGTAAGTTCATTAAGAGATTTGCCGTAATATACTTGGGCGGCGGCACCGAAGCCAAACGAACGATGGCCTAGCTCGACTTTATTTAAGTAGAGTTCAAGGATCTCTTCTTTACTGAGTTCCTGCTCCATATGCCAAGCGATAAATATTTCTTTTACCTTACGAATATATGTCTTTTCTCGACTCAAAAAGAAGCCTCGAGCAAGCTGCATCGTCAATGTGCTCGCACCTTGCCGTTTTTCACCCGTAAGAATTAAACTCAGCGCTGCACGGGCGATACCGATAGGGTCAATACCATGATGTTCGAAGAAGCGACTGTCTTCGGTGGCCAAAATCGCGTGAATTAATTGCTCAGGTACTTCCTCAAGTTTTACGGGGATCCGCCGTTTAACGCCATATTGGGAAATTAATTTTCCATCATGGGTGTATATCTGCATGGGCGTTTGGAGTCTAACGTCCTTAAGTACAGTAACGCTTGGTAGGTTAGGTTTGATATAAAAGTAAATACCAACAAGCGCCACACAACCAATAAGGCCAGAGATGACAAAAAATAATAATAACGGTTTAATGTACTTCACAATTTAAGGATACCAAGGCATTTTTGCGAAAATGACGTATATTTTCATACGTATGTGTTATCAATAGAACCATACGCACAATAAAAACTGAGTAATATTGTACTTTAGAGCAATTACCATTGAAACTGGACACTTGTAAATGAAATCGCTGTTCAAGAAAAAGATGCCTCCCATTGTGGGTTTAGACATAGGCACACGTCAAATAAAAGCGGTATGGCTAGAACATTCAGTCAATGGCTACATGCTTCAAGGTTATGCATGTGAATCTATCAATAAAGTTGCTTTTTCAGAGCGCGATATTAAAGATTACGAGGCGGTAAGTTTAGCACTTAAAAAAGTGCGTAACAGCTTAAAAACTAAAATAAAGCAAGCTAATGTCGCGGTAGCGGGTACATCGGTAATCAGTAAAATCGTTTATATGGAACCCGACCAAAACGATTACGAACTGGAAAGCCAGATAGAAATTGAAGCCGATAGCCTCATTCCTTTTCCCCTTGAAGAGGTTTATTTAGATTTCGAAGAGCTTGGCCCCAGTGAAACCCATTCTGGCAAGGTCAATGTTCTATTAACCGCTGCTCATAAAGATTTAGTAGATAGCCGTTTACTGCTGTCTCGCGAAGCCGATTTCGAACCTAAAATTGTTGATGTGGAAAATTACGCGATTGGGAATGCCATCGACTTTTTCTACAATGGAAAAGTAGAAGATGAAGCCGTTTGTGCCATTAATGTAGGTGCCTCATTGCTTCAAGTTAGCGTGGTACGTAACGCCACTGTGATCTACACAAAAGAACACGCATTTGGGCTAAATAACTTAGTCAACGATATTAGCGCTATTCAAATGATTGAGCGTGAAGAAGCCGAACGTCTATTAATGGATGATTCATCATCTAACAGTTGGGTAGATGAAGTATTACCTATCTTTGCCGCTAATTTACAACAGAACATCAATCGTGCATTGCAAATGTATATGACGACATTTCATGTTGACCGCCCCGCAAAAATTTTACTTTGTGGCGGCGCGGCCACTATCCAACCTTTAGTAGACATATTACGTCAAGACTTAGGCCTACAAGTTGATGTATTCGACCCCTTTTTGGGCATGACCATGAACCCTAAGTTAGATTCACAGCGGTTACGCCGTATCGCCCCACAGCTCACTATTGCTGCAGGCCTTGCTAGCCGGAGTTTCACATCATGGCACATGTAAACTTACTTCCTTGGCGCGAACAACAACGCCAACATCAAAAGCAGCAGTATCTAATGGGCCTGGTTGCCGTTGCCGCTATTGTGGGGTTAATTTTTTGGTTTATCGGTCAAGCTATCGACCAACAAATTAATCATCAGAATTCAAGAAACCAGTTTCTTGAGCGAGAGATTGGCTTATTAGATGCGCAAATTGCAGATATAAAAAATATTAAAGAAAGCAAAAATGCGATTGAACAGCGCATGGCCCTTATTGAGCAATTACAGGCTAGTCGAAATGTCGCGGCCATAATATTTGATGAGCTTGCTAAAATCGTACCCGTGGGCGTGACCTTCCAATCTATGAAGCGCATAGGTAATCAATTACAAATTGAAGGTATCAGCGATTCAAATAACCGACTTTCTGATTTCATGCGCTCATTAGATAATTCAGATGTTTTTGTTGGAGCTGAATTGTCTTCTATAAAAGCAGACACCAATGCCTCTCGCGCAATTAGCACCTTCACGCTTACCTTCATGGTTAGCGATTCGGTATCACCGTTGGAACAAGATGCTGAAGGGGAGACAAACTAATGAAATTTGATGTCGAAAAGCTCAAAGAACTCAATGAATTAGATTTTGAACAAATTGCTATTTGGCCCAATGAAATACGTATAGTGGTGGCTGCCTTTGTGGCAATCGTAATTGGTGCACTTAGCTATTATCTACTTATAAACCCTAAGCTCCCTATTCTAGATGCTGCGGAATTAAAAGAACAAGAGCTGAAGCTGCAATACGAAGCCAAGTACCGCATTGCGGTAAATAAAGAAGCGTATCGAGAGCAGCTCGCACAGCTAGAAAATGACTTTTCTTCCATGCTGAAAAGCTTACCTACCAGCAATGAAACCCCTGGCTTGCTAGACGATATAACTTATGTAGGCACCTCATCAGGACTTACCTTCAAGTTATTGAACTGGCAACAAGAGGTACCTAAAGAGTTCTACACCGAACTGCCTATTGAAATTGAAGTCAGTGGCGGCTATCACCATTTTGGAGAGTTCGTTTCTAAGGTGGCTGGGCTTCCTCGTATTGTTACCTTGCATGACTTTGATATTTTACGGGAAAGTAATGGGCTTACCTTGCAATTACAAGCGAAAACCTACCGCTCAGAAAACAGTACCGGTATAAGCGGGGGATCTCAGTGATGCGCTATTATTTAGTTCTTGCTACTGTTGCCCTAATAACCGCTTGCTCGCCAAAACTTGATGACTTGCAGGCGTATACGCAAAGTGTGAGCGAAAATGCGGTTCACAATATTGAACCCTACCCTGAGTTTGCTACACCTAAAACCTTTGAATATTCGGCGAGCGAGTTGCCTAGCCCTTTTGATTCGCCTAAAGAAAACACGCCACCACTGACACAAACTCGACAACAAAACTGTTTTCAACCTGACTTTGAACGCACAAAACAGAAACTGGAAAGGTATGGCTTAGACTCATTAGGGTTGACCGGAAACTTTAAAAGCCAAGGCGTTGAATGGGCGCTAGTTACCAGTAATGACGGTATTCTACATAAAGCCAAAATTGGCAGCCGCATCGGTTTATTTTACGGTAAAATCACTGGAATTAATCCAAACTCACTAACAATAGAACAGCTTATACCTGATGGCGCAGGTTGCTGGCAGAAAAAAGAGATAACGTTGAGCAAAACCTCAACGTCAGGAGAGAAAAAATAATGGCTGAGCGTTACCTATTTAACAAATCTTTAAATCGTAGAAGTTCTCGCTGGCCTTGGTTGCTTGGCTTTGCTGCTATATGTACGGTATTGATGGTTTATGTTGCGCCCGCCAAAGCGTTAGAACCCGTATTGTTCGACCCAAGTAACGACACTCCCTCAACCCGAATTACCGGTATCGATTTTACCCGAGAAGCGAATAATATTGGTGTTACATTAGTCACCTTTGAAGGAGCTTCACCTACACCGCAACTCGTTGAGTCTCAAGGAAAGGTTACCATTACATTCGCTGATAGCGTGTTAGATGACAGTCAGCTCGTTGAATTAAATGTGACAGAGTTCTCCACGCCTGTATCAACCATTGAAACCTTTCAAGATAAAAAAGGTACGCGCATAGAGATTCTTTATAGCGATACCGTGACAGCTCGCCACGCGATAGACAATAACGTCATTCGCATCAAAATTGAGCCGATGAGCTTGTCGCAACAAGAAGAATTAGAAAACAAAAAAACCTATACAGGCGACCCTATCTCGCTAGACTTTCAAGATGTACCTGTACGTCAAGTGTTGCAAATTATCGCGCAAGTTAATGGCTTTAACTTAGTGACCACAGACACAGTGACTGGAAATGTCACTATTAGCCTATCAGGTGTACCTTGGGATCAAGCCCTTGATATGATTTTGCGTGTTAAAGGATTAGATAAACGCTTAGAGGGTAACATTCTGTTGATTGCGCCAACTGAAGAGCTTACCGCCAGAGAAACCCAAGCATTACAGTCAAAGAAGCAGGTGTCTGATTTAGCCCCGCTTAGTACAGTCAACATCTCGGTAAATTACGCTAAGGCAGCTAACCTGGCGACGATTTTGAAATCTTCAGAAGGCGGCATTTTGTCTGAGCGCGGGACAGTTACCGTGGATGAACGTACCAACACTATGCTTATTCGAGATACGTTACCTTCTATTGATGAAGCAAGAAAAATGATTGATGCGCTGGATATTCCAGTTAAACAAGTATTAATTGAAAGCAGAATGGTGACCGTACTTGATAATGTGGATGAAGAGCTAGGTGTTCGCTGGGGCTTAAGCGATAGGGAAAGTGACAGTGGTGTTTCAGGGAGTATTGAAGGAGCTGAAACTATTGCAGGCGGCTCTATTCCGAGTATTGATGACAGACTAAACGTAAACCTTCCGGTTTCGGGTGCAACGGGCACTATTGGCTTTCAAATCGCAAGTTTGGTTGATGGCACCATATTAGATTTAGAGCTATCTGCGCTTGAGTCTGAAAACAAAGGTGAGATTATCGCTAGCCCACGTATTACCGTGGCGAACCAACAAGAAGCCTACATTGAACAAGGAACCGAAATACCTTATGTTCAAGCCACCTCAAGTGGCGCAACGTCGGTTGAATTCAAAAAAGCGGTACTGTCGCTTCGCGTAACACCGCAAATTACGCCAGATAATCGCATTATTTTGGATTTGGTGGTTACACAAGATACCCGTGGTGAAACAGTGTCTACTTCTACCGGTGATGCCGTTGCTATTGATACGCAAGAAATCAAAACTCAGGTCTTGGTAGAGAACGGCGAAACCATCGTATTAGGCGGAATTTTCCAGCAAACGAGTACCGATAACGTGTCAAAAGTGCCATTATTTGGTGACCTGCCGTTTTTAGGTGTGCTGTTTCGCAATACATCGGAGTTTCAAGAGAAGCGTGAGCTACTTATATTTGTAACACCGAAAATAATAACAGAAAAACCGTAACAACCTATTATTCAAGGTAAAATGCGGGCTGATAGCAGTCCGCTTTTTGCGTTTTCAGGTACTGCAATACCCCTGTATTTACATTATAGTGCTAATTGTTTTCAACAATACTTGCAAGGGCTTGTTAGAAACTGAGATAATCGCGGTCTCGAAATTTTAGCGAGGTTAAAGGAGTAGTGCTTATTGGACATTAAATAAGCACGAGTCAATGGGTAGGCTGGTAAGGCAACAGTGCATGCCCCTAACATGATAAAGTTGTGATATAAGCAAATATGGCTGAAAAACGTAATATCTTTTTGGTTGGCCCAATGGGTGCTGGCAAAAGCACCATCGGTAGACACCTGGCAGACGAACTTCACCTGGATTTTTATGACTCCGATCAGGAAATAGAGCGCCGTTCTGGTGCTGATATCGCCTGGATCTTCGACCTTGAAGGCGAAGATGGATTCCGTGCGCGTGAAGAAAACATCATCAATGATTTAACAGACAAGCAGGGTATCGTGCTTGCCACTGGCGGCGGTTCAATTGTAACCAAAGCAGTTCGTAATCGTTTGTCTGCACGAGGCATTGTTGTTTACTTGCAAACTACGATTGATAAGCAAGTTGCTCGAACACAGCGCGATAAGCGTCGCCCTTTGCTTCAAAACGACGATCCGGAGCAAGTACTTCGCGATCTAGCAGATTTGCGTAATCCTCTTTACGAAGAAGTTGCAGATTATGTAGTTGATACTGATGACCAATCTGCTCGCGCAGTGGCAAATCAGATCATTAGTAAAATCGGTTTATAAATAAAATAATTAGGAGGTGCTACGCCCATGTCAACCTTAACTGTGGAACTTGGTGAACGTAGCTATCCTATACATATTGAGGCCGGGTTGCTCAAGCAGCCTGGCCTTTTTGTGCCTTATATAAAAGGTCCATTGGCGGTTATTGTCACCAATGAAACTGTTGCGCCATTATACCTTGAGACAGTGAAAGCGGCATGTGGTAGCAAGCAAATCGAAACCATTGTATTGCCTGACGGTGAACAATATAAAAACCTCGAGCAATTCGAGGTAGTCATGACCCGCTTGCTTGAACTCAACGCAGCTCGAGATACCACCCTTATTGCTTTAGGGGGTGGTGTTATTGGCGATTTATGTGGTTTTGTGGCTGCAACATATCAACGCGGCGTACCCTTTATTCAAGTGCCCACTACCCTACTTTCACAAGTAGACTCTTCTGTAGGTGGTAAAACTGCGGTTAATCACCCATTGGGCAAAAATATGATTGGTGCTTTTTATCAGCCAATCTTGGTCGCTATTGATACGCAATCACTGTCTACGCTACCTCCCCGTGAATTCTCTGCTGGTATGGCGGAAGTCATAAAATACGGCATCATATATGATGAAGCCTTTTTCTCTTGGCTTGAAGCGAATGAGCAAGCACTAAAACAGCTTGATGAATCAACCCTCAATGTTGCCATTAAACGCTGCTGTGAAATTAAAGCGGAAGTGGTTGCTAAAGATGAACGTGAAGGCGGCCTGAGAGCTATTTTAAACTTAGGTCACACCTTTGGCCACGCCATTGAAGCTGAACAGGGTTATGGTAACTGGTTACATGGCGAAGCCGTGTCAGCTGGTACTATAATTGCTTGTGTAGCTGCAGAGCAGTTAGGTTGGTTTACAGCGCCAGAAACTCGTCGCGTACGTTCACTCTTTGAGGCATTTTCACTTCCAGTGGAAGGGCCTAGTACAATGAGCAAAGCAGATTATGTAAAGCATATGAAGCGCGACAAAAAAGTAGAAGCCGGTAATATTCGTTTTGTGCTTCCTAAGAATATGGGCAATGCAGTTGTCACTAAAGACGTCACTGACGATATTCTTACTGAGATTCTACGCTAGCCATATACTGGCAAACCTAACTAACACCAACATTCGTTTTCTTTGCTAGCCCTTTACACAGGTATTGGGCTTTATGGGGTTATTGCGCATGCACAGTGAATTGCATGAACGTCTTGAGTATTTAGTTAATTATTCCTCTCAACTGGTTTTTGTCAGTGGCGACTCTATTGCAGAGCAACAGCAAACTCTTGAAGCTTTCGTTTACCAGCAACATGACGATACTGAGATAGCGTATTTAACCGCTGAATCTAATATGGAAATTTCTGACTACCGTGGTCAGTTATGCCGCCAGTTGTTAGGTCAAGTAGTAGGTAGTTTCGTACGCCCTCTTAATGAATTATTGTCTGCACTTAATAGCCATGAAGGGCCAGTACTCATTGCTATAACGCAAGCCGAGCACATGCCCGACAAACTGCTTCAAGAACTATGGGATTTGGTATTACAAAGCCGCTTTGCGGGTAACAAGCAACATTTGAACGTATTGCTATTTGCCACAACCAAGTGGGCTGAAAATGCCAAAAAGTGGCTCCCAGCCAAAAATACCGATACCCCATTACTTATTAGTAGCCAATCCATTTCTTCAAACCTTCAAGCTTCAAAACCTCAAGGTTCTGAACTAGATAGGATGATTTCCCAGCGCCGAGAAGCGTTTCAAGCTCACCTTGATAAACGAAATATTCCTGTCGAAGCCACCCCGTCTAATCCACTTACCTCTACGGGGTTCTATATAGCTATTGCTTTGGTATTTTTATTGACCTTTGGCGGATTGGTTACCTGGCAGTATGGCGATTCAATATCGTCATTATTTTCACCAATTGCACAACAACCTAAGCCTTCTGAGTCAAAGAATGTGGTACCAGGCTCTGCTTTTAGCAAAGTCGCAGATAATCAAGTTGAGCAGCCTATTGCGACAACTTCAGACCATGAAAGCAACGTAGAACTGGTGACAGACTGGAAAGGTGCAGTTTCCTCGCTTGATGGCGATGCATCTAGCGAAATAGTTGGCGAAGTAACAGACAGCGCTTTTGAACCTACTACGCTGGTTGCGAGCACACCAATGCAGAGCAGCAATCAAGAGCCTCAACAACAAGTAGTCTCGATTGAAGGGGCTGATAGCGCCCCTTCTTTAAACACGCCTGATAGCAGTGCGGCAAAGCCAGCTGCAAATGAAGCCCAGCAAACCGCCAAGGCTCAACAAGCCAGCGTGCAAGTGCAATCACAAAGTGATGATGGGGTAACCAGTGAAAGTGCTACTAGCACTACCGCAGAAATCTTAAAGCCTGACATGGTTTTGCCCAACGATTTTGTGATTCAGATGGTGGGCATTAAAGATAAAAACGTTGTTAGCCAATTTATTGCACAGCATAACTTGCAAGCAGTTACCCGGCAGTATGTGACTACACGGTATGGCGGTGATTGGCATGTGGTGGTTTTTCATCAACCATTTAAATCACTCACTGACGCGCGTGCTGCGCTATCCGCTTTACCGGATTATCCGACTAAAAACGAAGCGTTCATTAAACGTGGGCAGCAAATTTTAGACGAAATGGCGCTGGAAGCTGGCGAATAATAGTACGTTGTGCCCATTGTACTGACTTCAAACAAAAGAAAAGCCGTCAGCTTTACGTTTCATGGTTGTTCCATCGTATGAGGAAAGATACAATCTATCTTTAGCGTGGTATTGCGAGATAATTGCAGCGCCACTCCCCAGAATTACGCCAAACTCGGCGAGTACCGGAATGACAACCGTCTATATTCCGTGCAGGTAGTAACGTTTACGCATGATGCAGAAAAAAAACCGGGCCTTTTTAAAGTGGGCCGGTGGCAAGTACAGCCTAGTAGAGCATATTCAGGCAAGGTTACCTCAAGCAAACAAACTTATTGAACCGTTTGTAGGCGCGGGGTCAGTGTTTCTGAATACTCAGTATAAGCGGTATTTGCTGAACGACATCAATCCTGACCTTATAAACCTGTACAACTTCTTAAAAGTTCAGCCCGATGCCATCATCCACGACGCACGCAGTTTTTTTAGCGGCGAGCGTAACGATGAGAAAATGTACTATGCATTGCGAGAAGAATTTAATGCAACCGAAGACGAGTACTACCGCGCTATTTTATTCCTATACCTTAATAGGCATGGGTACAATGGATTATGTCGCTATAGTTTAGCGGGCAGGTTCAACGTACCATTTGGGCGCTATAAAAAGCCCTACTTCCCTGAGCATGAAATGTTTGTGTTTGCCGAGAAGGCGCAAAAAGCCACGTTCACTTGTTTACCCTTTGAAAAAGTCTTTACTCGCGCTCGCCGTGGAAATGTCATTTATTGTGACCCGCCCTACGCGCCTATCAGTAAAACCGCTGCGTTTACCAGCTATGCTGCACGTAGTTTTGGGCAAGAATCGCAAGAAAAGCTAGCAGAATTAGCCATGCGTGCAGCGAAGAAGCGTGGCATACCGGTATTGGTATCGAATCACGATCTACCTCTCACTCGTTCTTTATATAAAGGCGCAGACTTTAGCATGTTGTCGGTAAAGCGCTCCATTAGTCAAAATGGTGCGACTAGAAAGCCCGTAGATGAAATTTTGGCGTACTTCCCACCTAGCGCAGTAGTAAAAAAGCCAAAACGAATCCAACGCAAAAGTGTTGAAGCGAAAAAATAACTAATAACCGGTTAGCCACTTCACAAACATCATTAAAGATACCACCATCATGGCAACTAAAATTATGCCAATGATCAGAAAGCTAACGAAGGTTCCTTTGGTAAAATCACGCTCATAGTTTTTATGGCTTTGCACACCGAACACACCAGCAACAACACTCATAAGCACTGACCAGAAGCCGGTACCCGGTTGTTGACTCATTACTGATAAGTCTTTTGTTGGGAAACTGCGATGCTACTTGCTGTCATCATTATGAAGTAACTCAAGCAAATCGAGAAAATGAAACTGAAATGAAGGAGACTTTCCAGCAATCCATGACAGCCAACTGACTTCAGCAACACCGTCTCTGTCTCTGGCGCACTGATTCTGTACATGACTAGCAGGTAACTTAGGGTTAAAACTAGAAGAGGGTTGAAACTCGCACACTGAGGCTTCCGAGCCCGAACGTGGATAGACTGCTACGCTAACTAGCGCAACCATGCCGCATACTGCATAAAATGGAAGTACTTTCATCCTGAACACTCCTTGCGCTATTTTGCATTGAACTTCATTATAAATAAAACCTTATTAGTCACAAGATAATATTCACTAATGATGAATATAATTACTGTTTCCAACAGTAAAAAAAGCCTGACACGTACGCATCAGGCTTTTAATTTCAGACATCAACAACAATTAATTCATTGTTTTCGAGGTCATTTTGAACTTACAGTTCGAAGTCCATGCTGTAAGCAACAGTGAATTTAACCGCATCGTTATCTAGTGAATCATCATCACCACTATCATCTAAATCAGTACCAGTTACCGCAAAGCTAAATCCATCTTTCGCAATAGACACACCCCAATCTGCGTAACCGCCAACTACACCGTTGAAATCTTCCGCAAAATCACCTTGGTGGTAACCAACGTGGAAACCTAGTTCCGAACCATTTAGTACTTCTAAACCATAATCGAGAGAAACATAAGTCGCTTCACCAAAACCGTAATCACGGTTATCAGCTTCATCCGCTTCGGTATGAGCAAGAACAGAAAGGGTCAGGCTTAGTCCACCCATACCAACAGAGCCGTAAACTTCAGCAAAATCGAAGTTCGCTGCAGCATCATAGTTGTAATAAAGGTAACCGAAGTCGTAGGAGATATCGTTAGATTCACCAGAGAATCCGAAATACATATCGTGCTCATACGAATAATTGTCGTCTGAACCGTATTTCACGTTCGATGCCCAAGTACCTGCATAAAAGCCACTTTCGTGTGCGTAGTCAATTCCGCCCTGAACGGCAGCTTCATTCATTGTTTGCGTTAAACCACGCCAAATGTAGTTACTTGTCGCGCCGGCGTTAGCCGTAACTTCTGCGTAACTAGGTAGCGCAGTAAATAGGCAAGCTGACGATACAGCAACGGCAAGCAGTGTGCTTTTAGTAGATAATTTCATGTGTGTGTTCTCCGTGAAGTTCCAAAACTTGTTGTAATTAATTTTTCTGTCTTGATTTTTCTTATATTTGGGTTGGTTTACGCAAGAGTGATGCCCACTTAATGCACAAATACCACAATGGCCAAAATACACATAACAACTTGATTTTAGTAACAAAAACAAAAATAAAAAAATTAGATATAATTTTACCGCAAAGTTTAAGGGCGCTAAATTGCACCAATAATAGGCACAACACCCAACATGGTGCAATTATTTTAATCTTTTTAACCCCTTATTTTTACTTACCTTTAACACTAGTGGTAATGTAATCAGCGCTGTTTTCAACTGCTAACTTTCGGTAAACTTCCCCTTTAGAAGTACGCTCCTCACCATGAACAGGGAAAACTAATGAAACCATTTTTGATTGCCCCCTCTATTCTTTCAGCCGATTTCGCTCGACTAGGAGAAGAAGTAGAGAATGTACTCAACTCTGGTGCAGATGTAGTCCATTTTGATGTAATGGATAATCACTATGTGCCCAACCTCACATTTGGTCCTATGATATGCGAGGCTTTACGAAAGTATGGCATTACTGCACCTATTGATGTGCATTTGATGGTGAAGCCGGTTGATGACTTAATCGAAAAATTTGCCGATGCCGGTGCCAGTTATATTAGTTTTCACCCTGAAGCATCCGAGCATATCGATCGCTCATTACAGCTTATAATTGATGCTGGCTGTAAACCTGGGTTGGTGTTTAACCCTGCCACGCCTTTGCATTATCTGGATCATGTCATGGACAAGTTACACCATATCCTTATTATGTCGGTCAATCCGGGCTTTGGTGGACAAAAGTTTATCCCTAGCACATTAGATAAAGTGCGCGCCGTTAAGCAACGCGTGTTAGAAAGTGGTCACGATATAAGAATAGAAATTGACGGTGGCGTAAAAGTCGATAACATTCGCGACATTGCTGAAGCTGGCGCGGATATGTTCGTAGCCGGTTCTGCTATTTTTTCTGAAGCCGATTATCGCGCAGTTATTGATGACATGCGCACTGAATTATCTCGCCTTTCTAAGGCGTAACTAAACAACGTTAACGTACAGGTACACATTATGAGTAACAAGCCTATTGTATTAAGTGGCTGTCAGCCTTCTGGACAACTTACCCTTGGTAATTACATGGGTGCGCTTAAGCAGTGGGTTTCCATGCAAGACGATCATGATTGCCTATACATGTTAGTGGATTTGCATGCCATAACGGTTAGGCAAGATCCTAAGCAATTGTTTGAGGCCTGCCTCGATGGCTTGGCGTTATACCTAGCTTGCGGTATCGATCCAGAAAAAAGCACCTTATTCGTGCAGTCTCATGTACCTCAACATGCCCAGCTTTCATGGGTACTTAATTGCTACACCCAAATGGGTGAGCTAAATCGCATGACGCAATTTAAAGATAAGTCAGCGAAGAACGAAAACAATATTAATGTTGGCCTTTATGGCTATCCGGTATTGATGGCAGCAGACATTCTAATGTACCAAGCTGATAAAGTGCCTGTAGGTGATGATCAAAAACAGCATTTAGAGCTTACCCGTGATATCGCTAACCGTATGAACAACTTGTATGGCGACATTTTACGTGTACCAGAACCTCATATTCCTGAGTTTGGTGCTCGTATCATGAGCCTACAAGAGCCAGAAAAGAAAATGTCGAAGTCTGACGTTAATCCAAACAACTTCATTGGCTTGCTTGAAGATCCTAAAAAGATTACCAAGAAAATTAAACGTGCGGTAACCGATTCAGACGAACAAGCCAACATTTACTTCAACCCACAAGAAAAGCCTGGGGTATCAAACCTGCTTACCCTATTGTCATTATCGACAGGAAAGTCGATAGATGAATTAGTACCGGCATACGAAGATAAAATGTATGGTCACTTGAAGGGTGATGTAGCGGAAGCGGTAGTGGGCCTATTAGAGCCAATTCAGCAACGCTATGCCGACATTCGCACCAATCGTGACTACTTAAACGATGTGATGCGAAATGGCGCTGAAAAAGCATCGGCCCGCGCAGAAGAAACCCTTAAAAAGGTTTATGAAGCCGTTGGTTTTATTCCAAAGCCTTAATTAGCGTTGTATTGAACAGGTCAGGTTGTCGTGTTGCTGTTAATTGATAATTTCGATTCATTTACTCACAACCTTGCCCGTTATCTTACCGAATTAGGTGCATGCGTTAAGGTGATGAGAAACAATGCCCTTACTATTGCCGATATAGAAGCCTTATCACCAAGTCATTTAGTGATTTCACCAGGCCCCTGTACACCCAATGAGTCGGGAATTAGCGTAGAGGCTATTAAGCATTTTGCTGGGAAGATCCCCTTACTTGGCGTGTGCTTAGGCCATCAAGCCATAGGGCAGGTATTTGGCGCTTCAGTTATTGGAGCAAAAGAAATTAAGCACGGCAAAACTTCCGCGCTCTTTCATAAAAATCGAGGCTTATTTAACGGGTTTGAGCAAGGTTACGCGGTAACCCGCTATCACTCGTTAGTGCTTGATGAAAGCCAATTTCCTGAAACCTTAAATATCGATGCGTGGTGCGTAACTGATGACGGGGAAAAAGAGATTATGGGGATCTCTCATAACGCTCTCCCTATATGGGGTGTACAATTTCACCCTGAATCTCTGCTCACCGAATACGGCCATGACATTTTAAGTGCTTTTCTAAACGCCTAGGGTGTAACCCTTATTTATTCTGCCAACGCTTCAGAATAAACTTAAGCTATAGGGCTTCCTGCCGATAAAAAGTTCTGTAATTATTCGCATTGGGCGTTGTTTTTGTTTACTTTTTATAGGTTAATCAACAAAGCGCCTTTGTAAGTATATATTTAGGAAGTAGGGCGACCCAATGCACGGCATCTATGAACAGACGCACGAACAGTTACTTAGCAGGAGCTACTTTAAGATGACGACCCAAGCATCGACCCCGCCGCCTATCGATGAGCGCTTTGAGAGCCTATTAATCTCTCCAGAACTCGCGATGAAAATGCTGGGGAAACGTGGTCCTGGTGAAGTCAGCTTTGAGCAATCTGAACAAGGTGACGCCCGCAGACAATTACTTCACGTCGAAAAAGTCGCTATCGAGAATAAGCGCCTAAAAGCGCAGTCTGATGCTTCATATACCGAAACCGTTAATCATTACTTACATGAAGTTTTGTTAGGTGAGCTTACTGAGCAGTTATCGTTTACCTCAGACGTATTTAACAACACATTGAATTTAAGTGACGACACCGGTGCATTACTCGATGCGCTTTCGGTACGCGCGGCATCGGTATCTAAACTAGAACCTATTGCAGCTAATTTACCTTGGCTTTATGACGAGTTAATGCAAGTCGTGAACTCTCCCGCTTTTAGAAGACGGGATTCCAAAGGCCGGGTAATCGTGGTTGAAACCTTCAGGACGGCGCTTAGCTTTTTAGGCATTGAGAATTTACGCCTGCTTATTCCTTCTCTTGTAGTAAAACGCGCCATGCCTCAGGTAACCGACCCATACCCTTGCATCAAACTTAAACTCACTCAGTTTGCGCACGGCACGGCGGTTACGGCTAGGCATCTTGCACCACACTACAAGCTCAACCCCGTTCAGGCTTATAGTTTCGGTATGCTCAGTCAATTAGGTCGCTGTGCCATCATCCGATTGTACTTCAAGTTATTTGATAAGGTGCAGCTTCACCTTTTAACCGAATGCCAAAAAGACAAAGAGCGCATGCGCCATGAAGCCTTGTTAAAGCTGGCGCCGTCGGCAAATTACCTGATTGCATTACAAGATGAATATGCCGATGCGGTATCAGCCGACCTCATTGAAAATATGATGTTGAAACGCTTATTTATTGGTGATGCGATGCGCCAATGTGCCACCAGAGAACCCTGTGAAGTAGGCTCGATGCCCAAACTTCTACACCAAGCTCGCACTTATTCGAAAGTAAGAATGCTACACCAATCACGCATGGTTGAAGTAGCAGAGGTAAAACCAATGATTAAAGAGCAGGAATATCCATCAGGAGCATTGGAACAACTAAGATCTGTTGATATTTTCACCCTTCCCTTATCTCGGGAAGAAGAAAGCAGCTAATTTTTTGTGGATATTCATGCAAAGTCGCCAAATATCTTCTTTTACCCTTATTTGACCCACGCTAGATCAGCGCGCTCTGGCTGTGAGATTACACACCTAATTCACCTTTTAATTACACTATTCCTAAACAATATGGCTTAGTAGTAAATAGTTATTCACTTTTCCTGCAAATTAAGCCAGAGTCCTTGTATATAAAGGGCTGCAGCCATTCACAAACAAGACAAACCCTTAAAAAAATGGCATACTCATCGGTAATTTCGTTTATTTTTCCGCCTGTTCGAGGTCTATTGTACCGACACAGGCGCTTAAAACAGAGGTAACAAAAATGACAGTAACTCGCGCAACGTTTGATGAAGTGATGGTGCCTAACTACAATCCTGCGGGCATGGTACCCGTACGCGGTGAAGGTTCACGTGTATGGGATCAAGATGGTGCTGAGTATATCGACTTCGCTGGCGGTATTGCCGTGAACGTACTAGGTCATTGTCACCCTGAGCTCGTTAAGGCGCTTAACGAACAAGGCAACAAGTTGTGGCACTTGAGCAACGTATTCACCAATGAACCAGCACTTCGCTTAGCGTCTAAACTGGTCAATGCTACGTTTGCAGAGAAAGTATACTTTGCTAACTCAGGCGCAGAAGCCAATGAAGCCGCATTAAAATTGGCCCGTCGTTTCGCATTAGATAACTACGGTGAAGACAAAAACCAAATCATCGCTTTCAACAAAGGTTTTCACGGTCGTACTTTCTTTACCGTAACCGTTGGTGGACAAGCTGCATATTCTGATGGTTTTGGCCCTAAGCCTGGCGCTGTTGAGCATTGCGATTATAACGATTTAGCTGCATTTGAAGCACTAATCTCTGACAAGACATGTGCCGTTATGATGGAGCCGCTTCAAGGTGAAGGCGGAATCATCTCTCCTGACGTTGAATTTATCAAAGGTGTGCGTGAGTTGTGTGATAAGCACAATGCCTTGCTCATTTTTGATGAAGTGCAATCGGGTGTTGGTCGTACTGGTCACCTATATGCTTACATGGGCTTAGGTGTAACACCTGACATTTTAACTACCGCAAAATCGTTAGGCGGTGGCTTCCCTATTGGTGCCATGTTAACGACGACTGCGATTGCCGCGCATTTAAAAGCGGGGACTCACGGCAGCACTTACGGTGGTAATCCGCTAGCTTGCGCCGTGGCTGAAAAAGCCTTTGATATTGTTAACCAGCCTGAAGTACTTGAAGGCGTGTTACACAAAGAAGCCTTGTACCGTGAGCTACTTACAGCCATTAACGACAAGTATGATGTATTTTCTGAAGTACGTGGACAAGGCATGTTGCTTGGTTGCGCGTTAAACGAAAAATACCAAGGCCGCGCTCGCGACTTTATGATGGCGGCAACGAAAGAGCATCTTATGTGCTTAATTGCCGGTGCTAATGTTATTCGTTTCGCCCCTTCACTGGTAATTCCTGATGAAGATATCAAAGAAGGCTTAGCCCGATTTGAACGTGCCGTTGCCGCTGTTGTGAACGCCGAATAAACGCCAAATTAGCGAGTAGCGAACATGAATATAATTCGCCCTATTACACAAGCTGATTACAAGGCCTTGTACGACATTGCAGTGGAATCAGGTATCGGATTTACCTCGTTACCTGTTAACGATGATCTGCTGCATAGGAAAGTCGACCGTGCGCAAGACGCTTTCACTAAAGCTAACGTGACCCAACCGGGTGATGAGTCGTACCTTTTTGTTATGGAAGATACGACCACTGGTGAAGTAGTAGGTACGTCAGGTATTGAAGCCGCTGTTGGTATTGATGATGCGTTTTACCACTATCATTTGAGTAAAGTGGTGCACGCCTCTCGCGAGCTAAACATTCACAATACGGTTGAAATTCTCACCTTTTGTAATGACTACACGGGCGTAACTGAGATTTGTACGTTGTTTTTAAGAGAGCAGGCCCGTGGTGGCATTAACGGCCGTTTTCTATCGAAAGTACGCTTCTTATTTATGATGGAGCACCGTGAGCGCTTCTCTGAAACTATCATTGCCGAAATGCGTGGTGTGAGTGATGAAGAAGGTCGTTCGCCTTTCTGGGAATGGCTTGAAACCCACTTTTTCTCAATGGACTTCCCTACGGCTGATTACCTTACCGGTATTGGCAATAAGGTGTTTATTGCAGAACTGATGCCTAAATACCCTATATACGTCAATCTATTGAGCAAAGAAGCACAGGCGGTTATTGGACAGGTTCATGAAAAAACCCGCCCCGCCTTGCAATTGCTTGAAGGTGAAGGGTTTAGCTGTCGCGGTTACGTTGATATTTTTGATGCGGGCCCTACGGTAGAGGCCAACCTCAGTCATATCCGAACGGCGCAATCTAGCTTAAAAATGCCAATTGTTATTGATGATGCGGCGGCCGCACAAGGCCAAACCCATTACATCATAAACACCTCTGTTGCAGATTTTCGCGCGGTAGCCACCGAAATAGGTGTTAACGAAGAGCAAAATATTGCCGTGCTTTCGCGTCAGGCCGCTGCTGCTCTGAATGTGCAAGAGGGCGACCACGTTCGTCTTGCACCTGTAAAGTTCAGAGATTAATTGAAGGACACTTTTTATGTTACATACACATTTTATCGACGGACAATGGGTTACCGGTGAAGGGCACGACTTAGCTTCAATCGACCCAGCTAAGAACCAAGTTATTTGGGAAGGTAAGTCAGCCTCCCCTAGCCAGATTGACTTAGCGGTAAAAGCCGCTCGCGCTGCGGCTCCTGCTTGGGGAATGATGACAGTTGAAGAACGTTTAAACATCATTAAAGTTTACGGCGAAAAGCTAGGCGAAGCGAAAGAGCACCTAGCTAAAGTGATGGCGAAAGAAACCGGTAAACCAGAGTGGGAAACTGCCACAGAAGTAGGTGCCATGATGGGTAAAATCGCTATTTCTGAAAAAGCTTATTTCGAGCGTACCGGCAACGTTGAAAATCCTATGCCTGTAGGTAAAGCTTTCATTCGCCATAAAGCCCATGGTGTTGTAGCAGTATTCGGCCCGTATAATTTCCCAGGCCACTTGCCCAATGGTCACATTGTACCTGCGCTTATTGCTGGTAATACTGTGGTATTTAAACCTAGCGATCTTACCCCTATGGTTGCCGAAGAAATGGTTAAGCTATGGGAACAAGCGGGCTTGCCTGCCGGCGTACTTAACCTGGTTCAAGGTGAAGTTGAAACCGGTAAAGCACTAGCGTCGCACAATGGTATTGATGGGTTATTCTTTACCGGAAGTTCACGCACTGGCAAAATTTTGCACGAACAGTTTGCGGGACACCCAGGCAAAATTTTGGCCCTTGAAATGGGCGGAAATAACCCGTTAATCGTGAAAGACGTTGCCGATATTGATGGTGCGGTTCACGATATCGTGCAGTCAGCCTTTATTACGTCGGGTCAACGCTGCACCTGTGCGCGCCGTTTGTTTTTACCTGCCAATGCTCAAGGTGATGCCACATTAGCTCGTCTGCTTGAAGTCACTAAAAATATCAAAATTGATGACTATGATGCCGATGATCAGCCTTTCATGGGGGCAATGATTTCAGCAAACGCTGCAGCATCTATGGTTAAAGCGCAGCAAGAACTTGAAGCCCTAGGCGGCAAGGTGTTATTGCGATTAGAACAGCCTGATACCCAAAAGGGTTTCGCCACCCCAGGTATTATTGATGTGACTGACATGCTATCTGAATTGCCTGATGAAGAGCACTTCGGCCCATTGCTTAAGGTTATTCGCTACACCGACTTTGATAGCGCAATTGAAGAAGCGAACAACACGAGCTTTGGCTTATCTGCAGGATTGCTAGCGGATAACGAAGAAGACTACCGTTATTTCTTTGCACGTATTCGTGCAGGTATCGTTAACTGGAACCGCCCTATAACGGGTGCAAGCAGTGCAGCACCCTTTGGTGGCATTGGTGAAAGTGGAAATCATCGCGCCAGTGCATTTTATGCCGCCGACTATTGTGCGTTCCCAGTCGCCTCGGTAGAGCTTGAAAAAGTAACCTTGCCAGGTAAGTTAAGCCCAGGTCTAACACTTTAAATAAACCAATACAGACAAAGCCGCTATTAATAGCGGCTTTATTTATAGGACACCCCTCATGCATAACAATATCGATACACTCTTTGCCAATATGTGGGACGATTATGTTGCAATTACCCCTTCAGCTCACAAAATCCATGCCCTTCTTGCCGATGAAGAAAGCACGAATAACATTGTGAACGACCATGTTGCTTTTAGAACCTTTGCATTAGATAAAACCGCGCTTGAAAAATTGGCTGCTCACTTTCTTGCCCTTGGTTATAGCGAAATGGGTGATTACAATTTTAAAGCGAAGAAGCTAACCGCTAAGCACTTCGAACACCCTGATGACACTAAACCAAAAGTTTTCATCAGTGAGTTGAGAGTGAACGAACTGTCTGACAATGCACAAGCTATAATTCAAAAGCTCGTAACACAAATGGATGCCGATGTAGTGACCGCCGACAATTTCCTTTATTCAGGACGTCACTGGGATATCAGTAAAGCCGATTATGATGCCCTGCTCAGCGAATCAGAATATGCTGCATGGTTAGCGGCATGGGGCTTTCGCGCTAATCACTTTACGGTGAGCGTTAATCATTTGGGGCAAACTGATGAGCTTTCAGACGTCAATACGCGTCTTAAAGAAGCCGGTTTTCTGCTAAATACCTCTGGCGGCGAAATAAAAGGCGGACCTGAGGTCTTCCTCGCGCAGTCTTCTACTATGGCCGACCGCGCTCCTGTGGGTTTTTCTGATGAGACCGCCGCTATTCCTAGCTGCTTTTACGAATTCGCTCAGCGTTATAACATGCCTAATGGCAAGCGTTACCAAGGCTTTGTGGCAGCGTCTGCAGATAAGATTTTTGAAAGCACTAACGCCAGTTAAGTTATTTACGCGTTAAATTAGCGCGCATTGAACGAAAAACAAGAACAGATATGCGACAAATAAAAGGGCGAACGCCCTTTTATTTTCTGTCAGGAAAAGTATCTGACGGGTTCGTATGCCTTGCCAGGAACTGATCATAGGGCATGGGTTTATCGAAATAGAAACCCTGCATTAAATTCACGTCAGCATTTTCCATAAAGGGCAAGTAAGACTCCTGCTCTACCCCTTCCACCACAATTTCAATCTGCAATCTATTGAGCATGGCCACCAATCCGCAAAAAAGCGAATTCGCTTTACTGTTGTTATGAATATCCTTAACCAAGCTTCTATCCACTTTAACGACTTCAAAATGAAAGTTTCGAAGATAACTTAAGGAAGAAAACCCACTGCCAAAATCGTCTAGTGAAAGGCGAAAGCCGACTTCACGCAGACTATTTAGCGCAACAAGCGCAGCTTTCTCATCACGGATAAAAATAGACTCAGTAAGCTCAAGTTCAATCATGTCAGTGCGCACTGAACAGTCACCACAAATTTTGGTGGCTTGGGCGGGGAAATCGGTGTCGAGCATTTGGTTAACGCTGATATTAATTGAAAGCGGTATGCTCTCTCCTTGCTGCGCTTCCATCATGGCGATATAGTCGCATGCAGCTTCCAGCGCTTGCAACCCAATCTGGCGGTCTAGGTCGTGCTCTTCCGCAATAGGAATGAATACCACAGGAGGTACAACACCGTGTAAACCAGATATCCACCTACAAAGTACTTCTCCGCCTTTCAAAGTACCCTGCAAGTCATACTTGCCTTGAATATAGTAATCGAGCAAATTGTTTTCAATAGCCTTACGCAAGTCATTCACCATACTGACCTGTTGCGACATTCTCTCGTGAAGCCCTTCTTCGTATACATTCACTTGGCCTTTGCCAAGCTTTTTGGCTTGATACATCGCTGCATCTGCACATTGGACAACGCCTTCAATACTGTCATTGTCTTCGGGAAATTTGGCAATACCAATACTTGCTGACAGTTTTAATTCGACCTTTTTGGTCACCACAAAATCTTCTTCTATGAGCCCAATAAGCGCTTCGGATTGCTCCACCGCCCAGTCAATATCTTGTCGTGGAAGTACAGCGATAAACTCATCGCCTCCCCACCGCGCCACATCGCCGTGCGGACCAAAAGAAGCAGTTAGCAGAGCAGCAACACGCTGAAGCTCGGTATCTCCTTTCTCGTGCCCAGCGGTATCATTAATAGCTTTGAACCCATCAAGGTCGATAAACACCACTAAAAAGTTTGTTTGGCTGTCGAAAAGGTGCCGGAAAATATCTCGTAGGGCGCTGCGATTATTGAGCCCGGTTAATTCATCGTACAGGGCAAGTTGCTGCAACCGCGCTTCGCTTCGTTTACGTTCACTGATATCCCGCATAGTAGCGATAAGCGACGACGAAGCTTGTAGGTAATTATCGAAAACCGATACAGAAATATCTACCGGAGTGTTTTTACCGACTCTAGGCACAATAACAGATTCAAACCTAAGCTGTTTGTTGTGGTGCAGGCTGTTTGTATTAACTTTTTCCCCCATCAGCAAATCATTGAGATTAAGATTGATACAAGCCTTCTTATCTGCTGCGCCCACTAACTTCACAAACGCCTCATTGCACTCGTTTATGCTTAAGCTAGGTGATAATACCAACATGGGTTCGCGGGAATTCGCAAAGGCTGATGCCATTAGTTGGAAGGATTGTTCTGCTTGCCTTTGCTGCGTAATGTCTCTGGTGGTGCCCACTATTTGCAAGGCTTCACCGCTACTACCACGCTTAAGCACACGCCCTCTCAAACGAATCCATTGCAACTTACCTTGTATGCTCATACGAAAGGAAAGTTCTATGCGTTCGCGGCCGCCATGAAGCGCCATCGTCCATTGAAACTGTAAGTTTTCCATGTCGTCTTCATGCACTAACGCCATTAAGTCGATTGGCGTTCCTGACCAGGTAGATTCACTTTCTGAATTGAGCGAAAACGCTCGAATATCAATGATGTCATGGCTTGCTTGCCAATCCCAAAATGACGCTTGCGATGCCCACAAAGCGAGCTCTAATTTTTTCTGTGATTGCTGACTGAAAAGTAGTGCGTTATATAGCTCGTCAGACTTTAGCAGCAGCAAGGATTCAGCGTTTTCTCTGGCCGCTTTTTCACGCTGAAGCCGCCTTTCTAAGCTCTGTAGTTTTTTCTCTAGAGGATCTAGATTGGCGCCCACCGGCTACACAACCTGAATACTAAATTCGTACGTATGAGGGAATGACATCTGATGAGTTTCACGTTCTAGGGTGCAGCCGAAATGTACCGCTGCGGCATCCATTAGCCCTTCAGCAAGGGGATATAACTCTCGTTCAGAGAAGTAGCGCAAGCGCATACCGGTATCAGTTCTAGATATCACGGTAAAGCGCGGTAAATCAGCATCTGGATAGAGTTTTCGCACTTGTACATGAATGTCACCATCTAGGTGTTCTAGCAACTGCAAAATGTCTTTTGTGTCTGCAAGTACATTGCCGTGTACTGCTGCTAACTTACCAAAAAGGTAAACCCCAAAATCGTAAAGCAGTTCATTGACTGACTTACCGGTTTTCGCGGCAAGAATAGATAAAATTTTCTGCATTTCTTCAAAAGGGTAATAGCCGACCGCAGTATAGGCACCATCATTAGTTAACTCAGCTTCTACTATCACTTCGTCAGCAAATTCAGGCGATACCTTTTCTTCTAGCATGTCTATAAGCGAAGTAAATACAATCCCTAACATACGGTCTCCTTATACGATTAATAATAGTGTAGTTCAGTCCCACTCAACGACAACCATTGTTTAGGAAATATCGTTGTCCTGGCCCTCTGGACTATCATCACTTGGGGCACTTTGACTTTGTACCACTTCAACACCATCAACCCGCTGTAAACCGCGTGGTAATTTGTTTCCTCTGCGTCCTCGCTCTCCATAATAATGTTCCAAATCTGAAGCAGATAAGGTCATATTACGTTTACCCGCAGTCACTTTTAATGAAGCCCCATCAGGCACTACAGCTAACACCGTCACAAATTCTTCGCGGGATTGTGCTTTGGCACCAGGAATATTAATTAGTTTGTTCCCTTTTCCTTTACCTAAGCTAGGTAAGTCTTTAAGCGGGAACAACAACATACGCCCTTCGTTAGAAATGGTTAAGCACCAATCTGATTCAGGGTTAGTAACAGGTTTAGGGATCATTACCTTGGCTGCGGTTGGCAAAGAAAGGTAGGCTTTCCCTGCTTTATTCTTGCTCACCATGTCTTTAAATGTGCCAAGGAAGCCGTAGCCTGCATCGGAGCCTACCAAAAACTTAGCTTCGTCGGATGCCATAATAACGTGCTCAAACGACTCACCACCTACCAAGGAAAAACGCCCGGTAAGCGGTTCTCCCTGACTTCGCGCCGATGGCAAACCATGGGCATCACATGAGAAAGTCCGTCCCGAGGTATCCATAAATACCGCAGGCTGATTACTTTTCCCTTCTGCGCTTGATAGATATCCATCACCCGCTTTATAGCTCAATCCTTCGGCATCAATGTCATGGCCTTTAGCACAACGTGCCCAACCCTTTTCCGATAACACCACGGTAACCGATTCGGCTGGCACAAGTTCTTTTTCAGATAATGCTTTCGCTTCACCGCGCTCAACAATAGGTGAACGTCTATCATCACCATACTTTTCAGCATCCGCTAAAATTTCTTTCTTGATAAGGGTTTTTAAGCGGCAATCTGAACCTAACAAGGTTTGCAATTTATCACGCTCTGCTGCCAGTTCGTCTTGCTCACCCTTAATTTTCATTTCTTCAAGCTTGGCTAAATGACGAAGCTTTAATTCTAGTATTGCTTCTGCTTGCTTATCGCTAAGCGAGAATCGTGAGATTAATTCTTGCTTGGGTTTTTCGTAAGTACGAATAATTTCGATAACTTCGTCGATATTCAAAAAGGCAATGAGCAAACCTTCAAGAATGTGTAAGCGAGCGAGTACTTTGTCTAGGCGGTACTGAAGACGGCGCGTCACCGTCTCTTTTCGGTAAATCAACCATTCAGATAATATAGTACGAAGGTCTTTAACTTTAGGGCGACCGTCCAAACCAATCATGTTTAGGTTTACGCGATAGTTCTTTTCTAAATCCGTAGTTGCAAACAAATGCTGCATTAACTGCGCGGTATCGATACGGTTTGAACGCGGCGTAATAATTAAACGGGTAGGATTTTCGTGGTCTGACTCGTCACGCAAGTCACTCACCATTGGCAGCTTCTTAGCTTGCATCTGCCCTGCAATTTGCTCTAGGATTTTACCGCCTGAAGCTTGGTGAGGTAGCGCAGTGACAACAATATCGCCATTTTCTTCATGGAATACCGCACGCATTTTAATTGAGCCGCGACCGGTTTCATACAGTTTACGAATATCAGCTTTAGGCGTAATAACTTCAGCTTCGGTAGGGTAATCCGGCCCGTTAACGTGCTCTAACACGTCGCTAAGCTCTGCTTTGCTGTTATCGAGCAACATGGCACAGGCATAGGCCAATTCACGCACATTATGTGGTGGAATATCTGTTGCCATACCAACAGCAATACCCGTTACGCCATTAAGCAAGATATGCGGCAAACGAGCGGGTAACACACAAGGCTCTTCTAATGTGCCATCGAAATTGGGGGTCCAATCAACGGTGCCTTGGCCTAATTCATCCAGTAATACTTCTGAAAAACGAGAAAGTTTAGCCTCGGTGTATCGCATGGCAGCGAAAGATTTAGGATCGTCCGGTGCTCCCCAGTTTCCTTGCCCATCGACTAGCGGATAGCGGTAAGAAAAGGGCTGCGCCATCAAAACCATCGCTTCATAACACGCGGAATCGCCATGAGGGTGAAACTTACCTAGTACATCACCTACCGTTCTGGCTGACTTTTTATATTTAGCATTGGCGCTCAGTCCTAAGTCAGACATAGCGTATATAATGCGTCTTTGTACGGGTTTTAGGCCATCTGCAATATGAGGTAGGGCACGGTCCATGATGACGTACATGGAATAATTTAAGTAAGCGTCTTCGGTAAAGCGCCTTAAAGGCAGTTGTTCTACACCGTCACGGTTAATAATAATGTCGTCGCTCATGATAATTTTTTCGTTTTGTTATTTTCACAATACAGCGTTAATGCAAAGCCTTTAGTTTTTTAGACAGGTGGCAGCGTTAACGAACGGCGTGTTTATGTGGAAGAGTTTAACCACAAAGGAGGACTTTTTATTAAGCCTTCAATGTTTCTATTGTGGGGGAAACTAGGGGCTAGTGCAATAATCACTATTAGGTTAACTCACTATGACGATAGACGTTAATGCCTCAATCTTTTGTACAATTGTCCGCCAGAGTGGTTTAATAACAATAGAAGAAGATTAAGAAGCTATTCAGGATGTATTTGTTTCGAATTTTTACACTGCTGTGCGCACTACTTTGGCTTATCGCCCCTCAACCAAGTCACGCTCAGCACATTGAGCAACTTTTCGATGAAGATGCTTCTTTAGACCTCTCCGACTCCCTGTACTATTTATACGAAGCCAATCTACCACTCACAATAAATGATGTGAGTAGAAGACGCAGCGACTTTCGCATGCATCCTTATAGCAACCCCAACTTCGGCTTTAGAGACAAAGGAATGTGGTTGTTAACTTCATTTTCCAACGTGTCAAACCAAGAGAACTGGGTATTTTCTATCAATTTTAGTCAACTAGACAAGGTCGACTTCTATTTGGTTAAAAATGGCGAAGTATTGCAACAAAGCCATCAGGGTAAATCTCAAAAAGAACAAATTTTTCGCATACCCACATTACGGGTAACGCTAGCCAACGCCGAACGGGTCGATCTATTTATACGTGTTGAAAGCCAATCATCAAGCCTTATTACACCATTAAAAGTGCAACCTGAGCCTGTTCACAGCAGTTCGTTCCAAATGGACAGCCTGATGTGGGGGCTCTTTTACGGCGGCTTGCTGATACTGGCTGTTTATAACCTTGTGCTTTATTTCGGGGTTCACGAGCGCAGCCTGATTGCTTACGTAGGCTATATATGCGCCGTTATTCTTTGGCAGTTTGTTTGGGGCGGCCATATACACCTGTTGTTTTCAGGGGGGATACCCTATTGGCTTGTTGGTCACACCGAACTGATTTTTGTGATTATAGGTATTTCGTCCGGTTTGTTTACCGTGAGCTTCCTAGAGACCAAGAAGAACGCCAAGGCCGCACACCCCGTCATTGTGCTGTTATTGGCGGTGCAAATAGTTATTGGGGTAATTTGTTTTCTGGGGTTACTTCCCTCAATTTGGAAGAACAACCTAGTTTACGGCGTAGGTCTTATTGCTATTTGTAGTTATATATTTGCCGGTATCGAGGCCTTCGTTAACCGTTTCCAACCTGCTCGGTACTTTATATTTGCATGGGGAATGCTGGCAACAGGTGCCATTATTGGCATGCTAAGTCTAGTTGGGGTACTCCCTTCAAACGACTTCACCACATACTGTTTCCAAGTGGGCGTATTTTTAGAATCTGGGCTGTTTTCATTCGCGCTAATGGAAAAAAGCAGAAGCCAACTTGAACACGAAGTTGAGCAAGCTACCGATGATCTACGCAACAATATGGAGCTCATTGAAGAGCAAAATGCGCGCTTAGATATTGCTCGTAAAGATGCCATTAAAGCCAGTAATGTGAAATCGCAATTTCTTGCCAATATGAGCCATGAAATACGTACGCCTCTTAACGGTATTCTAGGGTTTAGCCGAGAACTGACCCATGCTTCTTTACCATCCGATCAACAAGAGCAAGTGCGAATTATTAATACTGCCGCTGATAACTTGCTGACTATAGTCAACGATGTATTAGACTTCTCTAAGATTGAAGCGGGTAAACTTCAAATTAACAACCAACCATTTTCACCCAATACTTTATTGGAAGAAATGGTGACGATTATGGCGAAGTCTTCCCATAGTAAAAAGTTAGAATTTGTTTTCGACCTGTCGCCTTTACCGGAAAAATTAATCGGTGATGTTTTCAGAATAAAGCAAATTTTGAATAACCTGCTTAGCAACGCCTTAAAATTCACGCCTTCGGGTACTATTACCCTTGCGGTCAAAGGCCGCCCGCTTTTACACGGAATTCATGAAATTGAAATCATCGTTGAAGATACGGGTATAGGCATAAACCGACAGGACAGAAAGAAACTCTTCAATGCGTTTTCCCAAGTGGATGACTCAATAAACCGCAATTATCAAGGTACAGGATTAGGCTTGGTGATTAGTCGTGAGCTAGTTCGACTCATGCGAGGCGACTTAACCCTCAAAAGTACGCCAAGGCAAGGCTCCACCTTTGTGGTTACCCTTAGAACCAATCATTTAAGCCAGAAATATGCATTAAGTGCTGATACTGAATGGCATGGAAAGCATGTGGTTATCTTCGACCCCATTCCTGCCACGCGCCGAGCCAGTGCCTCTATGTTGAAGCAACTGGGAGCTAAAGTGACCACTGTTGAATCCGTTGATTATCTTTCTAGACTGTCGCTACAGTCATCTTCCACTGACTTCTTTATGGCAACAGTGCCGGTATCAAAAATGGACAAGCGGGATGAGTTCTTAAGCCGCTTTGTACAGTTTAATGCGACTAAGCGCGTACTTTGGTATTCGGGCCCTGAGCCTTTTACTCAATACCCGAGTTTGTCTCAGCATTTTCATACTCAAATACGCATGCCGATGACGTTGAGTAAACTCGATGGCTTAGTGAACAATAAGAAAGCAGTACCACGAAACCCCCTTCAAGATAAGTTGAATTCCCTTCCACGGGCAAGAATTTTAGCCGTGGATGATATGGATATGAACCTCAAGTTACTGCATACCTGGCTTGATAATTCACCGATATCATTAGTAACCACAACAAGTGGCGAAGACGCGGTTAATCAATGCCAAACCCAAGAGTTCGACTTGATATTAATGGATGTGCAAATGCCCATCATGGATGGGCTTCAAGCGTCCCGTGCAATTAGAAAAACCACGCTGAATATGGGCACGCCAATTATTGCGGTAACCGCCCATGCATTTAAAGAAGAGCAAGAAAGGTTATTGGCTTCGGGTATGGACGACTATTTGCCCAAACCCATTGAGATTGGGTTACTGGTAGACCTTATTCGTTCTTGGTGCCATACCACTGAGCCGGGGCACATATTACTGCCTTCATTAGACTGGCAGCTGGCCTTAAAGCGCGCACATCAGAACCATGAAGCGGCCAAAGAGCTACTTGAAGACTTTATTACCATGGCGCCAGACATGCTGACGACTTTAAAAGCGCTGTGGAATGAAAAAGATTACGCTGAGCTTAAGCTCGAAATTCACAAATTACATGGGGCCTGCTGTTACATAGGTGCGCCGCGACTGCAAAGCTTAGCCGATGAGCTAGAAAGCGCCCTAAAATTAGGGCAACATTTTTTAGTGGCTGAACATCTGCCGTTGTTACTCGATGAAATTGAGCGAGTCTGTTCAGAAGGCCAGACACGCACAGGCTAGCCTAACTAAAGTTATTCAGCGTTATTGGTTCTACGGGCGGCTTGGCATTGAGAGATAAGCGCAGCAAACTCTTCTGGAGTTCTGTCTATATCAGAGGTGGCAATAAACACGTCATAACCAAGGCGCTTGCGAAGCTCTGCCATGCGATTGGCCAACATGGCTTTTACGCCGGTGAGTACAGTGCCATTGTTTAACGTAAAATGATTGTCATCGAACATAGACTCTTCGTAGCAACTTCCCGTGGCACACCCTTCATTCGTGTTATGCAGCAACAAAGGCCGCTGCTCCATCAGCAAATGGGTGGCTAAACGTGGCGATATACTGGTTAGAAACTCGGTATAGTCTTTTAATTTGAAGCCCACGGTTTCAAGCCCTACATGATCTAAACCTTGTCGTACTCTAGGGCAGTCTGCCCGCTGTAGGTTTTCCCAATGTATTCGCCAGCTGCCTAAACGATGGCGATAGGTGATAACGTCCGTGGTCATTTCTAGGCTGAATTCAGGTTCGCGAATTTTAAAGTAGCCCACCAGCAAGGTAACTAACGCCGCACTGGTGATCAGAATACCCGCTAAAAATAGCCAATCAGGGAGCAATACAAACCAAAGCGCAGCAAACACTAACCCTGCGCAACCAATAACAATACTGGTTATGCCGTTACTTTTTGACGCGGCTCGAATAAGAATAGGTTCAGGGTTATTGCCAGACATACAGGTACACAACCAACATAATTAAGGCCCACAGCACATAAAGTCGAATTCGCTGGCAGACGGCACAGTCTGTCTTCCACCAGCTAAAATGGCGTGTTGGCGCATTTCGTTTATTCTGATCTTTACGCATAAACAGGCAAACAGATTAATAATAAATACAGTTTACCTGTTTATAACTCGTGTTGTTAGGCCAGATGTCGATAGCGGTATCGCTGAAATGCTGCCACCAAGGTGGGTGTGAACACTAACGATAATATGACAGAAAAGCCTACGCCACCGGCTAGCACGACCGCAAGGGGCGGCCAGAAGCTGCCTTCGCTGAAGAGTAATAGCGGGATTAACCCACCTACTGTCGTAAAGGTGGTGGAAAGAATGTGCCTGCTACAGCCCATAGTTTCCTGCACGATAGCAGCAATGTTTCCATGTTTAGCTTCTGTGTTTGCATTTATCGCCGCAATAACCACGATGGAGCCATTTATTGCAACCCCAATTAGCCCTGCAGATCCTAATAGGGGGTTAAAGCCTATCGGTAAACCTGATAACCATAAGCTAAACATGCCAAGTCCTACCGAGAGTATGGCTACCAATACAATCACCCCTGCCATACGCAAGCTCGTAAAGGTTAGAATTAGGGTAGTTAGCATAAGTACAAGGAGCACTGGCGCGTAAGTTCCTAGCTGCCCCATTGCCCGTCGCTGTTCGTCGGCATCTCCTGCAAGATGAATACGATACCCTTCTGGCAAGGCTAAGCTTTCGTTTAGCTTCTGTCTTAAAGTATTACTGGCATCAACAGGAGGAATATTCGGCAATAGGTAAGCCTGAATACGATTGACCCGCTCACCATCTTGGCGGGTAATACTGCTGATAGATGGTGCGAGTGTTAACGAAGCCACCGCACCTAACGACGACCAATTTATAGCGCTGTTTACCGAACTGTCCCCCGCCACGGGAATAGGCATGGCGTTTATGCCCGCGACATCTTGCCTGAAACTATCTGATAATCTCACCCGCACAGGAATTTCTTCCGTACTTTCCAACACTGAACCACCAGCAAGCCCTGAAAAGTTAATTTGCATCTGACTGGCTAAATCGGACAGGCTCAGGCCAAGGTACGACAATGTATCACTTGAAGCATCCACATTTAGTTCCGGCTCACCCATAGTGATACTCGCTGTTGATTGGGAAATTCCGGGCACTTGTGACATTAAAAATCGAACCTGCTGACCCAATTCATTCAAGATGTCTAAATCAGGCCCGAAGATTTCTACTTCTACCGGCGCAGCAATAGGCGGTCCTTGTCCAAAGGCGCGCACCACAATTTGAACTTCAGGGAAGGTATCATCAAGGTGACGTTGCAAACGGCTGATTAAATTCGCGGCCTCTTCTACTGTGTGTGTCGTGACTACAGCATTAGAAAAGTTGGGTAAATTATCCCGTGTCATGACTTGGTTGTAATATACCGATGGGGCAGAACCTCCTACTAACCATGTCACCTGCTTCACCCCTTCACTTTCGCGGATAACACTGTCGACTTTGTGGGTGTAAGTGAGGGTGTTATCTATGCTGCTACCCTCTTTTGTCCACATGTAAACTTCGAACTGATCTCTATCAGCACTAGGGAAAAATACGTTAGCCAGCGTGCCTGAAAGTACAAAACCAGAGATACAAAAAACAAGCACTAGCGGTAGAACTAAAATGGGTCGTGCAATCCACGCGGCTAAATGTACGCGAAACGCTTGGCTTAATTTAGGGGCTTGTAACCCTACTTGCCACCAATGTTTATTCCCTACATTCTCAGCTTCTTCTCCTTTAGGAAGAAAGCGAGCCGCTAATGCCGCTATTACGGTTAGGGATATAAACAACGAGCCAATTAATGCCATCACCACGCTTATAGCAATAGGCCCAACAAAATCACCAATATTACCGTTTAGCAGGAAAATAGGCATGAAGCCTAATATGGTGGTAAGTGTTGAGGCGAGTAAAGGCGCAAAAAGGTGAGAAACGCTTTTGGCCATCGCTCCAACGCGAGTAGCAGATGGGTCTTGTAAGTTAATCCGAATTTCATCGGTAATAACAATGGCGTTGTCGATTAACAGTCCGATGGCGATAATCATGCCGAAAATGGACATTTGGTGAATTTGTTCGTTATAAAAGTTTAAAGAGAACAGCGCAAAAGATGCACACAAAGGAAGCGCTAACCCCACAATCCATGACGCTTTAAACCCCATAAAGAGTAAAATAACTAACATGACTACCGCACAGCCCATCAATAGGTTGCCCGATAGTTCGGCTAGGCGATTGCCGGTATATTTATTCTGCTCAAAAGCGATGTCAGCTGTTACCGTGCCTTTGAATTCCTGATTAAAGCTATCCACCACGCTTAGCACATCGTTAGTCCATACATCGGCACGTAGCGAGGTTTGCATACGGGCAGCAACAAAGATAACTTCTTCTCCGTCGAGCACACCAATGTCAGAACGTGGCGTTACATAGCCGCGGGATACCTTTGCAACGTCTTCTACCCGTAAATAACGCCCCTCTTGATTAACCAATGGAATAGCAGACACCATCGCCACTCCGTCTAATCCTTTCGCCACAGTGAAGCGTAAATTTGTGCTTTCAGTGTCAAGCACACCTGCAGGAAGTTTAGGATCGGCGCTACTAATAATATTGCTGACTTGTCCAAGATTTAGGCCGGTGGCCGCGAGTTTATCCGGGGAGATACTTACGCTAATTTCTTCTTCCGGCGCACCATAAATACGCACTAACTCGGTGCCATGTACATTACGAAGTCTATCGGTGAGTTCTTCCGCTAACCGCCCCGTAAGAGTAAGCGATGTGGTATCGGGGTGTGAGGCTTTTAAAGCCAGTAATAACGTGAATGCCGTGGCTCCGCGCTTTTCATCAAAAATAGGCGAGCCTATACCTTCAGGGAAACCTGCTGATGCTTCGCCTATAGCGTCTCGTATTTCACTGAATAACTGTTCGTTACTACTGCTATCAATCCAATCTTGAGTTTCAATATTGATGACCGATATACCAGCTCTTGAAGTTGATTTAACTTCCTTTATTTCAAAGATTTCGCGTAGCTTATCTTCTATTACATCACTGACAAGGGCTTCCACCCTTTCTGCCGAAGCACCTGGGTAGGCAGTAATTACTAAGGCATTTCGGGTATCAATTCTAGGGTCTTCTAAACGCGGTAAGTTACCTAGCGCAGACATACCTGCGACAAGTAATATCACTAAGCTTAAAACGAGTAAGTGAGGGCGCCGGTAAAATAACGTATACCATGGATATTTTTTATCAGTATCAAATAGCATAGGGTTCATTGCGTTGCTCCCTCGGCGCTATTCACACTCCCCTCACTTAATTTAACCGATTGCCCTGGCGACAGCTTATGCGTACCACCTGTTACTAAGCGGTCGCCATCACTTAAGGCACCGCGTACAAAGGCACGCTCACCGTTGGTGTAAATAACTTCAACGGTTCTGCTTTCAAGGGTAAGTCCTTCTTGTTCTGTCACGACAAAGACTCGCCATAGGCCTCGTAAACCATTGCTAAGGGCACTAGCAGGTATCCAACTGCCGGTGCTATCGCCGTGACGTTGCCCTAATAAGGTAGCAAGATCGCCTGGTCTTAGGCCTGCATTGCTCGATAGATTTACGAGGATATCAACAGTACGGGTTTGTCTGTTGCGCACAGGGGAAAGCTGGCTCACCGTTGCTTCAATATTTAACGCATCAACATTAAGGGCTACCTTTTCACCTACCCGAAATAGAGAGACCATATCTGCTGGCACCGCAAAGCGAGCTTGTAAGGGAGCATCGCTAGTAAGACTCAGCAAGGCAGTCCCTGCCGCAACAACACTACCTTCATCAAAGTAACGCGCGCTAATTGTGCCTGAGAAAGGCGCGAGCAATTTTGTTTTAGTTTGCTCTACATCTAGACTTTCAATGCTTGCTTCAATTTCTTTTACCTGCGCACTGGCAGCAGCGGTATTGGCTTTAACCTCATCTAATCGTTGCGACGATTCTAGTTTTTTCTCCACCAGCACAGTGACCCGCTTTTCGCTTAGCTCTGCCAAGGTTAAATCTGCACGGGTACGTTCTAATGTTGCGTTTAATTCCACAAGGCGCGCAGTCAATCTGTCATTGTCTAGCTTGGCTAGTACCTCACCTTTTTGAACCGTATCCCCTTCATCAACGAAAATTGCCATGACTTGGCCACTGGTATCAAAAGACACATCAGCTGCTTTGGGAGATTCAATTAATCCATAAATTTTTACCGGCATTTCAAAACCGCTTTGCAGCGTAACTCGCTGAGTGGAAACCGCGGTAGGTGGATGGTCGGTGAGTGTTTGTGTGGCGCCATTAAGCCCGGCAGCAAACAGCAGAAGCGTTAATCCAACAACGAAGATAGTGATAGCAGCATACAATGCTGTCGATGCCCCTTTTCCTTGTTCAGTGGACTCAATTGTCATTTCATTTTCCTTGCTTCTGCAGGCCTATTAGCCGAGGCATATTTGGTATACTATTTTTACTATGCTAGATTATAAATACTAGACCGTCTAGTTTGATATTATAAATTTAAGTGAGATTCCATTGTCTGAGCAAAAAAACAAACGACAAGGCCGCCCAAAAAGCGAAGAAAAACATAACCTTATTCTTCATTCAGCGTCGTGCTTATTTATAGAGAATGGTTTCGCAAATACTTCAATGGACAATATTGCTAAGGCATCTGGGGTATCAAAACAAACGGTTTACTCTCATTTCGATAATAAAGACGCCTTGTTTAAGGCTGCTATTACAAAGAAGTGCCAATCTTACCAACTCGATACCAACCAATTGATGCAGGGCACAAATGCTAACCTACCGCTAAACCATTATTTAAAGCAGGTAGGTGCGCAATTCATCAGGTTAATTCAAGACCCAGAAGCGGTTGCTGTTTTCAGGCTGGTCATTGGTGAAGCGCAAAGCACCCCTCATGTAGCAAAACTATTTTATGATGCTGGGCCTGGTGCATCGATAGAAGCTTTCTCTGAAATGTTTTTCTTTTATGGCAAAGGCGCGCTAACGAAAGCTAACAGCGTACAGTTGGCCATAGACTATTGTTCATTGCTACAAAGTGAATTTCACAACAAATTGCTGTGCGGTGTACAGGTGGCAATGCCCGATAAAGCCATTAGCGCCCATGTAGAAATTGCTGTCGAGAAAACCTTACTGCTATTTAATACTTATTGTACAAATAAAGACGAATAACTCCCCCTCAAGACGGCGACGAAGGATTACTTATTTCCTCGTTTGTTATACACTACAGCCGTTTTCGTTGATGATTGAGTGACATATGTCTGACTTTACCGGTAACCACATTCTTTCGGTTAATCAATTCGATCGTGAGGCTATTGAGAAAGTATTCTCAGTTGCAGATTCTATGCAGCCTTATGCGAAACGCCAAAAGCGCACCACTGTGCTTGAAGGCGCTATTCTTGGTAATTTATTTTTCGAACCTAGCACCCGTACTCGCGTCAGTTTCGGTACTGCGTTTAACCTTTTAGGTGGCGAAGTACGTGAGACCACCGGCATGGCGAGTTCAGCTTTAGCTAAAGGCGAATCACTCTATGATACCGCCCGCGTACTAAGCGGTTACTCAGACATTATTGCCATGCGTCACCCTGCTGCCGGATCGGTAGCCGAGTTTGCAGAAGGCAGTCGTGTACCAGTGATTAACGGTGGTGATGGCGCTAATGAACACCCTACTCAAGCCTTGCTCGACCTATTCACCATTAAACGTGAACTGGAATATCATGGGCATGGTATTGACGGATTGCATATCGCCATGATTGGCGACCTTCGTTATGGCAGAACCGTACACTCGTTATCTCGCCTATTGTGCTTATTTAAAAATGTGCGCTTTACGCTAATATCTCCCAAAGAGTTAGCCATGCCACAGCCGATTATCGATACAATTGAAAATGCGGGGCATCAGCTCAATATTACTGAAACACTTGAAGGCAGTATGGATGCCGACATTTGTTACCAAACCCGCATTCAGGAAGAGCGCTTTCCTTCTCAAGAAGAAGCGAATAAATACCGTGGAAAATTTCGTTTAAACCACTCTATTTATACTCGCCATTTCCAGTCTAAAACCGTCATTATGCATCCACTTCCTCGGGATTCTCGTATAGAGGCTAACGAGTTAGATAACGACCTAAATTTAAATCCAAACCTTGCCATATTCAGACAAACTGACAACGGTGTTCTAGTACGCATGGCGCTATTTGCGCTTACGTTAGGCGTTGAAGAGTTATTGACTAAATATGAACGTGAAGTGGTATGGTTCAGCAACAAGAGCAATGAATTACATGCAAAAATCTGAAGTCCTTTTTACCCGCGCCCAAAAAACAATTCCTGGCGGTGTTAATTCTCCCGTTCGCGCCTTTAAAGCCGTTGGCGGAACACCTCGCTTTATTACCAAGGCTGATGGCCCTTACATGTGGGACGCCGACGGTAAACAGTATATCGATTACGTGCAATCATGGGGTCCCATGGTATTGGGTCATAACAACCCACAAATTCGTCAAGCAGTCATCGATGCCTCTGAATTCGGCCTTTCATTCGGTGCGCCTACCGAGGCTGAAATCATTATGGCTGAAACAGTCAGTAAATTGGTGCCGTCGATGGAAATGGTACGCATGGTAAATTCAGGAACTGAAGCCACCATGTCGGCTATTCGCTTATCTCGTGGCTACACGGGTCGCAATAAAATCGTTAAATTTGAAGGCTGTTACCACGGCCATGCCGACTCTTTGCTAGTAAAAGCAGGTTCTGGGGCATTGACCATGGGCGTGCCAAGCTCTCCTGGGGTACCCGCTAACGTGGCCGAGCACACCCTTACTGTCGAATATAACAATATCGATAGTGTAAAAGAGGTGTTTAATGCTCACGGAAACGACATTGCCTGTATAATTGTTGAGCCAGTTGCTGGTAATATGAACTGTATTCCACCTGTTGAAGGCTTTTTAGAAGGTCTTCGTGAAGTGTGTGACGAATACGGTAGTCTTCTGATATTTGATGAAGTGATGACTGGTTTTCGGGTATCCCGCGGCGGAGCCCAAGAACGTTATGGCATAAAACCCGACTTAACTTGCTTAGGTAAAGTAATTGGCGGCGGAATGCCGGTAGGTTGCTTTGGTGGTAGAAGAGACATTCTTACCCATATTGCCCCTACAGGTCCTGTTTACCAAGCTGGTACGCTTTCTGGTAACCCAGTGGCGATGGCAGCCGGTTTGGCCGCCATGCAGCAAATTCAAGAAGAAGGTCTTTACGAAGGCATCTTTGAAAATACCCAAGCGCTCGCTGATGGTATGCAAGCTCTTGCCAATAAGCATGGCATTAAACTAAGTACTAATGTTGCCGGCAGTATGTTTGGGATATTCTTTACCGACATTGAGCGCGTTACTAATTATCAGCAGGCCATTAACTGCAACACAGAGCAGTTCAACAAATTTTACCACGGCATGTTGGAGCAAGGTGTTTACTTGGCACCTGCCTCATACGAAGCTGGATTTGTATCGAAAGCGCATGATAAGGATATCATTGCTAAAACTTTAGAAGCAGCTGACAAGGTGTTTGCAATGCTCAAATAACAATAATGGATAGGTATTTTGACGACAACGGATTGGTTACTACTAAGTGTCTTGTTTTTAGTTTTTGCTTACAGTGTTGTCGTTACCGCTGTGCTGGTGAAGTATCGCCGGCACAGACTCAATAGACTTGTATACCGACAACGAGTTAGAGCAAAATTAAAATCAGATCCCTCAACCGATCAGCATAATCAACACGTTGCTGATGAAGCGTTAAAGTTATCTCAAGCCTTTCAAAAGTTCGTCCCCCAACAGTTTATCGACCACATTACAAAAACCGGTTCAGGCCATATTGAGCTTGGTTATGCCGATGAGCAAGATGTGGCAATTCTTTTTTGCGACATCCGCGGGTTTACCGGCTTATCAGAAAAAATGCGTCCTCAGGAACTCATGGGTTTTCTCAACTCGTATTTTCTGCGTATGAATAAACCCATCCACGAGAACGGCGGGTTTATCGATAAGTTTATCGGCGATGCCATGATGGCATTGTTTGATCACCCTGGTGGTACTCCGCAAGATAAAGCAATTGACGCGATTAACGCTGCGATGGAATTACGCAAAACCCTCGATTTTTATAATATTCGTCGTAAACGTAAGGGCTTTGTTCCCATTAATGTGGGCGTGGGAATACATTATGGTCCTGTGGTAATGGGAACGGTAGGTTCCGACGATAGAATGGATACCACAGTTATTGGCGACAGCGTTAATATTGCCTGTCGTTTAGAAGCGCTAGCGCCAAAATACGGTGCTGACATTATTGTCAGTGCACAAGTACTTGAAGGAATGGGAGATAAGTTCCCTATTAAAACACGGCTTCTTGACTGGGTTCGGGTAAAAGGGCGCAAATCCCCCATCCGAATTTATGAAGTGCTTAGCCATTTGCCATATGAACAGCAGGAAGAACGGTTTTCGGTTCAATCTAAAATCGCCGCTGGCTTAGCTTGTCGAATAGATAAAGAGTGGGATTTGGCCATCGCGCACTTTGAAGCGGCGCTAGCTATTCTTCCTCAAGATTCCTTGGCAAAGCACCACATCGATGTGTGTCGTATATATCAAAACATGCTGCTGCCAGATGACTGGGATGGCGCGTTAAATATTCAGTAACGCCTCACCGAGGTTATTCAGATTCTGTATTTTTCGCCTGCTCGCGAATAAAGGTTACAGACGGCGCAAAAAAGGCAGCACCTGTTTCCGCATTGGTGAAATCTAACCAGCGGTCGTAATCTCCGTCACCATTGCCATATATTTGGCTATGCAGCATAGCTTTAAAGGGTCTAGCACTGGCCGAACAACTTACAAACAGCAGCCCTTGCGACACCATATCGCCATAAGGCATACCTTGTTTTATCAGCCCTGCTTTACCACTTTCAGTGGTAATTATGTTGGCGCGTACACTATGAGAAGATTCAGATTGTTCTGCACTCACCAAGTTATGCTGCTGAGTTGTCCCCATCACTTGTTCTTGCTGCCGTGATGAGAGGCTGTGCCAACGGCGTAAGTCATGCTTGTAGCGCTGTACGTGAAGATAACTTCCACCGCTAAAATCAGGATCGTTTTCGCTTACGATGGCAACCTCTCTGCGCTTCATTCCACGCGGGTTGTCAGCAGCATACAAGTACCCGGTAAGATCCCGTCCATCGAGGTAACGAAAACCACGTATTTGTTCTACCATTTCTACGTGTAATCGCAGTAAATCCATCACTTCGATACCGATGGCATGACAAATATCTAACCGATCAGCCCTAATTTGAATAAACAAATCACAGGGCATAGTAGGCGCACTTCTGTCCTCACACTGCATATCAGGGAAAGGCATCAGTTCTACTGGAATTAACCCTGGGTACACTTCAGTCCAATAACCGGTTCCAATTGCCACAACGCCGGTCACCATGGCTTCGTAGTGCTCTGACTCAAAGTGTTCGAATATATCCAACACCCGGGCAAGCTTCGCCCTTACCGCCTCACAATCGTCATCAATAACGTTAAGCAGTAAATATTGCGCATGTAAATTAGGTTCTGCGCAAATCCCTTTTTGTGGTTGTGTCATGGGCACTCTTATTGTTATTTAACCATGGCGAACAATGAAACAAGTGTGTATTAATAACCCGCTGCTTGTCCATCTTTTCGGCTTTCAGAAGCCCCAAAGTAAACCTTTCGCTTATCATCCCACATTATGGCTTGATAACCCCCAAAAGCGCCAACAACACGCTGCAATGTGTGTCCCCGCTCCATTAACTCTCGCTGCACTGTTTCATCGAAGCCAGATTCAAGGCTGATATAACCGCCATCACGCATCAACTTACCCGTTGGAGTACTAGAGCCACTATGTAAAATACGCGGCGCATCACCAGCTTCTTGTAAATTCATGCCGAAATCGAGCATATTCACGATAATTTGTGCATGCATTTGAGGCTGTGTGCCTCCGCCCATAACGCCAAAGCTTAAAAACGGCGCACCATTACGAGTAACAAATGCAGGGATAATTGTATGAAATGGGCGCTTTTCAGGCTTAAGTTCGTTGAAATGCCCTTCTTCTAGCGTAAACATCTCACCTCGATTTTGTAGTACAAAACCAAGCCCTGGCGGTGTCATACCTGACCCCATACCGCGATAATTACTTTGAATGAGCGATACCATGTTACCGTCTTTATCGGCCACCGTTAAATAAACTGTATCGCCATCGTAAATACCTGCATCTACACGCTTTGCGGCCCTATCATCGTTAATAAGCTGCTGGCGTTTGGTGGCGTAATCTTTGGAAATTAACCACTCAACGGGAATGTCATTAAATGCGGGATCAGCATAAAATTTTGCGCGATCTTCAAACGCTAACTTTTTAGCTTCTACGAAGGTGTGGATGTAATCAGCAGAATTAAACCCCATGCCTTCAATGTCGTAGCGCTCTAATACATTGAGTATTTGTAATGCCGCAATGCCCTGCCCATTAGGGGGAAGCTCCCATACATCGTAGCCACGATAATTCGCCGATACCGGTTCTACCCACTCTGACGTATGCGATGCTAAATCGGCATAAGAAAGATAGCCACCTTGGGATTTCATATAGGCATCAATATTTTGCGCAATGTCACCCTTATAAAAAGCATCTCGCCCACCAGTTGCAATTTTTTCGTAGGTTACCGCAAGACCAGGGTTCTTAAATACATCCCCTTTTTTAGGGACTTTTCCATTAATAAGAAACGTTTCTGCAAAACCATCGTAATGACCAATTCTGTCATTGTTCATTGCTAAATAATAAGCAACCAGTTCAGAAACTGGAAAGCCATTCTTTGCATATTCAATGGCCGGCGTAAGCAAAGCCGTCATAGGCAATTTGCCAAACTTTTCATGGAGCATAAACCAGCCATCTACTGCCCCAGGCACAGACACTGGCAGTGGGCCGAATTTAGGTATTTGCGCTAAACCTCTATCGTTAAACACTTGTTTGGTCAGTAGCTTTGGAGAGCGGCCCGATGCGTTCAACCCAACTAACTTGTTTTCCTTGGCATCCCATACCATTGCGAATAGATCGCCGCCTACACCTGCCCCTGTAGGTTCAACAAGCCCCAGCATAGCGTTCGCAGCAATGGCAGCATCTACGGCGCTTCCGCCGCGTTTAAGCACGTCCAGAGCCACTTGGGTTGCAAGCGGTTGGCTCGTAGCGGCCATACCATGTTGCGCAATAACTTCTGAACGACTCGCAAAAGGCGCGCCGGTAACTCTATCGTACCCATAAGCCATTTGACTGACACACAGTAGTAACAAACATCGCAACAGCATGATTTATTATCCTAATAAGAGAACAAACCTAATTTAGCATTATTGCTAACTAAGTAAATTATCAATAGTTTAGCGTTATTTTTAACTTTATGAAAAACGAAAAAAGCCCCGCAGATGCGGGGCTTAAGATTGGTGATACAGGCATTATCGTTATTATAAGTAATTTTGCCTGTTCAGACTTCCTTACGTACGGCCGTTGGTGAAGTCAGGATAAGCTTCCAGACCACATTCACTCATATCAACACCGTCGAATTCTTCTTCTTCAGTTACACGAACACCAATGACGGCTTTAATCGCTAACCAAACAACTAGGCTTACTACAAACACCCAAACAAAGATGGTAGCAGCACCAATTAACTGACCAACGATGCTTGAACCGTCGTTAGTGAATGGAACAAGGATAAGACCAAGTAGACCAACAACACCGTGAACAGAGATAGCACCTACTGGATCATCAATTTTAAGTTTATCTAACGCTACAATGCTTAGTACTACTAAGATACCACCAAGGCCGCCGAATAAGGTTGCTTGTAGTGGCGTAGGAGTAGAAGGCTCAGCAGTAATAGCAACCAAACCAGCTAGTGCACCGTTAAGGGCCATAGTTAGGTCGGCTTTGCCAAACATAATGCGTGCTAAGATAAGCGCTGCAATACAACCACCCGCTGCTGCTGCGTTAGTATTCATAAATACAATCGCTACCGCGTTTGCACTTTCAACTGTTGCAGTAGCTAGTACTGAACCACCGTTAAAGCCAAACCAACCCATCCATAAAATGAATGTACCTAGTGTAGCTAGTGGAAGGTTAGCACCTGGAATAGCGTTAACTTTACCATCAGCAGTATATTTGCCTTTACGAGCGCCAAGTACCAATACACCAGCTAATGCTGCGGCAGCACCTGCCATGTGAACAATACCCGAACCTGCAAAGTCAGAGAAGCCAAGGTCACCAAGGGTGTACATGCCAAATACAGCTTCGCCGCCCCACGTCCAAGCACCTTCCATAGGATAGATGAAACCAGTCATTACAACAGCAAACGCTAAGAAAGCCCAAAGCTTCATACGCTCAGCCACTGCACCCGAAACAATAGACATTGCCGTTGCAACGAATACCACTTGGAAGAAGAAATCAGCAGAAGGTGCATACGTTGCTGCATCTTCAGCAACACCTGTTGCGCCGTCACCCATAATTCCACCTAGGAACGGGCTCCACTCGCCGCCACCATACATGATGCCGTAGCCGCAAATCATATACATGGTGCTAGCAATGGCAAATAACGCGATATTTTTAGTTAGAATTTCTGTCGTGTTTTTAGCGCGTACCAAGCCAGCTTCTAGCATGGCGAAACCTGCCGCCATCCACATAACTAGTGCACCGCAGATTAAGAAGTAAAAGGTATCTAGTGCATACCCGAGTTCAAATGTAATTTCCATTATGCTTTTCTCCGCAAATTAATCGTTTTGGCTTACAACGCGTCTGTGTCTGACTCGCCAGTTCGAATACGTACGGCTTGTTCAAGGTTGTAAACAAATACCTTACCGTCACCAATCTTGCCAGTCTTGGCTGCGCCAACGATGGCTTCTACCAAGCGATCTACCTGGTCGTCCTGAACAGCAATTTCCAGTTTGACTTTAGGTAAGAAATCCACTTGATATTCCGCTCCGCGGTAAAGTTCAGTGTGTCCTTTTTGACGTCCGAAACCTTTCACTTCGGTAACGGTAAGACCGTCAATTCCGATTTCTGAAATGGCTTCACGAACATCATCTAGCTTGAACGGCTTGATGATCGCTGTGACTAGTTTCATGAGTTGCTCCCAGTTTTTGTAATGGTTGTTTTGCACATTTCGTGTCTTGTACAGGGAAGTAAACCAAGAGATGTGCCACAAATAATTAGCAATTAAAAACAATAAGTTAACTAAAACGTGATGCATTTTGTTTACATTTATCGCACCATCATGGTGCATTGCGCCATCAATGCCCGATTTTAGAGCGTGGTGAGTTAAATTAACTGAAAATAGCGATGAAATTAGGATGGAACTAATTGGTGACCTTGCGGGTCAGTTATTAGGTATGACAATTATCACACCTATTATAGCGCCTGAGTATGTGCCTGAACGTGCGCAGGTTTTTAATGCGAATAATAAGAGGAAGCTCGCAAAAGGCTTACTTATCTCAACCCTTTTACACCTGATTGGGTTAGTCATAGTGATCTTCTCTACTACGTTTGAAAGCGGTGTGACACCAGTACATAAACCTGCTCCCATTAGTGCAACCTTGTATTTCCCAAAAGTCAGTGTAGAAACAACCATTACTGAGACACCTGAACCCGAAAAAACCACGCCTCCCGTTAGTGAGGCTAAAGCACAAGAACGCCCTCCAGAAAAAGTGATTGAAACTACCGAACAGCTAAAAGTAGTAGAGACTCAGCCAGTTGAAGCAACACCTACTGACGCTAAACCCACAGAAGCTAAACAAGACAAGTCTGCACCAACAGAAGCACTCGCGCCCACCATTTCCAATACTCAAGCTACTATCGACTCCTCAACGAGGAATCAGCAAGCTGGCAGTTTAAACTTGTCTCCACGAGCCAGTGCCTCGCAATTTTTTAATCAAAGAGAGCAAGAAGAAATTGCTGAGGAAGGCTTAAGAGCGGCTGAAGCACATAGGCAGAAAATAGAAAGCCCAGATCTTGTTGATACGCGAAAAGGCGAAGAGGACAGAAGCTATTATGAAAGGCCGGTGAAAAAAGTAAATTGTTCTGGCACTACTAACAAAGCGCTTACCGTTTTAAGTGGTTGGACGGGCGGTACACTTGAATGTAGCAAGGGCAGCGACTACGACCGCTTTATTGAGGCTCGCGTCGCTAAAGAACCTGTGAAAGACTAGCCGCTTAGGCTCTAAAACCCTTTGAGTTCTTTTGATTAATTAGGCTCTTGTCGCTTGGCGAAGACGATGCTTCATAATAAGCGCAGGCACAGCATTGCTAATTAGCGCGCCAATCATAATAAGCACTATTGCCATTGAAATTGCGGCAGACAGTGTACTTATTCCAAACAAAAATAACGCAATACTGGAAATGACAGGCGTGGCGAAGCTTAAGCTCGCTAATAATTGTCGATTACCAAATTTGAGCCCAATGTCCCATAAGTAAAAGGCGCCTCCTACAGGCCCAAGCCCTAATAGTATTGCACTTACCCAGGCGTAAAATGAAAGATCCCAGTGGCTCGACTCTAGGGTTAGGTGGGAACCCAGCGCTAGCGCTGCCACGGCAATGGATATCCAGCCAATGTCTTCAACATCGCTCTTTGTGTCAGCCATAAACCACGAATAGCCAGACCAGATTAAGGCGCAGATTAATGCCAGCCCGTAGCCCAAAGTGTATTCGCTATTAAACTGAATGCTTTCACCCCCTGTGACTAAAATGCCGCAACCAATAAACCCTAATGCACCTCCTATCACTGCAAACACCCGTTGGTGCGCGTTAGCCACAGCAATACCCAGCATCAATGGCCAAAGGTAGGCAATAAGGCTTGCTTCAATGGGCGGTGCGTAGCGAAGGGCTAGGAAATAGCAAAAGTGAAACCCAAATAAACCACAGGTAGCCACTATCCATTGGGTAAGTGTTAATTTAGGTAATGTAAATAACGGCTCTCGCTTAATTAATCGCTTTAAAAAAAGTAATAACGCAGAAACTGAAAAGCAGATAAAAAGTAACTGGAAAGGCGGCACTGACGATGCGTAAACGCCCAACACTGCTAATACGCCCCATGAAATGATGGCTACAAGCCCTATAAACGTTGCCATTACTTGCTCATTGTTAAAATTAAAGAAGCCTAAGCATACCCGTAATTGCATATACATTCTGTGCAGAAAAGGCGGCATGATTGATTTGAAAGCCTGCTTTTCTGTTAAACGTTACTGTGTTTGTAAATGCTTCGCTTTAACCTATTTAGCCGCCAAATACTGCACTAATGAAAGGTGCTGATTAGAGTTAGCTACGAGGCTACTTTTATGGCTATCTTTGTGGCTATCGGCGTTTGAAGTGTGTAGGTGGCATGCCCACATGTTGTTTAAACCGACGAGTAAATGCCGACACATCGTCATACCCCACGTTTACAGCCACCGCAATAATAGGCATATCTGTGTTACTCAGTAAGGCCCGTGCTTTTTCCATACGCACATTAATCAGGTATTCCCTTAGCCCCATCCCCGTACTTGCGATAAAGCGCTTTTTGAATTGTGTTGCTCCCACACAGGCAATTTTAGCAAGCGACGCTATAGTGTGAGGATAAGCGACATCTTGGTGAATACAAGAAAGCACGGGAGTAATACGCTTATCAGTGGCAACACCCCGCTGCTGCTGGGCTAGAAGTGTCGAGAACAACCTTATCATGGCATCATTTTCATCATCACTTATATGATGCGTTAGCTGCACTTCCACGTACGCTAAAAACGCCTGCATGGGTGTGCTTATTCGAAAAGTGGGAGCGCCGCCAGCCAATAAAAAGCCTTTAGCGGGAAGAGAGCCATCAGCTGATATGGAGCCTTCAGCTGATATGGAGCCTTCAGCTGATATGGAGCCATCAGCAGATATGGAGCCATCTGCAATATTACTCGGCACTGTGTGTAAATCCGCTACAATAAATTTCGCCTGTTCATCAGCAGTAAAGCCATGTATGAACCCAGGTGCTATACAAATTCCCTCTCCTACTCCTACGCTCCCACTAAAAGTATCAAGTGCAATATCGATATGTCCGTTAAGCGGCAATACTAACTGGTAATAGTCATGAGCATGCTTACACATAGTGCGGGTATAGGAACGAATAGATAATGACGGCTTCACGTTACCTCACAGTCATGCATAGCGCTTTAAGTTTACGTGCCTCTTTTAAAAATCATTAGGGCACAAAACGCAATGCGTTAAAAATTAACGAATACTTTTTATACCTTAACATTGCCAAGCTATGACAGTGCAACGTATGCTGCATTTTTGGCTTTTTAAAGGAATGTGATGTGGCCGCTGCGAACTTATTAGCCCTTCTCGATGATATCGCGACATTAATGGATGACATTGCTGTTATGTCGAAAGTGGCAGCAAAGAAAACTGCTGGTGTTCTGGGTGATGATTTGGCGCTTAACGCTAACCAAGTACAGGGCGTGAAAGCTGACAGAGAATTACCCGTTGTGTGGGCCGTAGCGAAAGGCTCATTGCTGAACAAGGTTATCTTGGTTCCTGCCGCTTTGCTTATTAGCGCTTTTGTGCCTTCGTTGATCACCGTACTTCTTGTACTAGGTGGGCTGTATTTGTGCTTTGAAGGGGCTGAAAAGCTGCTTCATAAATACTTACCGCATGATGATGAGTCAGCAGAACGTGAAGCAAGAATAAACGCCCTAGCTGATGAAAAAGTAGATATGGTTGCGTTTGAAAAAGAGAAGATTAAAGGCGCTATTCGTACTGACTTCATACTTTCTGCGGAAATTATTGTTATTGCGCTAGGTAGCGTAACAGATGCGACTTTTACCACCCAAGTAGGCGTATTAGTAGCGCTTAGTATTGCTATTACGTTAGGGGTTTATGGGCTGGTGGCAGGTATTGTTAAGATGGATGATGTGGGGCTGTATTTACTGCGTAAATCACTCACGGGCACCATGAATAGCCTTCAACGCTTCTTTGGCCGTGCGCTATTAATTGCTGCGCCTATTTTAATGAAAACCCTTGCGATAGTCGGCACCATTGCCATGTTTTTGGTGGGCGGCGGCATTCTTACCCACAACATTGGTTTTTTGCATCACACCGCAGTGTGGTTCAGCGAACTCGCGCCATCGATTTTTACGGTAATGGCTATCATTGCTGATGGGCTTGCGGGCCTAATAGCAGGCGCTATTTTAGCAGTCACCTTCACCCTGGTTTCTCGGTTACGTAAAAACTAAATAGTTTGCTGAAGGGGCAAAGTCACCGCCCCTTCAGCTTATGTAGCCCACTATTAAACTACTTAGCTTGTCCATATTCTTTAATTTATTGTGTCCCGCTTTAATTTTCATTTCCCACCAGCCCAACGTTAGTCATTTTGACCAAAACATATTTATAAAATAACTAAATATTAGTTATTTCATTTATTTCAAAAACCCACCTAAAAATCATTAAAAATTAAAATTCATTGAAATCAGACACTTAATCCATTTTAAAAACATGGCACAACCCTCGCTATAAACTAATTGTTAATTGATAACGACTTAATAAATAACTGCCAAGCAGTCCGATTTAGTGCAGTGACTAACTTTTATTCATAGGAGATGAACCATGTTTACTAACAAAAAATTACTTACTGCGCTGATTCTAAGTACTGCATTTACTGCCACCACTGTGATGGCTGATGAACCAACAAGTAACCTAATATCGCAAACCGATTATTTAGTGGCTAATGCAATGGCTGATGTAAAGCAAGATATGACAATAGGTATCACTTACGACGTATTAACGGCCAGTCATACTTTTGAACCGAATGCAGCGAAAGCAAGCACGTTAATAGCAATAGCAGATATTACGATTACGCCAATGAAAAGTGACGAGTTTCAAAACGATAACGACGCGTAAGGAGGCAGGTATGCTAACCGCGAGCGCATTATTTATGCTGGTCTTAGCACCCGTAGCAGCATTTGCACTTAGCGTTGTCGTGTTTTCAACAGCGCGATACATGCTAGATCAGTTTTAGACCCAATTTTAAAGTTTAGCCTACTCCCTGGGGCTTTTTCAGGAGGCAATAAAAAGCATATTGAGTTGGATGCTTTTTACTGCCTACCTGTTTTTTTTATCCAAATATTCTTTCCCACCAGCTTTTCTTTTCGCCCTCTTTTTCTCCATCAGGCTTCACCGCTTTACCAGAGCAATCTTGTTGCGCAGGCGGCAACACATCGAGAATAGCAGGTACACTCATGCTGCCCGTACATCCGGCAATCACAACCGCGCCGGTCTTGGCATCAAAGTGCGCAATACCCAGTCCTTCAGGGAAGCGGCGAGATAAAGACTTAGGTGACTGAGACTTCATATAATTAATAAAAACTGGTAAGGCACCACTAGCACCGGTTAAATTCACTGGCAAGTTATCATCATTTCCTACCCACACAGTAACCACATTGTTGCGATCAAAGCCGCTGAACCAACTATCACGGTAATCATCTGTAGTACCGGTTTTACCTGCCATATTCACGTTACCAAAGTTCGCGCCTACTTGTTTTGCCGTCCCTTCTACTGTGACTTTATACAAGGCGTAATTTAGTAAATAAGTAGCGGCTTCATCGGTTCGCTGCGCGTAGAATTCAGCTTTTTTCCACAACAGTGCATTGTCAGCAGTGACAACGGAACTTACCGTATGCAGAGGCACATAGCGCCCACCGTTTGATAGCGTTTGGTACATTTGGTTAGTCACAAACGGCGTTAACTCAACTGCCCCTAACGTGAGAGAAGGCACCAAATTAACCTGAGAGGTAACGCCTAATCGCGCAATAGTGTCAGCAATAACATCAAGCCCCACTTGCATGCCTAAATTAACAGTAGGCACATTCAATGATTCAACCAACCCCTGAATAAGCGGCACCTGTCCTCTGAATTCTTTATCGTAATTTAACGGTGACCATTGCTGCCCATTGCGGCTTTCTAGCGTGATAGGTTGATCTTCCAGCGGCGTGGCTAAATTAAACTGGGTTGGATCTTCAAGTGCCGATAAATACACCGCAGGTTTTATTAATGAACCAATTGGACGCTTGGCCCCCAATGCTCGGTTAAACCCTTTAAATGAATAATCTTTACCACCCACTATCGCACGCACTTCCCCTTTCGCACTGTCGGTGACAACCATCGCGCCTTGAAGAGGATTTTTTCTATTCGTTTGTAAACTTGCAATCGTACCCGAAAGGGCTTTTTCAGCTCGGCGCTGGGCCACGATATCTAAGGTGGTAAACACTTTTACACCCGAGTCACGCAGGCTTGAGTCGGCTAGAATATCTGCAAGCTCTCGTCGTACTTGCTCCATAAAAGCAGGGTGTTTGCCGCTGGCTAAACTCGCGCCACTAGCCAAACCTAGCGGCATATTTATCGCCCGCTCATATTGGCTGCGGTCGATTTCATTTTCATCAAATAACATACGCAGCACCAAGTCTCGGCGCTCTTTAACGCGCTCGGGGTGTTTACGTGGATTATAATAAGAAGGGCCTTTGATAATCGCCACAAGTGTAGCAATTTCAGTTGTGCTCAATTCATTCGCTGGGCGGTCAAAATAAAAATAACTCGCCAGTCCGAAACCGTGTACCGCCATGTCACCATTTTGCCCTAAGAAAACTTCATTTAAATAGGCTTGAATGATTTCCGACTTGGAATATCTGGCATCTATAATCACCGCCATAATGGCTTCTTTCGCTTTACGCACAATTGAGCGCTCGCGAGTTAGAAACATATTTTTGACTAATTGCTGGGTAAGCGTGCTACCACCTTGTACGGTTCTGCCCGCTGCAATATTGGCTAATAGCGCCCGCAATATAGATAAAGGCGCCACACCATGGTGATTATAAAAGTTGCGATCTTCAACCAAGGTTAGCGCTTTTGGCAGCATGTCGGGAATAGTGTCCAGTGTGACCAACATTCTGTCTTCCTGACTACCACTTACCATGCGCGTAACTAACCATGGTTCAAGCTTTATCGTGCCGAAAGGACGAGTTTGAGTTCTATCCTGAATTAGGCTAATTCGACTGCCTTGCCACGTGATCTCTATATGACGAAGCCCTTCAGCGCCTTCTGGGAAGTGAAAAGCCCGGCGCTGAATATTTAAGATACCATTTCGATAACTGTATTCACCGCTACTATCTGCCTCGTTAACTTTGCGGTATCCCAACAAGGTTAATTCATCAATCACTTCTGTGGGGGTAATTTCTTGCCCTTTACTCAGCGCTAACGGGCGAGCAAAAATCTGAGCGGGGACTTCCCATTTGTTGCCTGAAAATTCATGTTTGATCTGCGCATCTAAATAAAAAGCATAGGCACCCAGTACCACTACGCCTATCAAAAATACGCGTAAGAATAGTTTCATTATTGAAAAAGATTTTGGTTTGGATGCCGCTTTAGTCTGTTTTTTTGCCACTTTTTTTGCCACTGAGAATGCCATGATATGAAGCTGAAAAAATTGTGCAGCTTTCTACACACAATTTCCAGCGAATGCTGAAGAATTTTGTAGCAGCATATGAACAACTACGTGCTGCACACTCTGAAGTTAGCGAACACTACCACTGCTCCCCCTCGGCAACAACTACAAAAATAGCACCACCTTAAAATCAATCGTTTCAATGATGCCACCCGTAGTAATGTTGAATGCTTACACTCAAGGAGTAATTATGACATCTGAAAATAGGGCGAGTTCTATTGCCAATATGGAAGGGTTACAATCGGCTATCGTAGCGGGAGAAACGGCCAGAGTGAAAGAGTTACTGGAGGGGCGTTCATTAGATGAACTCCAAAAAGGATATTTAATTGAGCTTGCTGAGTTAAATAATGATGGCGAAATTATTGGAATTCTAAAACAAGCGCCAACGGCATAGTTTCACACGGCAGGTTTACGTTTAATTGCCTCTTATCAGCCATAAACCTTAGGGCATCATTGAATTATACTCGCGTTTTACAGTCACATTGAGATAGCATGTGTGCTCGCAATACAGGAATTGAATTATGGGTTTTAAGGGTAAAGGGAAGCAGTGGGTTACTGCTGTATCAATGATGTCGGCACTGCTTTCAGGGCTTTGCAGCACTTCTGCAATAGCCGATGAGGCATTTTCCACGTGTACCACTGAACTTGCTAACAAAGCACTTGAGCAAGGTGTGAGTCAAGAAACTGTTGATGCCATTTTCCCCACATTAGCATACCAAGCACGTGTTATTGAGCTTGATAGAAGCCAACCAGAATTCGTTCAAACCTTTCCAGGCTACTTTAGTAAACGTGTAACCGATTGGCGCACGAACAAGGGCAAGGAAATGTATGAAAAGCACAAGGACTTGCTGCACAAATTAAGTGACAAGTACGGTGTGCCGCCACACTATTTGCTAGCGTTTTGGGGTCTTGAAACTAACTTTGGTAATTACAAAGGCAAAATGCCCGTTCTCGATTCGTTAGCCACGCTGGCTTGCGATCCCCGTAGAAGCAAATACTTTACACAAGAGCTTTTAGTGGCAGTAAAGTTATTTGAGCGTGAGTCACTCACCCGTGAAGAAATGGTCGGCTCTTGGGCTGGTGCTATGGGTCATACTCAATTTATGCCATCGGCTTATACCCATTACGCGGTAGATGGCGACAATGATGGTCAAATTAACTTATGGAACAGTGAAGAAGATGCCCTAACCTCTGCGGCCAACTTTCTTGCGAGTTTAGGCTGGCAACGAGGCTTTCGTTGGGGCCGTGAAGTGCAGCTTCCAGAGAATTTTGACTATCAACTCTCTGGGTATAAAAACCGCCGCACTATCGCTCAGTGGAATGAACTTGGCGTAAAGCAAGCCGATGCAAGCCCGTTGGGTGAAGACGACACCAAAGCGTACGTGGTAGTGCCTGCAGGTCATGCCGGCCCCGCGTTTGTGGGTTACCAAAACTTTCGCGTGATCATGCGTTGGAACAATTCAGAATTTTACGCCATTGCCGTAGGCGTGTTAGCCGATAGGATTTCTGGGGCATCCGGCATTATTGCTCCCCTGCCTGATTTACCGGCTTACAGCAGAAACGATATTATTGGTTTACAGAAAAAACTGAACGATCGCGGCTTCGATGTTGGCACCCCAGATGGAATAATTGGCCCTGCCACCCGTGAAGGTATTCGCAACTATCAAATTGCAAACGAGATGATTGCTGATGGCTTCCCAGGCCTTAACGTGATGCAGTCGTTAAACTTGGTTGATAAGAGTGCCTAGCGCCTTTTTAAAGAATTAACTTGCCCCGTTAACCCATCGCCTTCTTTGTTCTGGCGGTGGGTGTAGCTGTGGCCGGTTCATCTGGCCAAAAGTGCTTGGGATAACGCCCTTTCATTTCTTTTTGAATCGCTAAATAACTTCCCGTCCAAAATCCTGCTAAATCTTTAGTGGTTTGAAGCGGGCGCCCTGCTGGCGACAATAACTCATACACAATATTGGTTTTGCCACCGGCTACCGTAAGCGAAGCAGTTTGGCTATACATCTCTTGCATTCTAACTGCCAACACCACATCACCATTATCACGATACTCAAGTGCGGCATCTCGTCCTGTGGGTATAGCAATATGGGTTGGTAATAGTGAAGCTAGGGCATCTTGTTGCGGCCAGCTTAGTGCATTATTCAGCGTGTTTTTCCATGGCAATTTTTGTAGTTTCGTCAACGACTCACATCGGCTTAGAGGCTCAATTAATGCCTCTTTTGCGCTGTGCATTAATGCCGGCAAAGACTGTGGCCAAGGGTCTGACTTATCGAACGCCTGCGGCTGAGGTAAATTTAACGAGGCTGCCAGTTTGAGTCTATTCCACCATTGCCAGTCACCATCAGTTAGTGGCCACTCACTTACTGGGATATTCTCTAAATATTCAAACCAAGCATGAGCAGTCTGTTTTTTCCAAAAGCTATTATCTTGTTGCTTCTCTTGCCCTGACACAGGTTCACTGGCTAAGTCGATGGCGTGAAAACCGGTAATAACTCGTGCTTCCATGGCCTTTTTCGTTATATTGAAACGTACTTGTTTTTTATGAGTAAACTCATCTGGGAACACAGCGCGAAGCAGCGCTTCATCAATAGGCTGGGCCAACCTGAATTTCACCGTATTTCCGGTTTGCTGACCATGTAAAACTGCCAACCACTGAGGGGGAGAATGCTGCTCTAACTCACCGCCCTTGCCACTGGCGAGCTTATATCCGCTTTGTTGAAATTCACCTTGTGTAGTCTTTTGTCTAGCCCCTTGTCCTTTTTGTTTTCCATTTACCCCTCCGTTCGCCTTGTCAGAACCTAGACCGCGATAAAACGCCACCCGCTGAGGAAAGGCAATAGCAATACAAAGCGCCAATGCGTCTTCATCTATTCCGTTAATGTCCAAATCGTTCTGATTAACACCAACATATTTAGCATATTTAGATGCTTGCTGATGAAGCTGCTTGCGCGTTTGACCATCAAGATTCAACAGCGCATCAATAACATAAGTTTGTGTAAACTGCCCACCTAGGTTTTCGGCCAATGCCACCACGATGGGCGCAGCACATTTAAGTTTCCTTTGCATTGCTGGCCCTACCCCTTGCACACCTTGCTCGCAGCGTACTAATAAATTCGCCAAATTCGGATGACAGGGTATGTTAGACAATGTTCTGCCATAAGGGGTTATTATTTGGCTGTCATCATGGGCTTTAAGGGCATCAATGGCGGTTAAATTATAACGAGCCACCTTTAACTGCGCAGGGCTTGGCTGAGTTAACATTGCCAACGATGAGGGTGTAGCGCCCCATTGCAACGCATCAAGTAATAAGGACGACACATCTTCTCGTAATACCTGCGGGGCGTTATGTTGCGCCATACGCTCAAAACTGCTTTGGCTACATAGCCGGTAGCAATCACCTTCGCTAACTCGCCCTGCTCGCCCCGCCCGTTGAATAGCCGAGGCACGGGATATACGTTGCTGCATTAACTGAGTAAAGCCACTGGAAGGATTATATTGCGCTTGGTTCTCCCACATGCTGTCTACCACCACCTTAACCCCTTCTATGGTTAAACTAGTTTCGGCAATATTGGTGGCAAGAATAATCTTACGTCGCCCTTGTGGGTCGGGATTAATCGCAGCTTGCTGGGCGTCTTTGCCCATCGCGCCAAAGAGTGAGTGCAATGCCACGTCATATTTATCTACCAACGTAGAGAGTCGTTGTGCCACGCCTCGAATGGCCCCGCTTCCTGGCAAGAAAACCAACACATCACCTTGATGCTGAGAAAAGGCTCGGGTCGTCATTTCAGCGGTAGCGCTAACCACTTCATGGGCAAGCACATCTTTGCTGTAATGCATATTAACGGGGAAAGTTCGCCCTTCAGCATTGAGGTTAATTGCAGGCACAGCCCCGTGATTATCCATTAATGCAGTCAGCGGCTCTACATCAAGGGTGGCAGACATTACCACTAGGCGGAGATCTTCCCGCAAGCCCCCTTGCACATCGAGTGCTAAGGCTAAACCGAAGTCGCTATGAATGCTGCGTTCATGAAATTCATCAAATACAATGGCCGATACCCCAGTCAGTTCAGGGTCAGACTGAATCATTCTGGCGAGTATACCTTCGGTAATAAGTTCGAGGCGGGTGTTCTTTCCTACTTTGCTTTCACCTTTAATTCGATAACCTACTGTGTCGCCCACGTTTTCATTGAGTATACCTGCCAGGTAATTCGCCAAATTCCTTACGACTACGCGGCGAGGCTGCATCAACAACACTTTGCCCTGTGGTATCGCGCTTAATAGAGAAAGTGGGAGAACCGTCGACTTACCTGCACCCGGCGGGGCACCTATGATAAGGTTATTATTACTAATCGCCGTGTGAACGGGCTCTATTAGCTGGGCGGCAGGTAAATGTAGTAACGGCTGTAACATAAAGGTTTGCAATACCTAGATAAACTTCTCACACTATTGTACTTGAATTTACCCGTAGCAGAAGTTCTGCAGCGCCCTAAATAGGCTCGGCTAGATAAAGGCACCTGACGAAATGTCCATTGGGTTTGAATCATTTTCTATTAACCCGGGCGTGTCGACCTAATTGCACGTAGATAGAGGAGTGGGTATGCGTTGTTTCATTGGTTTAGATTTACATTCAACAGAAAAGTTAGCCCTTGATAGTTGGCGGCAACAAGCCCTTCCAGAGGTGACAGCCCGCAACATGTTCACTCTTTCTGAGGGCCGAGCCCAAAACGAAGGTAGAAGGAAAAAAGGTAAAGAAAGTAAAGGTAAAAGGCGTGACTCAGGTGCATCCCAACCTTATGCGGTAAACGCAGCCAATTACCATATGACCTTAAGTTTTCTTGGCCATATTACTCACCGTCAGCATGAGGCGTTAGTCGCTGAACTCGATACGCTAGTACATTCACCATTTTCCCTAACGTTAGACACTACCGGTATTTGGAATGGCCCAAAGATTCTCTTCGCCGCACCAGAGTCACCACCAGCAGAGCTTATGGCGTTGGCTAAATCGACTCGTAAAGCCGCCAGAGCGGCAGCGATAGAAGTGGATGGCAAAGGATTTTCGCCCCATGTCACTGTTATTCGAAAAGCCACAGTGGCGCTACCTGTGCCTTTGTATACACCTCATGTAGAAATGCACGCCTCGGCGTTTCACTTGTTTGAATCAGTCTCAACACCGCAAGGGGTTACGTACCCAATTAGGCAAAGTTGGAATTTAAGGCACAATATGTCGGTGCGTGAAAAGCTACGCCGAGGAATTAATGATGAGTAGTTCGGCAACCATCATTCATCGGGTGATATTATTTATAGCCAAATAGCCTATTTCAGTTAGGCTTTTTCACCCTAAAAGCCTTTACTTCACTGGCGTAGCTGGGTAAAAAGGGGGTCTTATTTAGTGAGACCTCAATTCCATGCAACAAACGTTTCGATTAGTAATAGATTGCCCTGACCAAATTGGCTTAGTTGCCAGTGTTTCTCAGTTTTTAGCTAGCCATGGTGCCACCATTGTTGAAGCTAACCATCACACCGATTTACAAACCGGTAGATTCTTTATGCGCCACGAAATTGGTGCCGATTCTATTGGGTTAGATTACGACAGCTTTTTAGCAGAATTTGCGCCTTTGGCTAACGAATTCCAAATGAATTGGAAGCTCTCTGATTCAGGCAAGAAGCAGCGCGTTGCCTTGCTAGGCAGTGTGGAATCTCACTGTATGGTTGATTTACTGCATCGCTGGCACACCGGTGAGCTTGATTGCGATATTCCGTGCATTATTGGTAACCACCCGCAAATGAAGCAATTTGCTGATTGGTACAAAGTACCGTTTCACTGGGTAGACTTTAAAGCTCTTGGTAAAGAAGCGGCGTTTGCGCAAATCTCAACCTTGTTGGAAGAGTATAAAATCGACCTGACGGTACTTGCCCGTTTTATGCAAATTTTGCCCGATACGCTATGCCAACAGCTTCAAGGTAAAGCCATTAATATTCACCATAGCTTTTTACCGAGCTTTGCTGGGGCTAAACCTTACCAACAGGCTTACGATCGCGGCGTTAAGTTAATTGGGGCAACCTGCCATTACGTCACAAAAGACCTAGACGAAGGCCCTATTATTGAGCAAAGCGTAAAGCGTATTAGTCACAGCGACAGCGCGGTTGATATGGTAAGAAAAGGCAAAGACTGTGAAGTAACCGCTCTTGCCCATGGCGTACGTTATCATTTAGAAGACCGCGTAATTATTCATCGCAATAAAACCGTGGTATTTGCGTAAGACACCGTTTTATCAATACGGCAATAAGATAAACAAAAAAGCCAGACGAGAGTGCAGTGTGTGAAGTGACTCGTCTGGCTTTTTTTAATTCTGCGCTTTAACGCGGCGCTGCCCCTTGATGTGAGGCTACCCCTTATTGTAATGCTAGTGCCGGGCACTTATTATAATTCTGGTCTGCCGCCTATCTAACGTTATACCGATAGCGCGGCAATTTGCCTGCGTAACTTAACGTAATACCACGCATTTGAAATAGCGAACAAGGCTTCGGTTATGGCCAGCCCCCAGGTTTGGGTAGCCACACCGTAAACCGTAAAGTTTATCGAGCCAATTATCATACAAATGCGCAACCCTGCTTCTTTGCAATGTAACTCGCCAAAGCGATACACCATAAACGTCAGTACTGGCATAAGTTCTAGCAAACCCGTCTTACCCGTAAGGGTATTGATACTTGCCACAAGCACCGTCATTAAAGCCAAAATAATGTAGGTGGCATAGGCAGGTAATAGCTTTTGAGTGACTACTCGATAGGTGGTACTCATCCCCGCCACCATAATCACTACTACCCCGCCCCAAGCTTGTTCAAAAGCAAGCAGGCTGGCTAGCGCCACACACAATCCTAAATTCAATAATAAAAGTTTGCGCTCTGTGTTGGACCAAAACGATCCAATAGCAAACAATACCGGAATTGCATGAAGCAACAATTCGAACACGCCAATACTCCTTACACGATGACAAATTAGTGATAAGTGGGAATTTCAATGGTGCGAAGTGTATTGGTTAAGGCAAAATTTTCAATTGGTTTTATTCTCTTTTCGATGAGTGTCATATAGGCGCTATTACTCGCATACTCGTTGGTCTAGCGGCTTAATACGTTAAGAGACATTTAAGTTAGTTTTGCTATGACATAGTATGGGTAGGGAATGAACGTAAGGTAGATAAAGCGAGAGTCTATCCTACCCTATAGTGGTGAAAACAAGCTTGCTTTACAGAGCGATAAGAAAAGATTAAAAAGAAAACATAACCATAATAAGACAGGAATAAATAATGGGAAAATTTAAAACTTCACTCACCGCCATGGCGGTAGTGGTTGCACTTAGTGCTTGTTCTGAGCAAAAAGCCCCTCAGACAACTTCAGTAGACACTACTGAAGCAGCCGCAACAGAAACTCAGCAGTTCGACAATGTGCTACTGCAAGAATTTAAAGGCCCGTACGGCGGCGTTCCCGCTTTCGATGAAATGAAACTCGAAGACCTAAAGCCGGCCCTTGAAAAAGCCATGGAACTCAATCTTAAAGAGATTGATGAAATTGCGAATAACCCTGAGCCTCCTACGTTTGAAAACGTTATTGTGGAGATGGAACGTTCAGGTAGCGAGCTTAGCCGCGTATTTCGTTACTACGGCATTTGGAGTGCGAATAAATCAAGCCCTGAATTTCGTGCTATCCAAGTAGAAATGTCACCCAAGTTGTCAGCATTTTCTACCAAAATAACCCAGAACGAAAAGTTGTTTGAACGTGTTAAAGCGGTATATGAGTCTGAAGAATTATCGACGCTTACCGAAGAAGAGCAGCGTATTGCCTGGATGACCTACAACGAATTCGCACGCAATGGCGCCACCTTAGACAGCGAAGCGAAAAAGCGCTATGCCGCAATCAACGAAGAGTTAGCTACCCTTTATACGTCGTTCTCAAATAACGTACTGGCGGATGAAGAAAATTACGTAACGTATATTACTGAAGACCAACTAGATGGCTTGCCTGAGTCTTTCGTAAAAGGCGCTAAATCTGCAGCAGAAAGTCGTGGTGAGTCGGGTAAATACGCAATTACCAATACCCGTTCTTCAATGGATCCTTTCCTAACGTACTCTACGAACCGTGAGCTACGTGAAAAAGTATGGAACACCTACTACAGTCGTGGCGACAACGCAGATGAGTTTGATAACAACGAAACCATTAAACGCATCCTCACATTGCGTGATGAGCGCGTAGAATTACTTGGGTATGAAAACTATGCCCAGTGGCGTTTAGAAGATCGCATGGCGAAGTCACCTGAAAACGCCATGGATCTTATGATGAAGGTTTGGCCTGCTGCCATTGCACGTGTTGAACAAGAAGTAGCCGATATGCAAGCCATAGCTGATGCTGAAGGTGCTGATATCACAATTGCACCTTGGGACTATCGCTTTTATGCAGAAAAAGTTCGCCAAGCAAAGTACGACCTAGACTCGAACGAAGTGAAGCAATACTTGCAGTTAGATAAGCTTCGCGATGCTATGTTCTATGTGGCTGGTCGTTTGTTTAACTTCAACTTTACGCCTGTAGAAGAAGGCAAAGTACCGGTATTCCACGAAGACGTTAAAGTATGGGAAGTGACCGACAAAGATTCTGGTGAACACATTGGTTTGTGGTACTTAGATCCGTTCTCTCGTAAAGGGAAGCGTTCTGGGGCATGGGCAACAACCTATCGTTCATCAACAACCTTCGACGGCAAAAAGACCGTGTTGTCTTCTAACAACTCTAACTTCGTAAAAGGGGCTGAAGGCGAACCTACACTTATTTCATTTGATGATGCAGAAACCTATTTCCACGAATTTGGACACGCACTGCATTTCTTATCTGCTGACGTGAAATACCCTTCTTCGCACTCGGGCGTACGTGATTACACTGAGTTCCAGTCGCAACTATTAGAGCGTTGGTTAACCACCGACGAAGTCATTAATCAGTTCTTAGTACATTATGAAACCGGTGAGCCTATCCCTGCTGAGCTGGTTGCTAAGATTAAGAAGGCATCAACCTTTAATGAAGGTTTCAAAACCACTGAGTATATGGCCTCTGCCATTATGGATTTGAAATACCATACGACTGATCCAGCTAATATTGAGCCAGATACCTTTGAACGTGAAGAGCTTACAAAGCTAGGCATGCCAGAAGAGATTGTTATGCGTCACCGCACACCTCACTTTGGTCACGTATTCTCGGGTGAAGGTTATGCCGCAGCCTATTACGGCTATATGTGGGCAGAAGTACTTACCGCTGATGCATCAGAAGCCTTTATGGAAGCACCGGGTGGATTTTACGACAAAGAAGTGGGCGATCGCTTAGTGAAGTATCTCTTTTCAGTTCGTAATGCGATGGATCCAGCAAAAGCCTATCGCAAATTCCGCGGCCGTGATGCCAAAGTTGACGCGTTAATGCGTGACCGAGGTTTCCCTATCCCTGAAGATAAAAGCGAAGATTAATCGCTAAACCTCTCTAAATAAGCCGCGATATTGAGAATATTCATCTCATTTCGCGGCTTTTTCTTGACCTTTCGGTCAATTTAACCTCAAAATCATCTTATCGGCTTTTATACGTCGAAAGTATAATAATTCGCGATTGTCAGCCGATATAAACACAATAATAAAAAAACTAGTGCGCACTACCTCTCCTCGTGTTTCATGAAGTGATTAATAACCTGCAACTAAGCAGCTACGTAGACGCTAACAGTAATAACCCAACGCCCAAGACGTGACTGTGCCTGCAGTGCAGCGTCGTTATTTCAGCAGTCAAAATATGGTCGGAAGTTATGACTTTGAGTATTAAACAAAAACTGATTATTTCACTAATGGTGGCCGTATTGGCAGCCTCTATCTTGGTAGGCTCGATTAGCCAATGGATAGCCCGAGACTTAGTAAAAGAAAACATGGAGCAGCTTCAACTTCCTTCACTGTTGAAGCAAATAGGTAATCAGGTAGACAGAGAAGCCAGTGTGATGCTTTCTGTTGCCCATGGCATTGCATCCAACCCTGATATTTTAGCTTGGTCGGCAGCAGGCGCTGATAGTTCAGGTGAAAGGCGACTTATCGCTTATCTGAACGATATCGTGAATTTCAACGACTTAACCGTTGCCTCTTTCGTCGATAGAAAAACCACCAAGTATTGGAACCAAGACGGTTTTTTACGGGTGCTGAAAAACGATGAATTCGACGGCTGGTTTTTCGCTTACCGTGATAGTGGTACGCCAATTTCACTTAGCTTGTACAACGAACCTGGACAAGGTTATAGATTGTTCGCAAACTTCCAACAAACTGCAGGCCGAGGCATGTCAGGGGTAGCTAAGTCAGTGGACGAGCTACTAGACATAATAAACGCGGTAAAAATTGCCCAAACCGGTTTCGTGTATTTGGTTGATGGTGAAGGCACTATTATTGCCCACCCTGACACTAGTCTATTGGGAAAATCCAAACTGAGCGCGATTAGTGGCACAGATGCGTCACGGTCGTTACTGCAACAGCGTGACTTTGCGATGGCAACCAGTGAAGTAAACTCCGATAACGTCCTTTTTGCTAGCACGTATGTAGAAAAATCCGGTTGGTACGTGGTTGCCCAAGTACCAGAACAAGAGCTTTATGCCTCGTTAAATGCCGGCAGTCGACAAATCATTTTATGGTCTATTGCCATTGCGGGCTTGTTTGCCCTGCTTGGTATTTGGCTGGCATCGTCTCTTACAAAACCTATCGAATCACTGGCTGATATTTTCCAGCAACTTGGAAAAGGGCAAGGCGATTTACGTTCAAGAATTGACGTACCAGAACAAAAAGAAACCGCTCGACTGGTTGAAGGCTTCAATAGCTTTATTGATCACCTTCACAGTACGATTGCATCGGTAGCTAAAACTAGCCAAGCTCTTAAAGCGTCGGCTAAAGAAGTGGCTAGCCAATCGCAGCAAAATGAACGCTCTACGCGTAGTCAGCGTGACCAAACCATTCAGGCAGCAACAGCATTAACTGAAATGGGTAGTACGGTAACCGAGGTCGCACAGTCTGCTACTTATGCGGCGCAAAATGCGAATCGTGCCACTGAAAGCTCGCAAGAAGGCCGCCTATTTACCCAAAAAGCGGTGCACGCAATATCGAATCTTTCTACCCAAGTAGAAAGTGTGTCTGAGGTTATTCAATCTCTTGATGAGCACACTGCGGCTATTGGCGGCATACTTGATACTATTCGTAGTATTTCAGAGCAAACGAACTTGCTTGCGCTGAATGCAGCTATAGAAGCCGCTCGGGCTGGCGATCATGGTAGAGGCTTCTCAGTTGTGGCCGATGAAGTTCGTACCCTTGCTCAGCGTGCAGCTGTCGCCACTGATGAAATTCAGATCAAGATTGATAAGTTCCAGCTAGACTCCAAAACGGCAGTTTCTCAAATGCAAGACAGCAAAGCCCAAACCAAAGAAGTGGTTGGCGCTACCGATGATATCGATAAGCTGTTGCAGAAAATTGCCGAGGAAATCGTGCTGATTAACGATGTGAATACCCAAGTGGCCACCGCCACAGAACAACAAGCTACCGTCGTTGAAGATATTAGCCGGAGTATTAATGAGATAAGTTCATCGAGTGATGAAACTCTTAATGCTACACATGTGTTGGTAGGGGTTAGCGAGAAGCTCGACGAATTAGCCAACGAACTGGCTCAAGAAGTGAGTCAGTTTAAATTATAAAACGATAAATGCTATTAGCGTTAAAATGCGATGGCGTATTGGAGTTTTACCTGGTTGTCGTGGGCTTCGTTCCACGGCAACTGGATTGTTGCGCTGTCCGACTTCCATGACTCTCTAGAAGCCGCAACCGTCAGTGTGTGCCGTGCTTCCATTAACGGAACCTCAAAATACACACTCGCTGTAGTACTGGTAGGGAGTTGAATCACTTCGGCAACGGGAATAGAAATTTCATGTTCAGGACGAATTTTGTGGCTTAACCCAACCCGGTAACTTCCTTTATCCCACCAACTCACTACCTCAAATTCATGGCTTTTAACCCGCTGAGCGAGTACCCCATAATCGAGTAAGCCTTTGTTGTAGTGCACAATGGCTTCCAAATTGAAGCTTTTAGTGAATTGCTGATTGACCACTAACTGATATTGCTTCTGCTTACAGCCTTTAAATCTAATTTTGTTTTTAGATAATGCGATGGAAAAAGTATCATCCAAACTTACATATTCACTCAACCACTGTTCAGCATCTTCTATCGCTGAAGCAGATGCAGACATCGATACCCATGCACTTTGAAGCGCTGTAAGCATCACTATAAGCTGAGAGAATCTACGCATTAAACCGGTTACCTAATATGCAAAAGCAGAGTAGAACCTTATATAATCACGAAGTGTAAAGCGTGGGAATTAGCCATTATGCTAACCCCCTTTAAGTGATTAAAATATAGACGAATTTATTTTTGAATAATTTTAACTTCGGTAAGCGATGCCTTGCGATGCCCAGCAGCTTCTTCTGAAAACCAGTAATTGCCATTGTCATCTACACAGACACCTTCTACCTGTTTATAAGCAGGTAACGGCCAAATATTAATAGGAACAAACTGACTATCAACCTGTGCAATAAAAGTATCAAAGTTACCAAAAGGGTCTGATTTATAGCCCACAATCACGTAAAGGTTTCGTGCAGCATCGTAATCGGCTCCAGTAATAACGCCTGGTAAACCTTCGATTTGCGCAAACGCGGTTAATGTTTGTGGTTGGGTAGACTCGTTAACTTCATACACCTTGGCCACGCCAGTGCGCCAGCTTTTCGAAAATAAAATTAGCTTTCCGTTGGCATACACCATGGCCTCAGAATCAAAATCGTGGGCATAAGGCATATTGCTACTTGGCTCGTTACCTTCGTAGGTTACTGTCATCGTCACAATATCGTTAAGGTCGTTTTTATGAACCTTATAAATAGTAAGACTCTCGCGACGGCCTTTATTATTGCCAACATCTGCCACGTACCAATGGGTTGAACTTGCCGTAACCGCTTCCCAGTCGATGTTGTCTAACGCCAGTCTATCGGTTTTGACCATCTTTCCTTCATAAGATAAGTGAAACAATTCCGGCTTGTTGCCAGAGTCGTTCAAACTCACAAGTGTTGATGCATTACAAAACAGACCCGACGTTTCTTCCAACACATCAGGAAGTACCGTTAACTCACCCACTGATATTTTCGTTTGGGCTTCAGGGTATGAAGCAGCACAACCAGTAAGTAACGAGAGCGAAAAAAACGTAGCAACTGCTACAGGTAAAAATGAGTGATTAAGCAACGTTATAGTCCGTTGATAAGGCGCTCTTTGGCGCGTAATAAATGAAGTCTTAAAATACTACGCTTCCCCTTCCACGACAACGTTGAATATAAGCGAATTGATCCCTCATGGGCTAAACTCTGTTTTAATCATATTGCGCTTATACGAAAGTCTCTGTCGGCATGTAGATAAGTTGCTATATGATGGAACCGCATAACAATATAAGTATGGCTACATACTTAGCATTATAAAATAAGGGAACACGCATTGTCAGATCCACTCATGTCTTTGGTTGCCGTTGGCTTATTGTCGATTAGCTGCCAATATCTCGCGTACAAGGTTCGTTTACCTGCCATCTTACCGCTTTTGATTGTAGGCATTGTGGTTGGCCCTGTATTTGGTGTACTTAATGCAGACGCGCTGTTTGGCGACCTTTTATTTCCTGTTGTATCGCTTTCCGTTGCTATTATTCTGTTCGAAGGATCCCTTACCCTTAAGTTTGGCGATATTGCGGGCCATGGCAATATGGTACGTAATCTATGTAGTGTGGGTGTACTAGTCACCTGGGTCATTGCCGCAGTGGCGGCCCATTACAGCCTAGACTTGTCATGGCAACTCTCCTTCTTATTCGGCGCTATCGTGACGGTGACAGGCCCAACCGTGATTGTGCCCATGCTGCGTACTGTACGACCTAAATCTAACTTAGCCAGTATCTTACGGTGGGAAGGGATTGTTATCGACCCCATCGGCGCCCTGCTGGCCGTATTGGTATTTGAGTTTATTGTTGCTTCTCAAGGCAATGCGATTTCCCACACCTTTATCACCTTTGGCAAAACCATTGGCATTGGTTTCCTACTTGGGTTTAGTTCGGGTTACCTGCTAGGACTTTCTATTCGCAAAGATTGGATCCCACATTATTTATTAAACACCGCGGTGTTAACGATTATTCTAGGGGTGTTTGCAGCATCAAATTATGTTGCACATGAATCTGGACTATTGGCCGTTACCATCACAGGTATGGTGCTAGCCAACATGAAGAACGTGGAAGTAGAAGACATTCTAGAGTTCAAAGAAACCTTGAGTGTACTGCTTATCTCAGGCTTGTTCATATTACTTGCAACCCGTCTTAGCCTTCAATCTGTTGCGGATGTGGGCTGGGGAGCGCTTATTGTACTTGGCGCAATCATGTTTATTGCACGCCCATTATCGGTAGCAGCGTCTTCTATTGGCACTGGCCTTAAACTTAATGAGCTGGCCCTACTGAGCTGGATTGCTCCCCGCGGAATTGTGGCCGCAGCCGTATCTGCATTGTTTTCTTTAAAGCTTGAAGAAATTGGCTACGAAGGTGCTGGCATTATCGTGCCTATGGTCTTTCTTGTGATTATCGCGACCGTAGTGGTACAAAGCCTGACTTCTCGAAGTGTCGCGCAATTGCTGAAAGTAAGAGCCCCCGCCCCTACCGCTTACCTTATGTTCGGTGGCAGTAAATTTAACCGAATGCTCGCTGATGAGATGATTAAGCAAGAGCTAAACGTTACCGTTGCAGATACCAACTGGGATGCCATTCGTGAAGCTAGAATGATGGATATTCCTGTGTATTTTGGTAACCCTATGTCAGATCACGCAGCGCGCCATCTTGATATTGCCAGCTTTGGTACGGTGCTAATTATGTCACCTTACAAACAACTTAATCCCCCCATCGCTTATCACTTTGAAAATACCATGGGTAAAGACAAAGTGTGGGCACTGACAAGTAACGAACAGTCCACCCGTCCAAGTCACCAAGTAAGCGAACAATACGCTAAACGTCTTACCTTATTTGATGAAGGTGTGACTTATGGCTATTTAGCGTCTGCGATTGCCCGAGATGCTAGCGTGAAAACCACACGGCTGTCTGATGAATTCACGTTCGCGCAATACAATGAAAAGTATGGTGATAGAGCTACACCATTAATAGCCATAGATGTTGAAGGAAAAAGCTTCACGTTTGTGAATGGCAACAGCATTCACCCTAAAGCTGGATGGCGAGTAATTAGTTTGATTTTACCTGAAGGTGAAGCAGTGTAAGAAGATGCTAGCGGGTTAAGATGGCACCCTGCCTAAGCAGGGTGCATCTCCCTGGAGAACGCGTAATTCAGTGCTTCTTCGTGAGAAGCATAATTGTTTATTTTTTACCGTAACCACGCTGTCGGCGTTATAAAAGCAAAGAGCAGACCACTTTGTATTTCACTTATATTTTCAATACGTTATATATTTAATGGTAAATTAAAGGGCTGCCATAGGAGTGCAAAGAAAAACCTTGGTGCAATGCATGCCCAATTTTGGTGAGCTAAAATTAACCAATTGATATTTATAGGTAAGGCTAACCTACATTATGTTTTACAACCGCTAACGTTTTATCCAATGCACCACTGTTTTCCTCTAAAACTTTACGGCCGGCTTTTCCAGCTTCTTCTCGTTTCATCGGGTCGTTAATCCAAGTCTCACATTGCTGAGCAATTTCCTGTGCATTCTCTATTTTGGTAAGCGCACCACGTTCTGCCAAATACTCACAAATGACTGGGTTGTTATAGGTATGTGGCCCCATCATTATGGGAATTGAAAAAGCGGCTGGCTCTAACGCATTATGGCCACCTCGATTGGCAATCGAGCCACCTACAAACGCAAAACTAGCAACGCTATAAGCACTATTCAATTTGCCCATTTCATCAAGCAAGATAACTTTTGTTTCTGGGGATATAGCATCAATGTTACTTGTACGAACGTATTCAAGTTCGTTTTGCTCTAGAAGCTTAGCGACTGTGTCAAACCGTTCTGGATGACGAGGCACTAACAGTAGGCGAAGATTCACCGCACTTGATGAGCCAAGTATCTTCATGGCATCAATCATGGCTTGCTCTTCAAGATCGTGGGTACTGCCAGCAACTAATATTGGGCCATCTGTTAGTGAAAGGCCCATAAACCCTACACTTCTATCCGTTGTGGCAGCAGCTTGGTCAAACTTAATATTATTGGTTTGGGTCATACGTGTTTCAGGCATACCTAGCGCAAGGTAATTATCGTAATCACGCTGGCCTTGAGTACATATATGAGAAAGTTTGTTTAGCATAGGGCTAAATAGCTTACTTATCTTCATGTAGCGCTTAGCCGACCTATCCGTCATACGCGCATTAATCACCATTATCGGTATGTGACGCTTCCAGCAAGCATGTATAAAGTTAGGCCATAACTCGACTTCGGTAATAAGCACAGCTTTAGGTTTAATGCGCTTTATCATTGCAGCCATGGCCGTATGCAGGTCATAGGGCAAGTAAAAGTGGTGCACAGAGTTACCAAAAATATCACGCACTCTTGCCGACCCAGTGGGCGTAGTGGTGGTCACCGTAATTTGGGTATCTGGTTCAGCCTGAATAATGCGCTTTATTAAGCAAGATGCCGCCACCACTTCACCAACTGAAACGCAGTGAAACAGGTAACCACCCGTTTTATGAGGTCTCGCAACAAAACCGAATCGCTCAAACCGGCGTTGGTTATATTCTTTATTTCTCGTCGCACCACGGCGCATTAGTTGGATAAATGCGAAAGGGATAATGCAAAATAATACACAGGAGTAAAGCCAGCGACAGACATCTTCTAGTAATGTAGGTCTGTATTCGGCTTCTTTACCGCCTCTTATCATTAGTAATTCCTATTGTTATTCTTTGGTAGCCTGACTGGCTCACGACACAATAAATGAAATGCGTAGCGCTATGCTAGGTCGTCATCAAACTGACGTTATTATGTGTTTTACTCACCCATTATAACTCGTCTACATGTAAGTTTTATGTGCTCTACTGCAACCCAGCCGAACATACTTTTAATCAGGCTTAGCGCTATTGGTGACATTGTAATGGCCTCAGGGCTTCCGTCCAGCATAAAAGCAGCCCTACCTAATGCCAGAATTACTTGGTTAGTCGAAAAACCGTATGCTGGGCTAATACAGCAGCACCCTTTTGTTGATGAGATTCTTGTATGGCCGAAAAGCGAATGGAAAGCGTTTGGCAAGAAGCGCGCCTATTGGTCTTTGTTCAAATCCGTTCTGGCATTTAGGCGACAACTCCGCGATAAAGGCTTTACCCATGCCGTTGATGCCCAAGGCTTACTTAAAAGTGCCTTTTTAGCCTATCTCAGTGGCGCGGCTCACCGTATTGGTTTTAACAGTAAAGAGCAAAGCCAACGCTTTTTGACCGATACAATAGATAAACCAATATCAGAGGAAATCAGCAGCGAGTATCGATTTTTAGCAAAGCACATGGGCGCTGACGCTTATCAACTACATGTCGAGATGGGGGAAGCTGCCACACTACAATTGCGGCGCACACTAAATGCGTTGTCAGTGAATAGCAATTATATTGTACTAGCCCCCTTTACTACCCGACCGCAAAAGCACTGGCCAATTAATCACTGGAAGCAGCTTATCACCCTGATTCGTCAACACAGTGATATCTCTATTGTTATTCTAGGCGGCCCGTCAGATAGCTGTGATGCACAGTCACTAACCTTCAATGATGGTGATGTTTATTCATTAGCGGGGCATGTATCGTTAGCAGAATCAGCCGTGGCCGTGAAACAGTCTCAAGCCTTTATTGGCGTTGATACTGGCCTAACACACATGGCGGTCACTTTTCTTCGCCCTACAGTTGCTCTTTTTGGGTCTACCTGTCCGTATACATATACTGATAATACCAACACTCATGTATTATATAAAAACCTAGTCTGTGCGCCATGTAAGCGTAAACCAACGTGTAATGGTACATTTGACTGTATGGCATCCATTCGCCCAGAAGAAGTTTTTACCACTGTGAAGGAATACTTGTGAGCTTAAAGATTTTGCATATTGAATTGGGTCGAAACCTATATGGCGGCGCTAAACAAGTAGTCTACTTGTTAGATTCACTGAACCGTCAGTTTGATTACGAAAACCACTTAATATGCCCAGAAGACAGTAAAATTGCAGCGCTGGCCCTTTCAGGCTGCCAAACGCATACTATTGCTTATCGCGGTGAAACCGACTTATTTGCCGTAAAACGCATGGTGAATATTGCCCGTAAAATTAAAGCCGATGTCATCCATGTACATAGCCGCCGAGGGGCAGATGTATTCGGCGCCATGGTAGCTAAGATAACCGGCATTCCCGCTATATGCACCCGACGAGTAGATAATCCTGAGTCACTGTTTGCTACCTACAAATACAGCCAGTTTGCAGCTGTAGCGAGTATTTCTGAGGGCGTATTCAATGTGGTAAGCCATCACTGTGAAGCGGTAAAACACCAACCAGTTATTCACTCATCTGTAGACTTTAAAGAGTTTTCTAAGCCAGCAGACAAAGCGTGGCTAAGTGAAACCTTTTCCATCCCGTCAGATCATACAGTTATTGCCAATTTTGCTCAGCTTATATCTCGTAAAGGCCAAGCCGATATTATTTTGGCCATGGAAAAAGTGGTTCAAAATAATCCTCAAGTAAGCTGCTTACTCTTTGGCAAAGGGAATCTTAAAGAAAGCTATCAAGCGCTTATCGAACGACATTTGCTTACCGAACACGTGCATCTGTGCGGCTTTACCGATGAGGTCAGCAAGATTTTGCCCAGTGTTGATATTGTGGTTCACCCCGCTTATGCAGAGGGCTTGGGCGTTATTCTTCTTCAAGCGGGTGCCTGTAAGCGTGCAGTGGTATCAACACCGGTAGGCGGCATTCCAGAAATTATCGAGCATGATGAAACGGGATTAATGGTGACGCCAGGGAATATAGATGAAATAGCCGATGCGTTGATTAAGCTCGTAAATGATAAGCAAAGCCGAGATACCTTAGGCAATCAGTTGTATCAACATGTAAAAGGGCATTTCAGTACCAAGGAAATGGCGGCTAGTTATAGCGAGTTGTATTTGACCGTCACACAGCCATCATAATTTTGTATCGTTGAATTTTAGGCAATAAAAAAGCCGCTCAAGAGCGGCTTTTTCAATTGTAAGAAAAGTTAGCGATTAAACGCCAGCTTTTTCTACAACGCTAACCAATGTCCAATTTTTGCTTTTAGACAATGGACGACATTCACTAATAGTGACTACGTCGCCTTGGTTACATACGTTTTCTTCATCGTGGGCGTGAAGTTTAGTAGAACGTTTGATGAACTTCCCGTAGATAGGGTGTTTTACAAAACGCTCAACAACAACAGTAATGGTTTTATCCATCTTGTTGCTAACCACACGACCTTGCACTGTACGAACTTTTTGTTCAGTCATTACGCATCAGCCTTTTGAGTCAGAATGGTTTTAACACGCGCGATGTTACGACGTACAGTTCTCAATTGATCAGTCTTTTCAAGTTGACCAGTTGAGTGCTGCATGCGCAAGTTGAACTGTTCGCGTAGCAGGTTAATCAACTCTGCGTTCAGCTCTTCTACGCTTTTTTCTTTCAGTTCAGTCGCTTTCATTACATCACCGTCCGAGTTACAAAGGTTGTCTTAAATGGCAGTTTAGCCGCTGCCAATTCAAACGCTTCGCGTGCTAGAGATTCAGGAACACCTTCCATCTCATAAAGAACACGTCCAGGTTGAATTTGGCATACCCAGTACTCAACGTTACCTTTACCTTTACCTTGACGCACTTCAAGAGGCTTCTCAGTAATTGGCTTATCAGGGAAAACTCGAATCCAAATTTTACCTTGACGTTTAACGTGACGAGTCATAGCACGACGCGCTGCTTCGATTTGGCGAGCGGTCATACGACCACGGCCAACTGCTTTCAGGCCATAAGTACCGAAGCTTACCTTGCTCCCCGCAATGGCAAGACCACGGTTACGACCTTTATGCATTTTACGAAATTTCGTACGCTTTGGTTGTAACATGATTTAGCCCTCACGCTTAGAGTTGCGGCCTTTCTTCTTAGGTTGAGCAGGCGGAGCTTGCTCTTGAGTTGTAGGCAAACCGCCCAGAACTTCACCTTTGAAGATCCATACCTTCACACCAATAATACCGTAGGTAGTTGCAGCTTCTGAAGTTGCGTAATCGATATCTGCACGGAATGTGTGCAGAGGTACGCGACCTTCACGGTACCATTCAGAACGAGCAATTTCTGCTCCGCCCAAACGGCCACTAACTTCAACTTTAATACCCTTAGCACCAAGACGCATTGCGTTTTGTACCGCGCGCTTCATAGCACGACGGAACATTACACGACGCTCTAGCTGGCTAGAGATACTATCGGCAACCAGTTGTCCGTCAAGCTCAGGCTTGCGAACTTCTGCAATGTTAATCTGAGCTGGCACACCGGCTAGCTTAGAAACATAGGCGCGAAGCTTCTCTACATCTTCACCTTTTTTACCGATTACTACGCCTGGACGAGCAGTGTGAATAGTCACACGGATGCTCTTAGCAGGACGCTCGATCACGATTTTAGAAAGTGAAGCGCTTTTAAGCTGTTTAGTCAGATACTTACGTACCTGATGATCGTTATACAGGTTATCCGCATAGTCACCAGTATTAGCGTACCAGGTAGAAGTCCATGGTTTACTGATACCCAGGCGTATACCTGTAGGATGTACCTTCTGTCCCATTATCTACTCCTAGTTATCCGCTACAACCACAGTGATGTGACTGCTACGCTTAAAGATACGATCTGCACGGCCTTTGGCACGTGGCTTGATACGTTTCATAGTTGGACCTTCGTCAACGAAAACTTTGGCAACGACTAATTCGTCGATGTCAGCGCCTTCATTGTGTTCTGCATTTGCAATCGCAGATTCCAAAACTTTTTTAACCAGCGCTGCGCTTTTCTTCGGGCTGTACGTAAGAAGCTCAAGCGCTTTCTCAACGTGCATACCGCGAATTTGATCCGCTACCAAGCGTGCTTTTTGAGCAGACGAGCGGGCAAAACGGTGTTTAGCTAATGCTTCCATTTATCCTACCCCTTATCGTTTGCTTTTCTTATCCGCGACATGGCCGCGGTAAGTACGCGTTGGCGCAAATTCGCCCAACTTGTGGCCGACCATTTCATCGCTGATGATGACTGGAACGTGCTGGCGACCGTTATGGACCGCAATGGTCAACCCAATCATATCTGGGATGATCATAGAACGACGAGACCAAGTCTTAATTGGTTTACGTTCGTTCTTTTCCACTGCAGCCTCTACCTTCTTCAGCAAGTGAAGGTCAATAAATGGACCCTTCTTGAGAGAACGTGGCATGGTGAATCCTCGCTGTTACTTATTACGACGACGTACGATAAGTTTATCGGTACGCTTGTTACTTCGGGTTTTCTTACCTTTAGTAGGAACACCCCAAGGAGATACTGGATGACGACCACCCGACGTGCGTCCTTCACCACCACCGTGTGGGTGGTCTACTGGGTTCATGGCAACACCACGAACTGTAGGACGAACACCACGCCAGCGGGTTGCACCGGCTTTACCCAGTGAACGCAGCATGTGCTCTGCATTGCCTACTTCACCAATGGTGGCGCGGCAATCAGATAGTACTTTACGCATTTCGCCAGAACGTAGACGCAAGGTAACGTAGTTTCCGTCACGTGCTAGGATCTGAGCATAAGCACCGGCAGAACGTGCAATTTGTGCACCTTTACCAGGCTTCATTTCAATTGCGTGTACAACAGAACCTACTGGGATATTACGCATTGGCAATGTGTTACCAGACTTGATCGGAGCATCCGAACCAGACTGGATTGCATCACCAGCTTTCATACCCTTTGGAGCCAGAATGTAACGACGCTCACCATCTGCATACAATACTAGTGCAATGTTAGCAGAACGGTTAGGATCGTATTCTAAACGCTCAACAGCGGCTGGAATGCCGTCTTTGTTGCGTTTAAAGTCAATCACACGGTAGTGTTGTTTATGACCACCACCAATATGACGAGTTGTAATACGACCATGGTTGTTACGACCGCCAGATTTGCTGTTCTTTTCAAGCAAAGGTGCGTAAGGCGCGCCTTTGTGAAGGTCAGGGTTAGTAACCTGAACAACGTGACGACGACCGGCAGAAGTTGGCTTAGCTTTCAATAATGGCATTTCTAATCCCCTTCTTACTCAGCGCCACCGACAAAGTCGATGTCCTGACCTTCTTTAAGAACCACGTAGGCCTTTTTCCAGTCACTGCGTTTACCGAAAGACTGACCGTGACGCTTGGTTTTACCCTTAACGTTTACAGTACGAACACCTTCAACCTCAACTTCAAACAGTTTTTCAACTGCAGCTTTGATTTCAGCTTTGTTCGAATCTTTCGCTACTTTAAATACAACCGTGTTGCTTGCTTCAGCAGCCATAGTAGACTTTTCTGAAACATGCGGTGCTAAAAGCACCTTCAGTAGACGTTCTTCTTTCATGCTAACGCCTCCTCAAGTTGTTTAACCGCATCAGCTGTAATTAGCACTTTTTCAAATGCAATCAAACTTACTGGGTCGATGCCTGCAACATCACGTACGTCAACTTTGTACAAGTTGCGTGCCGCTAGGAACAAGTTCTCATCAACATCAGCAGTAACGATAAGAACATCATTTAGTTCATAGTCGTTAAGCTTAGCAATAAGTTCTTTTGTCTTAGGTGCTTCCACACCAAACTTCTCTACCACAACCAAACGGTCTTGACGGATTAGTTCAGACAAGATGCTTTTTAAAGCACCACGATACATTTTCTTGTTAACTTTTTGATCAAAGTCACGAGGCTTGGCTGCGAATGCACGACCACCACCAACCCAAATTGGGCTGCGGATAGTACCAGCACGAGCACGGCCTGTGCCTTTTTGACGCCATGGCTTCTTACCACCACCACGTACTTCAGCGCGAGTCTTCTGCGCCTTTGTACCCTGACGAGCACCTGCACCGTAAGCTACAACGACTTGGTGTACCAAGGCTTCGTTGAATTCACGTCCAAAGGTCGCTTCGGATACTTCAAGAGCGCTTTGCGCATCTTTCAATGTTAATTCCATCAGTTCACTCCCCAGACGTTACGCTTTAACAGCTGGCTTAACGATTACATCGCCGCCAGTTGCGCCAGGTACGGCACCTTTAACAAGGATTAGGCTGTTTTCTACGTCTACACGTACCACTTCCAAAGATTGGGTAGTCACTTGCTTGTTACCAAGCTGACCAGCCATTTTCTTACCTTTGAAAACTTTACCAGGTGATTGGTTTTGGCCAATCGAACCAGGTGCACGGTGAGACAAAGAGTTACCGTGAGTCATACGTTGTGAACTAAAGTTCCAACGTTTGATCGCGCCAGCAAAACCTTTACCTTTTGATGTACCAGTGACATCAATCTTTTTAGTGTCGTTAAAGATTTCAACAGTGATTTCACTGCCTACTTCAATATCGCCACCTTCGTTATCTTCCAGGCGGAATTCTACTAGAGCACGACCTGCTTCAACACCAGCTTTAGCAAAATGACCTGCTTCAGCTTTGTTAACGCGGTTCGTTTTCTTGCTTCCAGTAGTAACCTGAAGAGCGCGATAACCGTCAAGTTCTTCAGTGCGTAACTGAGTAACACGGTTTGGGGTCGCTTCAATAACAGTCACAGGGATAGACGTACCATCTTCAGTGAAGATGCGAGTCATACCCACTTTACGACCGACTAGACCAATCGCCATTGTTATTACCCTCTCTTGTTAGCCCAGGCTGATTTGAACATCAACACCGGCAGCCAAGTCCAAACGCATTAATGCGTCAACTGTTTTATCAGTTGGCTCAATAATGTCTACTAAACGCTTGTGAGTACGAATCTCATATTGATCACGTGCATCTTTATTTACGTGAGGAGATGTCAATACTGTATAGCGTTCTTTGCGAGTAGGCAGAGGAATAGGACCGCTGACCTGAGCACCAGTACGTTTCGCCGTTTCAACGATTTCAGCCGTAGACTGATCGATCAACTTGTGATCAAACGCTTTCAAACGAATACGAATTCTTTGATTTGGCATCGATTAAGCTCCAATCGAAAGAACAAAAAAATTCACCTTTTCTCTTCCATTTTATTCTGGAAAGAAAAGATGTGCGTAAACCGATGGTTCCCAATTGGAACCCTGTTCTTTTTCCTAACACGCCTGTAGCAGTCTTATCTTATCGATTTCGCTTGCTACGCTGGCAACCACCCTAAAAGCAGTGAGGTCGCGGCTAGAAACATTGCCCTATTTGGGCAGTGGGCGCGAATTATACAGAAGGCAGGATTCATTGCAACCGCTAGATCGCTTTTTGTACACATTAATTGCAAATATATGACTTTAGTACAGCTGCTTCTTGTTAACAGGTAATGTAAAATTACGCTATTGTTGAACCACCTTAATGTAAGTTGTATTGCCGTTAATGCGCTATATGTATAAGGTGGTAAAACGTATGCCACAATGTTTAATCAAATTTGGATATAGCAGCGTTACGCTGTGCTAAGAACACTATGGAAGTAGAAGACAGTCAGCATATTTTCACCCATGTTAAACGCATTCTGAATAATCACTCGTCTTTATTAGACGCTTACAGTTTGCTTGAGCCCATCATCCTTAACATGTTTGGTGCTACCCGTATGAGCATCTTTCAGCGTCGCCGACAACACCAAGACTTGGTCGCTCGGTTTAAAACGGGTAAAGAAACCTTAGAGATTAAAGTGCCTATTAGCCCGATGTCTATTGCAGGCTATGTTGCTATCTCACAACTGCCTTTACTCATAGCCGACCCCTATAACGCCGCTGAGCTGAAAGCTATTCATCCTCGTTTACGGTTTGCTGATAAGTTCGATAAAGACAACGACTTCAAAACCACTAACATTTTATGTGTGCCTATTCTTAATGCCGGTGTATTGATGGGCGTGATGCAAATTATCAATAAACAAAACGGCAGTTTTGACGATAACGATTTAGCCCGCGCCAACGACTTAGCATTAGTGTTAGGGGCTAAATTCCGTTATGAACTTGGTGGTACAAACAATCCATTTGATTCTTTATTACATAAAGGCTTAATAAACGAACCTGCGTTAAAAGCACTGCTATCTACCTCTAAAGACACTCGTACTATCGTGCAGGGTTTGATGTCTGAACATCGCGTTCCCGAACATGAAATTGGGCATTCCCTTTCTATTCATTACCAGGTTCCCTTTATTGGTTATCTACCCGATAAGTACCATCGTTATGAAGGTGAAAGTAAACTAAACCTGTCTTACCTTAAACGTAACCATGTTGCAGTTATTTCTGATGTGGAAGGTAATCCCATTGTGTTAATGGCAGAGCCTAATAACGCTGCGCTGTTGATGGAAACGGAAAGCGCGTTGGGTATAGAGAGCTACGAAATTGCGGTTGGTTTACCTCACCACATATTACAGTATTTAGGTGAAGGTGGCGGCGGTGCTGCCCCAGGCGACATGAATGAGATCCTTGATGAAATTGGTCTATCAAGTGAGGAAAACGACGAGCTTGTCGATGAACTTTCTGACGATGCCCCTGCGGTAGTACGTTTGGTTAGTCGTGTATTACACGATGCAAAACGCCTTGGCGCATCTGATATTCATATCGACCCAGAGAAGAATGCCCCTACTCGAGTAAGAATGCGGGTTGATGGTGTGTGCCGCGACATGAACAAGGTGCCTAACTCACACCATAATGCGGTTATTGCCCGTATTAAAATTATGTCTAACCTAAACATTGCAGAAAAGCGTGTACCTCAAGACGGTAAGTTAGCGTTCAAGATGAATGGGCAGTTGGTAGAAGTGCGTGTTGCCACCATTCCTACCGTGGCCGGTGAAGGTGTTGTTATGCGTTTGCTGGCGTCTGGCGGCGCTATGCCTATCGAGAAAATGAACTTAGCGCCTACCAATTTGAAACGCTTAGAAGACATGATTAAAAAGCCCCATGGCATCTTATTAGTGGTGGGTCCAACAGGTTCCGGTAAAACCACCACCTTGCATGCTATTTTGGGTTACTTAAACACGCCTGAGAAAAAAATATGGACCGCAGAAGACCCGGTAGAGATTACTCAGCCCGGTTTGCAGCAGGTTCAGGTAAGCCCCAAAATAGGCTTCACATTTGCTAACGCATTAAGGGCATTTTTGCGGGCCGACCCCGATATCATTCTTATTGGTGAGATGCGTGACAAAGAAACAGCCCACGCTGGCATTGAAGCCTCGCTTACTGGTCACTTGGTGTTATCTACCTTGCATACCAACTCCGCCCCTGAAACCATTACTCGTCTGCTAGATTTAGGGCTAGATCCTGTGAATTTCTCAGATGCCTGTGTAGGTATATTAGCCCAGCGCCTTATTCGAACCCTTTGTGGTAAGTGTAAGGAAGAGTACGTAGCGAGTGATACTGACATGGCCTTCATTGAAAGACAGTACGGTGCGCAGATGTTAGATGAATTAGCGTTGCCTTCTCCGCTAAAACTCTACAGAGCAAAAGGCTGTGAAGAATGTGGTAATACAGGCTATAAAGGTAGAACAGGGGTTCATGAGCTTCTAGGAATGACGCCTGAGTTACGCTCGTTGGTTTACAAAGAAGCCAGTGTGTCAGAGATGAAAAAGCAAGCCACTCAAGACGGTATGCGCACCTTAGTACAAGATGCCATTTTTAAAGTCATTAAGGGCGATACTGACATTCCACAGGTGCAAATTGTCGGCGGCGACTAACCATGAAATATTTACTAACACTCTAATTTTGTAGATTTAAGCGATTCAGTATTAAATATAGCTAATACATTTATTAATAAGGGAAAGGAAACCAATATGAAAGCAATAGTTTTTGCATTGTTATTTACAGGCACACTAATATCAACGGCAGTAGACGCCCAATCACGAACGAAAGATCACATGTGGAAAACTGAGTACCTTTCGATTGTTGAAAGTGGGTTGTTCGCACTAAAAGCTGAAAACTACCAAGAAGCCCATACTAAGCTATTAGAAGGTGCCAAGCTAGGTAACAAGCAATCACAGTATTACTTGGCTCAAATGTATTTTCAGGGCTGGGGTGCCGAACCTAATTATGAAGAGGGTTGGTTGTGGTTAACTGTCGCAATGGAACAAAAAACCGCGGAGTGGAATCGTTCTTTTCGCTCAATTCGCGATGCTTTACCTGAAGACTTTAGAACTGCGATGGAACCTTTCGTAGAAGAACACATTGCAATGTACGGCGCGAAAGCTCAAGACTTACGCTGCGAAAAGCGTGCGGCAATTGGCTCAAACATTAAAGAGATAATCTGCACTAAGCGATTCTACTAATTAATTTGTTAATTCATAAAAAAGCCCGATAATTATCGGGCTTTTTTACTTTTAGCCCATAGCGCACTAAAACGCTAAACGCCAATTTTAACCAATCACTATTTCTTTAAGTATTGGCGAATTACATAATGCAAAATACCGCCGTTTTCGAAATAAGTGAACTCGTTTGAGGTATCGATACGAATATCCATCGAGAACGTTTGCGACTCGCCTGCATCAGACGTTACGGTTACATCTACTTCTTTTTGGTCGCGACTTACTGCACCAATTGAGAAAGTTTCGTTCCCTTTAATTCCTAAGCTACTTGCACTGTCACCAGGCTTAAACTGCAACGGTAATATGCCCATGCCAATTAAGTTAGAACGGTGAATACGCTCATAGCTTTCCACCATTACCGCTTTCACGCCCATTAATGAGGGCCCTTTCGCCGCCCAATCTCGGCTAGAGCCTGTACCGTATTCTTTACCGCCGACGACTACAGCACCAACACCTTCCTCTTTATAACGCATAGCAGCATGGTAAATAGACATGGCATCACCGCTTGGATAGTGGGTAGTAGCACTGCCTTTTGTTCCCGGTGCCAACTGATTCTGCAAACGAACATTAGCAAAAGTACCCCGCATCATTACTTCATGGTTACCTCGCCTAGACCCGTAAGAATTAAAGTCTTTGGTATCTACACCCTCTGCTTGCAAGTATTCACCTGCTGGACTGTCTGGCGCTATCGCGCCTGCCGGAGAAATATGATCTGTGGTGATTGAATCGCCCACTTTAACCAAGCATCTCGCGTTCTCGATAGCACTAAGTGCTTCAGGTTGTTCGCCCATGGTTTGGAAAAACGGAGGATGTTTAATATAGGTAGAGTCGGGCCAATCGTATACCGATGTTGGGCTAACCGTTAGGTCATTCCACACACCGCTTCCTTTAAATACGTCGGCGTATTTTGCTTTGAAGATATCACTAGTAACATGTTCGGCAATATGGCTTTGAATTTCATCTTCACTTGGCCAGATATCTTTTAAATATACTGGCTCGCCATTGCTGCCTAACCCTAGCGGCTCTTTAGTAATATCAATATTCATATTACCGGCTAACGCATAAGCCACTACCAATGGTGGTGAGGCTAAATAGTTGGCTGCAACATCTGAATGAATACGACCTTCGAAGTTACGGTTCCCCGATAGAACAGAGGTAACAGTAAGTTTGGCCTTTTTAATTGCATCGCTAATAGCATCAGGCAAGGGCCCTGAGTTACCGATACAAGTTGTACAACCATAACCCACAAGGTTGAAACCGAGTGCTTCAAGTGGGTCCATCAAGTTTGCATCTTCAAGATATTGCGTCACCACCTGCGAACCAGGGGCTAAAGACGTTTTTACCCAAGGCTTTCGGGTTAACCCTTTTTCTGCCGCTTTTTTCGCAAGTAACCCAGCACCGATAAGCACTGAAGGGTTTGATGTATTGGTACAACTCGTAATGGCCGCAATAACAATAGCGCCATCTTCTAAGTTAAATTTATTGCCACGGAATTCTACATACGAATCATGCTCTTCGTTCACTTCAGGCACTGCACCGCCTTCTGCGACAAATTCCGTTTCTTCGTCTAGCACTTTCACATCAATTTGCGTGCGATGCCATTCGTTAAATGCCTTTGATGCGTTATCTAGTGCAATTCTATCTTGAGGACGTTTAGGCCCTGCAATAGAAGGCACAACGTCGTTTAAGTCGAGTTCTAACGTTTCGTGGTATTGTGCATCTTTACTGAAGTCATCGTGCCATAGCGAACTTTCCTTCGCATATGCTTCAACAAGTTCAATCTGCGATTCGTCACGCCCGGTTAGGCGCAAATAATCTAGCGCCACTGCATCGATAGGGAAGATACCGCAGGTTGCACCATATTCTGGTGCCATGTTAGCAATGGTGGCGCGATCGGCTGTGGTTAAATGCTTCAAGCCCGGACCATAGAATTCAACAAATTTACCCACTACACCATGAGCACGAAGTTGCTGAGTGATTGTTAACACCATATCTGTTGCTGTTACGCCAGTTGGCAGTTCACCGTCTAATCGAAAACCCACTACTTTAGGTAGAAGCATGGTAACGGGTTGACCTAACATGGCCGCTTCCGCTTCAATACCGCCTACACCCCAGCCTAATACGCCAAGCCCATTAATCATGGTGGTGTGTGAATCGGTACCTACAAGGGTATCTGGATATACTAACGTGTCGTCACCTTCTTGCTTAGTGAAAGCAACACGGGCAAGGTATTCAAGGTTAACTTGGTGGACTATTCCTCGACCAGGAGGAACAACTTTGAAGTTATCGAAGCTTGATTGCCCCCATTTTAAAAACTGGTAACGCTCTTTATTTCGCTCAATTTCAACGTCGGTGTTTTTCTCTAACGCGTTTTCTTCTGCGAAGAAATCAACCATTACTGAATGGTCAATGACCAATTCTACTGGGTTTAGCGGGTTGATAGCCTGAGCATCGCCGCCTAACTTGTTAACTGCATCGCGCATAGCGGCCAAATCAACAATAGCTGGTACGCCAGTAAAATCCTGCAAGATTACGCGGGCAGGAACAAAAGAAACTTCATGCTCGACATGATTTTCGGTGTTCCAAGTAGCAACTTGTTCAATGTCGTCACTGGTCACAAACTCTTCATTTTCGTGACGCAGTAAGTTTTCTAGAAGAATTTTAATACAATACGGTAATCGGTCGAGCGCAAAGTTCTCATTTACTTTGTCAAAGCTAATGGCCTTGAAGGAATTGCCATCGACATCGATATTGGAAAAAGATTGATATTTCACGCGCTCACCATCCTTATTTGCCTGTCATAAATATAGTTTTAGGAGCAAATTAGGAAACGCTAACCATTATTTATATTGCAGTGCTATTAGTCACTTCTATTTTCCACCGCAATGATTTGGCGCTCCTACTTACTCTCACTTATAGCTGTATACGGTAACAAAGTGAAAAAAAGTTCATGTTGATTTCATACCCTTGCCCTAGCAGTTTACGTTGCAACTCAAAGGGTCTACTTTGCTACTTCGCTTGTCTTACCTGTTAAACTTGGCTTTTCGAAACTGGATTTTTGGTTGCCGATCAACGATGATAGCGTTCATCTTTTTTCGTATCCGTCTGACGCACCATTTCATTGGCATTCGTCGGGCATTTTCACTTTAACGCCGCAGGTAACCTTACTATGTATAAACTGGTACTTATTCGTCATGGAGAAAGTCAGTGGAACCTTGAAAATCGTTTCACTGGTTGGCACGACGTCGACTTAACTGATACAGGGGTAGCACAAGCTAAAACCGCTGGTCAGTTAATGAAAGATGCAGGTTTTGAATTCGATCAGGCTTACACGTCTGTATTGCTTCGTGCTATCAAAACGCTAAATATCTCTTTGGAAGAAATGGGTCAACATTACCTACCTGTTGAACGTCACTGGCGTTTGAACGAGCGTCACTACGGTGCGCTTACAGGATTAGACAAAGCTGAAACTGCTGCTAAGCACGGCGAAGAGCAAGTTAAAGTGTGGCGTCGTAGTTTCGACATTCCACCACCAGCAGTAGATACTGACAGCGAACACTTCCCAGGGGTAGATCGCCGTTACAATAACGTTGATGCCGAGATTCTTCCTCGCGGTGAAAGCTTGAAGATGACCATCGAGCGTGTACTTCCTTACTGGCACGATGTTATTCGTCCAGATATTCAAGCGGGCAAGCGCGTTATTATTGCTGCTCACGGCAACAGCCTTCGTGCATTGGTTAAATACTTAGATGGCATGTCTGATGAAGACGTACTAAGCCTAAATATTCCAACTGGTGTACCTTTGGTATACGAGCTAGACGAAAACTTGAAGCCTATCTCTAAAGAATACTTAGGCGATCCAGAAGCGATTAAAGCGATGATGGATGCCGTTGCTAAGCAAGGCAAAGCTAAGTAATCAAAAGCTTAGTAAACGAAGACTTAGTAATCGAAAGCCAAGTAATAGAAAGCTGACTATTAGCGCGACGACTAAAAACCGCAAACATGGTTTGCGGTTTTTTTATGCCACTTGTTTTCAGTTCAATGCTCTAAAACGCTTACCTTTTCCACCATCATCATTGTTACTAATTTGTAAATACTTGCTATTCCCACTACATTGGCATCAAGCTCAGTTTTTACATCAGGTGTGCTATGCAGGTATCGGTCTTCAAATCAGCCAATAAACTCATTACTGGTGAGGGAGCCTTAGCGAATCTTGCCGCCGAGCTTTCAAGGTTAAACATTAAAGCGCCTGCCATTATCACCGACAAGGGCGTAAGCCAATCTGGTGCACTTGAACGTGTCACTGGCTTGCTGAATGTAGAATGCCCTATTGTGATAGACGATATCCCGCCTGAACCTGAAATAAGCATTATTGAGCAAAGGCTTACTCGACTGAAGCAACATAAGGTAGACGGAATTATTGCCGTTGGCGGAGGGAGTGCAATCGACAGCGCTAAAGTGCTTGCGGCTACGTTCGATTACACGGGCAACATTGCAGACTTGTTCGGTGAGAACTTAGTGCCAGGGCGCACGTTACCCCTTATTGCTATTCCAACCACGGCGGGTACGGGCTCAGAAGTGACGAATATTGCTATTTTGGCCGACCCTATCGCGCAGGTTAAAAAAGGAATCGTGAGCGATTACCTATTGCCTGATATTGCGATTGTGACGCCTGAAATGACTTTAAGCTGCCCCAAACACATTACTGCCGCCAGTGGTATAGATGCGTTTGTACATGCATTAGAGGCCTACCTATCGGTTAATGCCAGCCCTATTACTGATGCTTTGGCTAGCAAGGCTATGATTCTTATTTATCATTCTTTGCCGCTTGCCTATGCAAATTCCAACGATGTTAAAGCACGTGAAGATATGGCAACCGGAAGTTTAATGGCAGGTTTGGCGTTTGGTAACGCGGGCGTTGGCGCCGTGCATGCGCTAGCTTATCCGCTAGGCGGTCGCTTTCATTTATCTCACGGCATGAGCAATGCGGTTATGTTGCCCCATGTTATGCGCTGGAATATAGGGGCTTGCCAACAGCGCTTTGTGGATGTGGCGGGCTTTTTACATTTGCCTATTTCTGATAAAACGCAGTTAGAAATTGCTAATCAGGTAGTAGATGCCATTGAAGCACTGTGCAGAAAAGTGGAAATACCTGCCACACTGCGCAACTTTGACATTAGCGAAGACGCTATTCCTTTATTGGCAGAAGAAGCGAGTAAAGTAACTCGTTTGCTGCGTAACAACCCAAGAGTATTAAGCAAACAAGATATCGCCCAGATATACAAAGAGGCGTTTTAAACGCCTCATCGGTAATACTTAACTACCTAATTGGGTGATCGCTATTTACTTAATTGGTTTACGATAGCCTCTGCAACCGCGTGAGCACTTGCTGGATTTTGACCAGTGATAACACGCTCATCTTCAATCACATGTACATTCCATGGTTGAACTTTACTGAATTTAGCGGCTTTACGGGCTAATGCTTCTTCGAGTAAAAACGGAATATCGTTAATGGTGCCGTAATCCACTTCTTCTTCGCGGGTAAAACCAGTAATTGCTTTACTGGCAATTAGGTCTTCGCCGTTACTAAGCTTAATAGGTAACAGTGCTGCTGGGCCGTGACATACCGCGCCAACAATACCGCCATTTTCATAATGGGTAGCAGATAGCTTAGCAAAGTCTTCGTTGCTGGCGAGGTCGGACAATAGTCCGAAGCCACCTGGATAGAACACAGCATCATATTCATTAATGTTCACGTTTGAAACGCTCATGCTGTTGCTGGTGCGCTTTTTGAAGTCTTCGTTGTTTAACACCGCGGCATTAACGTCGTCGCCTTCAATGTCGGTACCGTAAATAGGAATAGCACCGCCTTCAATTGACGCGATATCGTACTCTACGCCGTGTTTATTAAAAACATCGATTGCATGGGTAATCTCCGGCGAATAAGTACCGTTCGCTTGATCAGTAGTACCTAGTGTTGCGTGGTTTGTTACTGGGATAAGTATCTTTTTCATGGTTTCTTCCTATGCGTAAGACACATTAGCTGTGCCGTAGTAATCATGTGCATACACTATAGAATATCCCTGATAATTTGATAATATGCGAAATAGTTAAATCACTATTGCCATATAGCAACAATAGTAATTTTTTACTCACACATCACGAGTGAAATAAATGGAAAGCTTCGAAGGCATTGTAGAATTTGTGGCCGTGGCTGAACGCAAAGGTTTTTCAGCAGCAGCAAAGCAACTAGGTTGCAGCACCAGTCACATCAGTAGACAAATTGCTCGGCTTGAAGCGCGTGTAGGCTGTATTTTACTAGCTCGTTCTACCCGCCAAGTCAATTTAACCGAGAACGGCGCACTTTATTACCAGCACGCTAAAGACCTGCTCATTGGCCTTCAACAGGCCAATGAGCAGGTAAGCCTTCAGCAGATAACACTTGATGGCGTGCTGCGAGTAAGTGCCGCAGGCGGATTTGCCGAGCATGCCGTGGCTCCCGCGTTAATGCAATTTGCGTTAGAGCACCCAGAGTTAACCATTGATATGGACTTTAATAGTCGCATGGTTAACTTTGTGGAAGACGATGTAGACTTTGTTATTCGCTACGGCGAACTGGCCGACTCTAGCCTGATTGCGCGTAAATTAATTGAAAGGCCCATGATGGCGGTTGCCACCCGGGAATATTTAGCGCAATTTGGCGAACCTTTACACCCCAGTGATTTGAAAAAGCATAGCTGCGTTATTTCTAATAACGATGTATGGAAGTTTTCAAACAATGGCGCACAAGAAAATATAAAAGTGAAAGGCCGTTGGCGCAGTAATAATGCGAATGCGGTACTTGATGCCTGTGAACGAGGTTTGGGTATTGGCTACATGCCTAAAAGTACCTTTAGTGCATCGGTTGAAGCTGGGAAGTTACAGCCTATATTGCAACCTTACTGGGGCGACGGGGCAAGCAGTTGGATTGTGTATCAGAACAAGCGATTCATGCCCCTTAGGGTACGAATGGCCATTGATTATTTGGTGCAATATTTTGCAGACTGGGAAGACAAAGGGCTTTGAGGGTATTCATAACGTTAATCGCTAACCGTGGCGCTTGGCAAAATTACACCACGGAAGAAAACCGGCCATAAAACATGCTCAAAAAAACTGCCAGAAGATATTTCATTAATGTACCTGCTGGCAGTATGTATTGATTGCTTATGTTTAGCGTTTAGCTGTATATCAGCAAAGCTTGCGCTTTTTGCTTACAACTCTCGCACCCACATGTTTCTAAAGCTGACTAAATTACCATGATCTTGTAGCTGAAGGGGCTCACAACCATGGGCGTTATATTTAGGTGCACCAATCCACTCGGTAGTGCCCTGAATCTCTACATGATTTTGTACCACCACTCCGTTGTGGATAACGGTTATGTACCCAGGCGATTCAAGCGCCTCGCCATCGAATACCGGTGCTTTGAAAATAATATCGTATTCTTGCCATTCACCTGGCGCGCGCATAGCGTTTACCAGTGGAATGGTCTGCTTATACACACTACCCGCTTGCCCATTTGGGTAGGTGGCATTGTTGTAGGAATCTAGCACCTGAATTTCATAGCGTTGCTGAAAGAAAATACCGCTATTATTTCGTTGTTGCCCTTCCATATCAGGCTCTGGTTGCGGTACCTTCCATTCAAGGTGGAGCTGAACATCACAAAAGCTTTGCTTGGTTTTAATATCGCCAGCGCCCGGCTTTACTGTCAGTTCACCGTCTGAAAATTGCCAATTGGCTTCTCCGCCTTTCACCGACTCCCACGCCGACAAATCACCAGTCAACAATGCTATAGCATCGGAAGGAACTTCATTCTTTTTAGCACTTACCACTGCGGGTACTGGTTCCCATACTTCTGTTTTAGCCGCTTGCTTTTCGCGCTCAAGACGCTCTGCACTCTCAGTATTATCAGCAAAAGCCAAAGGCGCCATTAATATTGCTAGTAAAGCAGCTAATGCTATTGAAGAAGCTGCTTTAATAGAAAAGCCGGTATTAGGCTCTGCGTTTTTCTGTAATGTCATGTATTTTCCCTGCACTATTTGTTTGGTTAGCGGTTAACTATTTTTACGTATAGTCTCTATGTAGCCCATGCTTTGTCGCCTTTTTTATAAGGCAATTCGCCATTGTAGTAACCGGGAATGGCGACGTAGCGCAGTACCTTGGTAGAACCAACTTTAGAGGTAAAAAAGGTATACAAGGTAAGCTGCTTAAGTAGCGTAAAATAGTGCGGAATAGGCCCTTCGTTACCCGGTTCCCATTGGCTCGGTTTTGCTGTTGGAATACCGTTACTGATACCTTCAGCCAAATTAGCGGCTTTCGCTTCTGTATCTAGCGTTGAAAACAAGGTTTCACGCTGCGTACTACTTAATAACAGAAAGTCTTTTTGGAATGTTGCATGACTACGTGCATTTATAGTCTTCATGCCCTCTTTGAACGCTTTTTGTAGCTTAGGGGTATAACAATCGGCAACAATCACCGGAATAACTGTACCCACATTAGCCGCTTTTGCGCCTGGCGTGTCAGTTTGCGGAATAATAACTTCCGCCATTTCATTAATGAGTGCCACATCTTCTTTTGAAAACCCCGTTTCCATCAAAGGCACAGGGGCAACAATGTCATAAGCAAATGCTTTACCGCCTACAAGCGCGGTGCCCGTAGCAGTAGCAATGAGTTTCAATAAATCTCTACGTTCCATTACAAGTTCCTCCGCTTTAACTCTTCCACGGCAAAATTTGCAGCACGCGCCGTTAACGCCATATAGGTTAGAGAGGGATTTACGCAGCTTGCAGAAGTCATGCACGCCCCGTCGGTAACAAACACATTCGGTGCATCCCACACTTGGTTATGACCATTTAGAACCGATGTTTTAGCATCACGTCCCATACGTGCAGTACCCATTTCATGGATACCCATACCTGGTGCATAATCTGCGTCCCAACCATTCACATTTTTAAGCCCAGCGGCCTCAAACATATCTATGGCGTCTTGCTGCATGTCTTTACGCATTTTCAGTTCGTTTTCTTTTATCTCAACATCCATAGCAAGGACGGGCAAACCCCATTTGTCTTTTACGTCTTTGTTCAGATAAATACGATTTGAATGGTCAGGCAACATTTCACCAAAGGCAGTCATGCCTATTGTCCATCCACCTGGCTCTGACATCGCTTCTTTTAACCCTGCCCCAACCCCTAATTCGGCGACATCTTGTCTCCAACCTGAGCGGCCAGCGCCACCTTGATAGCCAAACCCTCGTAGGTAGTCTCGTTTGTCATCGCCCCAGTTTCTAAAGCGCGGTACATAGAATCCACTTGGGCGGCGACCATAGGTATATTTGTCGTCGTACCCTTCAACTTGCGCAGAAGCTCCAACGCGGAAGTGGTGATCCATTACGTTATGACCTAGCTCGCCACTGCTGCTGCCTAAACCGCCATCCCATACATCGGTAGCCGAGTTCATTAGTACCCAGGCAGAGTTAAGTGCCGAAGCATTAACGAACACGATTTTGCTTTTAAAAACGTAAGTCTCGTTCGTTTCAGCATCAATAATTTCAACACCAGTCGCGCGCTTTTTGTCTTTATCGTACAAAACCTCTTTCACGATAGAGAACGGACGCAAAGTTAAATTACCGGTTTTCATTGCCGCAGGTAGGGTAGAAGATTGCGTACTAAAATAGCCCCCAAAAGGACAACCCAACCAGCACTTGTTACGGTATTGACAGTTAGTACGCCCATGTTCAGGCTTAGGCTCTGTCATGTTAGCAGTACGGCCTGGAATAATGTGCCGTGCACCGCCATAGGTTTTTTGTACTCGCGCGGCTACGTCTTTTTCAACGCAGTTTAATGCCATAGCAGGCTGATAAATACCATCAGGCAGCACATCTAAGCCGTCGCGGTTCCCGCTAATACCCGCAAATTTTTCTACGTAGTCATACCACGGTGCCACATCTTCATATCGAATAGGCCAGTCAACGGCTACGCCTTCTTTACCATTTGCTTCAAAGTCAGCTTTGTTTAAACGATAGCTTTGACGACCCCATAACAGTGAACGCCCACCTACGTGATAGCCTCTAAACCAATCGAAACGCTTATCTTCTGAGTAAGGGTTTGCAACTTCGTTGGCCCACATACCATGCGTAGACTCGTTAAGCGGGTAATCTCGCTTAAGTACTGGATAATCTACTTTCATTGCCTGTGTAGGTAGGTCGCGGTGTGGGTAGTCCCACGCTTCTTTGTGCGCGTTTTTGTAGTCTTTAACGTGTTCAATGTTTTTACCACGCTCAAGCATTAGTACCTTTAGGCCTTTTTCGGTGAGTTCTTTGGCCGCCCAGCCTCCGCTAATACCAGAACCTATTACGATTGCATCGTATTCGTTCGTTGCCATGTTATGTCCCCTTAAACACGTACTTCATGTATGGTGTTTGGTTGTAAAGTCATACGTCGCAGATAGATATCGCTTCTTTAAGCGACTCAATTCTGCCTGCTTTTGTATCTGGTGTTGGAATAAACTCTTGCGCTAAATACCCATCGAAACCTGTGTCTAAAATAGCCTTAGCAATGGCTGGATAATACAGCTCTTGAGTGCTACCAATTTCGTTTCGCCCTGGCACACCGGCGGTGTGGTAGTGGCCAAAATAAGGATGGAAATCTCGGATGGTACGAATAATATCGCCCTCGTTAATTTGCATATGATAGATGTCGTACAGCAATGAAAAGTGCTTGCTATCAAGGCGTTTGCATAGCTGAACACCCCATTTTGAACTATCGGCCATGTAGTCAGGGTGATCTATTTTGCTATTAAACAGCTCCATAAATATCACCACACCACGCTTCTGGGCATGAGGTAAAATACGCTTTAAACCTGCCACCGCATTGTTCAACCCTTCCTCTTTACTCATCCCACGGGCATTGCCGCTAAAACAAATAAGGTTGGTGTAGCCAGCATCAGCGACAAGGTCGATATGCTTTAAGTATCGGGCTTCTAATTCGTCGTGTAGTTCACTGTGAATGAAGCCATCTTCAAGGCTTATTTCAGCGCCATTACACATAGAAGAATCAATCCCGTGTTGCTTTAATACAGGCCAATCTTCAGGCCCCACTAAATCAATCGCCGAAAAGTTAAGCTCTTTCACTGTATTACACAGCTCTTCTATAGAAAGGTCGCCGTAAGTCCAGCGACTAACAGAATGATTAATATTGCCTTTTAGCGATGACTGCTTCAGGCCACTTCCTGTATTACTTGATTCTCCGCCTGATATTTCGCCCGCTTTTGCGCCGTAAAAGGCAGAAGGTGCCAAAACACCAGCGCCCGTCAGCGCCATTGCTTTTATTAAACTGCGTCTGCTTTCGTTATGCATCAGTGCTGACCTTTTCTGACTTAAACAACACCAAGAAAATAATTAATACAACAGCCGCAAAGCCTGCTGGGAATAGCCAAATATCCTGCCAACTGTGAGATGTTGCCGTGGTGTACTCATCAGTTATTTTCCCCGCTACGGCAAAACCAATCAGCATACCTACACCATATGTGGCTAAAGTTATTAACCCTTGCGCCGCACTTTTAATACGCTCGCCTGCTTTCGCATCGGTATAAATCTGCCCAGACACAAAGAAAAAGTCGTAACAAATACCATGCAAGGCTATGCCCACAATCAGCATAAACAGCCCTTCGTCTGCATCACCAAAAGCGAACAAGGAGTAACGTAATACCCAAGCAGCCATACCAATTAACAAGGTTGCTTTAATGCCAAATTTGTTTAGAAAAACAGGTAATGCAAGCATGAATAACACTTCAGACACTTGGCCTAAGGTCATTTTTCCGGTGGCATTTTCAACCCCAATTTCGGTTAAAAACGGATTGGCGTTTTGGTAGTAAAACGCAAGTGGAATACAAATAAGCACAGAAGATAAAAAGAAGATAAAGAAGTTTTTATCTTTAAGCAGCGCTAGCGCATCTAACCCTAATACATCGCGTAAACCTGTCTTTTGACCCGCCGCTTTAGGTGGTGTGGCAGGTAAGGTAAAGCTGAATATGCCTAAGGCTAACGATGCTATTGCACATAGCATAAAGGTGTTTCTAAGCATGCCATCGGCAATGGCCGAGGTGGAATCCCAAGAAAACACGTAACTAATAAGTAAACCTGCAACAATCCAACCTACTGTGCCCCATACACGAATTTTTCCAAACTCTTTTGAAGGGTTAGCCATTTGGCCAAAAGCCACTGAATTCACTAACGCGAGGGTTGGCATATAGGCAATCATGTAACCCAACACATACGGATAAAAGGTGGTGAAGTCGTTCGCCTGATACATCATATACATGAGTACCGCGCCACATAAATGCAGCACACCCAAAATACGCTCGGCGTTAAAGAACCTATCGGCAATTAACCCCACTATAAAGGGGGCAATAATTGCTCCCCAACTTTGGGTAGAAAATGCCATTCCAATTTGACCACCACTGGCCGACAAAGTGCCGGCTAAGTAAGTCCCAAGGGTGACAAACCAGCCGCCCCAAATAAAGAACTGCAAAAACATCATGGTGCTAAGACGTAGGGTTATCATGGTTGTTATTATCCTGTGTCTGCGGGAAAGCGTTATTCGCTTATACCCAAAATGAGGTTGTTTTTCGTTTCACTTACCTCGCCACCGGCGAAATCATCGAACGCGTAGCGGGTTGGCTGAATAATATGCTCAGCGATGAATGGCGCGCCTTCAGCCGCACCTTGCGCAGAGTCTTTTAAGCAACACTCCCATTCAAGTACTGCCCATCCGCAAAACCCATATTGAGTAAGCTTGCTGAAAATACCTTTAAAATCGACTTGGCCATCACCTAACGAGCGAAAACGCCCAGGGCGATCTTTCCAATCTTGATAACCGCCGTAAACGCCACTTCTGCCATTAGGATTGAACTCGGCATCTTTCACATGGAACATTTTTATACGGCTGTGGTATCTGTCGATAAAATCAAGATAATCGAGCTGCTGCAGCACAAAGTGACTAGGATCGAACAATATATTGGCGCGAGGGTGGTTATCTACCGCAGCTAAAAACATTTCAAAAGTAGCGCCATCATGCAAATCTTCACCTGGGTGAATTTCGTAACATACGTCTACGCCCGCATCATCGAAGGCATCCAAAATAGGAAGCCAGCGTTTGGCTAACTCCGCAAACCCTTGTTCAACCAATCCAGCCGGACGCTGTGGCCACGGGTACACTAAATGCCACATTAAGGCACCTGAGAACGTAGCATGCGCGTTTAGCCCTAACCGTTTGCTGGCAATAGCGGCACACTTAAGTTGGTTAACCGCCCATTCAGTTCGCGCTTTTGGCTGGCCGTGTAAATGTGCTGGCGCGAAATTATCAAATAGCTCATCGTAAGCGGGATGCACTGCCACCAGCTGTCCCTGCAAGTGCGTTGATAACTCGGTAATTTCTACGCCCGCGGCTCTACAAGTAGCGGCGATTTCGTCACAGTATTCTTGGCTTTGTGCTGCTTTTTCTAAATCGAACAAAGCAGGATCGGTGGGCACTTGAATACCTTTATACCCTAATGACGCTGCCCACTTGGCCATATTTTCAAGTGTATTGAAGGGGGCATCTTTACCCATAAATTGGGCTAAAAATACAGCTGGGCCTTTAATTGGCATAGCTTCTTTGGCTGGTTGTTCATTTGCTTGCTGTTCTTTTGCTTGTTGTTCCATTGCCATATGCTCCACTTACTCTGTGCCAACTGGGCTGACGGTTTCCCACTTAGTATCACTGTCGCTACTGGCCAACATGGCATCAATAAACGCCATGCCGCGAAGACCAGATTTAATGCCAGGCACTCCATTTGCTTTGCTGCTTGTTTGGTTTGTATCGCTACGAACCGCTTTGGCAAAATCGTTATATAAATTTGCCATGGCTTCTAGGTAGCCTTCGGGGTGTCCGCCTGGAATACGGCAACGATTAACAGCTTCATCACACAAACCGGGTTGCCCTAGTCCAGCACGGAATACTTGATATGGCTGGCCTATAGGGCGATACACCACAGAGTTCGGCTCCATTTGATGCCACTCCAATCCGCCTTTATCGCCATACACTTTTATCTTTAAGGCGTTTTCTTCACCTGCGCACACTTGGCTGGCAATCAACACACCAGTAGCACCTTTCTTGGTTTTAATCAGCGCTGCGCCATCGTCATCTAACTGCCTGTCATCAATGTGCGTATAAAGCTGACCACACAAGGCGGTAATAGCATCGTCTAAAACAAATTCAGCCAGCCCAAACGCGTGGGTACCAATGTCGCCCATACAGCCGCTACCGCCAGCTAAACTTGGGTCGGTACGCCACTTGGCCTGTTTATTATGGGTTTCTTCATTTGCCGATAACCACCCTTGTGGGTACTCAACAAACACTTTACGAATGTTACCTAGCATGCCGCTTTCAACCATATGGCGCGCTTGCCACACCATGGGATAACCCAAATAGGTGTGCGCTAAGCCGTATAATCTGTCGGTACTATGAAGTAAGTCTTGTAAGTCTTTTACCTCGCCCAAGCCAACACCGGCGGGCTTTTCGCAGAACACGTGAAAACCCGCTTTTATTGCGGCCATTGAAATAGGTACGTGTAAATGATTCGGTGTAACAATAGACACCACCTGCATGCGTTGCTGCTCTGGAAGCGCAGCTTCTTTTTCTAGCAGGTCTTCCCACGAGGCATAAGTACGGCTAGGTTCTACACCTAAACTATCTGCCGTGTTCTCGTTATTGCTGGAGTCGCGACTAAAAGCGCCACATACCAAATCGTACTGACCGTCTAGCCCAAATGCGTTGCGATGAACCGCACCAATAAATGCGCCCTCACCACCACCAATCATACCTAATCTTACTTTTTGCATTTTCGCCATGCTGCGTAGCTCCTGTTGTGGTGCAGTGCTTAACCGGTAAACCTTACCAGTATCACGCTCGCTTATTGCAAACTTGTTGCATTATTGTAACCATATTTAAAATGTAACGGATTACATTTTTGTCTGTCAATGTATTTGGGCGTTTTTTGTTAAACTTAAGTTTAAGAAGATAAGCTAAATAGTCTTAAAACAAACGTATTTTGGTTTAAAACAGCGAATGAACGGGTTAAGACGCCAAAACCATTTACAAAAAATATACACTTAGCACTGGATTTTTTAAGAAAGATACGTATTCTAAATTCCAAATGATATCGGTTACATCAATTCAATTAATTCGCAGATAAGCGAATAAAGATAAGACACGAGTAAATGGCAAATATTAGAGATGTTGCTGATAGCGCTGGTGTATCGGTAGCAACGGTGTCTCGGGCTCTTCAACAACCCGAGCGCGTTTCTCCGAAAACCCGCTCAAAAGTGATGACGGCAGTTGAGCTAGTCGGTTACAAGCCTAACTTAATGGCGGTAAAATTTCGTTCCGGAAAAACCCATAACCTTGTTGTGTTGGTTCCTACTGTCGCGAATGTGTTTTTTGCGCGTGTTATAAGTGGTATGCAAGAAACGGCAGCAGAATTGGGTTACTCAATTTTACTGGCAAACACCTTGGGTAACCCTGATATTGAAAGCCATTACGCAAAAATGGTAAGTACTTCTCAGGCCGATGGATTAATTCAGCTACGAGCATTAAATCCTTTCGACGACAGCATGATCAACGACAATGGGCTGCTGCCTATGGTAAACGCCTGTGAAGTTATTGATGAAGGTAAATACCCTACCGTAGCACTTGATAACCGTGCCGCGGCAAAAGCCATGACTGAACATTTGTTAGGGTTGGGCCATACTCGAATTGCGATGATAAAAGGCCCTCAGTCAAGCCCGCTTACGCAAGACCGTTTGTTGGGGTATAAGGATGCGTTAAACGATGCCAATATTACTTTCGACGACAGCCTGCTATTTCCTGGCGACTTCACGCTACAAGCGGGCTATAACGCAGGCGTAACTATTGCCCAACAAGCGCAAAAGCCGACTGCTATATTTTGTGAAAACGACGAAACAGCAATAGGTGCTATGCAAGCATTTAAACAAGCAGGTTTGCGTATTCCTCAAGATATTTCGGTAGCGGGATTTGACGATATTGCCTTTTCGGCATTTTGCGACCCACCGTTAACCACGATTGCCCAACCAGCCGAAGAATTCGGCCGAACGGCAGTAAGCTTATTGATAGACCTCATTAACGGCAAAATTCGTAAAGCACCAAAAGTTATTATGCCGTTTGAACTCATTGCTAGAGGCAGTACTGGCCCAGCTCACATTGTGTAACAGCGCATAATGGCGCGTTAAGGAGAATGCTATGTTTACCCCTTCCACCTTCACCCGCAGGCAGTTTATTCGCGCTGCAACCATAGGTGCAGGCTGCGCCGCAATACCCAGCGTATTTGCACATTCACATACAGCTAAGTCGTTAAACTCAAATGGTATGGCGAGCAATAGTATTGGATTACAGCTTTATACCCTGCGCGATATTATGAAAGTTAGCGTGCCTGCCACATTAAAATTAGTAGGCGCGGTGGGCTACAACGAACTTGAGTTCGCCGGTTACTTTGGCCATAGCGCCAAAGAAATTAGTACTATTCTAAAAGGCGAAGGATTAACAGCGCCGTCTGCTCACATTCAACTTGATGACTTCGATAATAACTTAGAGCAAGTGCTAGAAGATGCGCAAACCGTAGGTCATAAATACCTTGTGGTACCTTGGCTTAGCGAAGCGCAGCGCGGCGTGGGCATAGCGCCTTACAAAGCGCTTGCTGAAAAACTTAACATAATTGGTGAAGCCTGTAGTAAAGCCAATATTACATTGGCTTATCACAACCACGATTTTGAATTTGAAGTGCGTGATGGTGAAATACCGCTAGATGTACTTATTACTGAAACCGACTCTGATTTAGTATCTATGGAGCTAGATTTGTACTGGGCAGTTAAAGCCGGAAAAGACCCCGTAGATTACTTTAAGCAATACCCTGGTCGTTTTAAACTGTGGCATGTAAAAGATATGGCGACAGACGGTAGTTTTGCCGATGTGGGCACAGGCGTTATCGACTTTGAAACGATTTTTGCGAATGGAAAGCTGGCTGGAATTGAGCATAAATTTGTAGAGCGGGATCAAACCGGCGATCGTATTGCCACTATTGAACAAGGCTATAAAGCGGTAAGTATGCTAAACAATACTTTGTAGCAAGACACTTGTAGCAAAGCGCTTTAGCAAAACCGTATATATCGTTATGATAACGCCACCTTTATGTTGTAGGTGTCGTTATCATGAGTAATGCCGTATGAACGAACTGTTCAGTGCCCTATCCCGCACGTTAAGCCCTTATTACGCCGAAATGAGCATCATGCTCATGGCTACCATTTTAGTGGTGTACGGCGATATTATTAATAGTCATATAAAGCGTATTTTGGCTCCCTATCATTTCATACTTCGGGTTAGCCTTTTTGTAGTGCTATGTGCCTTTGGTTATGGCGCATTAACCCTTTATGGCGCCCCTTTTCTGCATCACATCATTGCTTACCTTCCTTGGCAGTACCAAGGTGCAGGTTTTGTATTTGCTTTTATGTTTATTGGTTTTTTGGCTGAGCGTAGAAGATACATATAAAAAGCGAAGCCAACTGGCTTCGCCCTTCTATTTTCTAAGCGTACTTACTGTGCGTATTAATCTACATTTCGAATGTAGTTAATGCTTGAAAAGGTAAGCAAGCTTTCAGTAATACCTTCACTGGCATAAAACGCTGCCCAGTCGTCTGAGTCATCTACGTCTTCCCTTGTTTCAGGATCTTGTGCTTGTAAGTAGTTACCGAATTTCAGGTAAGAATCTGTGCTGTCTTCAATGGTTCGCGAAAAAGACTCACCAAACGCTGAAACCGTCACATAACCATGGTCGTTAATAACTCTGAAATCGAAATTTTGACCGCTTACCATAGTGCCTAACAACTGCTTGTCTTCACCGGAACCGTCTTCTCGTGCCAGGCGCACGTACACATCAAAAATACCATTACGAGCTACGCTGTCACTTTCTACGCCAGCATTTGTTGGAGTGAACCCTCCTTCGCTGGTATCAGAAACGTATAACTTCATAATAGTGCCTGTGTCACTAGCATGATGCTGGGCAACAATAGCTTTTGAGCCATCGGACATTTCCACTTTTATGTTCGCTTGAAAGTCTTCAAACACGGCGGTCATTGCCACCCTTTTTTCTTGTTTTATTTTAAGCTCGTGACGCCAGCCGTTGCCGTTTGGCGTAACATGTTGCTCGCGTAAGGCATCAAACTCCATGGTGTCGCCAACACGTGGATCGGCACCCTCCATGTCCCAATCGCTCATATCAAAATTACCGGGAGTAGGGGTTGGTGTAGGCGTTGGATCAGGGGTGTTGTCAGTATCACCGCCGCAACCATAAATGTTGGTTTCAACAATGCTGTTCCACGTATTCGCTGAATTCTCTAACCCAGTAATACGAACATAACGGGCATCAGAATCGGTCACATCATGGGTTTCATAACCTGAACTTGAACCGCTTGACGCGCCTGAAAGTAACACGGCATTCCAGTTACTGTTATTGGTAGACGTATGTACGTTAAAAAATGAACTACGGGTATTACCCTTAAACCATTTAACTTGTAATGCTTTTACCGTAGCCACTTCACCTAAATCGTAAGTAATCGTTTTGCCAGTGCCGTTGGACGACCAACGGGACTCATCAGTTAAGTCATTGTCGATGGTATTTAATGGCCCATGTCCATCGTTGGTGCCATTGTCGATTGCAGTACTAATGCTTAAGTTGTCATTCCCTGAACACGTGGAATTACCCGGCGGCGTTGTAGAGCCAGCACTTTCTAGCGTGAAGTTGTCGAATCGACCTTCGCCGCCATAATAATTTGCATAAATTTTAACCGAGGTTGCAGAGCCTGAATTAAAGCTTACCGATACAGGTTCAAAATCGCTGCCACCACCGGTTCTGTTAAAGCGAGTGCCGTTTACATCGGCACCAACTTTACCAATACCTTTTACGTAGGCTTTCAAGGTGTAATCGGTATTAGCGGTAACATCAACATATTGCTCTACTTTGCCATTCGCACCGGAAATTTTAGCAGAGCTACTTCCTGCATAGGCGTTACCAGATACCGCGGAAGGGTCGGTATCGGTCCAACCATCGAACCCACTTTCAAACCCTGGGTTATCGATGGCTACCGACGCCCCATATACAAATGACGTGCCTGCTAAAGTAAGCGCGGTACCTACTACAAAAGAGAGTGATGTTTTTCGTGTCCTGATGTTCATGCAATTTGTCCTGTAATTAATGGTTTGGTAAACCAATTAAAGTAATCGCAACAAAATAAATTGTGATTAAAAACGAAATTCATTTTTCGATACAGGCTAGAAATAAAGCTTACCAAAATGGTAATACCAATGATCCAACCCACATGTAAAATGATTGACCAAAAAACTAATAAGATCAACACAAACCATTAACAAAATACTTACCAAAAAGTAAATTGATAGACTAAGGACTACTCAAAAGTGCAAAGACAACCAAACAAAATAAATATAAATCATAAAGATAATTGCAACCTTTAAATTAATGTTCGAAAAATAGAAATGAGAATTATTTATAATAATAATTAACAAACTGGGCATAGTGGAAACGTTTACAAGGCAAGAATCAGATAAAAAGAAATATAAATAACAACCAAAAACATTACCAATAAGTGCAAAATTGGTTAATAAAATTAATGTATGCGCTTTAATCTGACTTTTGTAGGAGGAATTTCGGTAATTAGACCTGATGTTCTGAACTATGAGGTTCTACTAATGTGCTGGAGTACTGTTTAGGTGGTATACCCATGATGCGTTTGAATGTGGTCGAAAAATAGGACGGTCCAGCAAAGCCTACGCTTGTAGCTACCGAAATAACGGAGGCACCATTGGCTAGTAGCGCTTTGGATTTGTCTATTCTGAATCGCGAGAGAAACTCGCTGAAGTTGTAGTCAAATAGCTCTGAAAGCTTTCGGTTTAAACTTCTGGGGCTTATTAGCAATAAATCAGCAGCTTTATCTCTGGTGAAATATTCATCTTGATAATTTTTTTCTAAAACAGAGATAAAGTTAAGGTAAAAAGCCATATCTTTTTCTGACAAAAGCTCTGGCAATAAAATACAACTGTCTTCGCTTTTATTCATGTCTGACGACGAGAGATTGTTTGATGGGGCTCGTTTTAATGCTACAAGATGCCTTACTCTGAGCATTAATTCTTCATCAGCGATAGGCTTAGTGAGCAAACAGTCTACATTCGCCTGTAAGGCTCTTTCTTTTGATTCATCATCTACTTTTGCCGTTAAAACAATAATGGGTAAATAATTTAAAGCATCAGTATCACGCAATTTTTCCACAAAGTTCAGCCCACCCATAACCGGCATCATAAGAATCGGTTATGACTAGGTTAACTTTGTGAGTCTGTAGAATATCTAGAGCCTGCTTTCCGTCTCTAGCCACAAGGCATTTGTAGGTCGAAGAGAATAACTTAAAAAGGTGATTACGAAGTTGACGGCTATCATCCACTAACAAGATAGCTGGCTTGTCTTCCCAATTACTATCAGTACTCTCATCTAAGTTTTGACTATTTAAAAGCTGTATATCATCTATGGGGAAAGTCGCTATAAACTTGGTACCTTTGCCTAGCGCACTGTCGACAGATATTTCGCCCTGATTCATAGCCACCAACTCTTTAACTAAAGACAAACCAATTCCCTCGCCTGTGGCTTCTGGAGATGGATCTATCCTTTTGTAACGCTTAAAAATTTCTTGGTGGTTAGACTCATCGATGCCTTTCCCATTATCCCGAACGCTAAGTGTTAGATTATCTTCGTCAAAAACGGCTGAAAATTTAATTATTCCATTGTTTTCGGTAAATTTAACAGCGTTAGTAATGAGGTTCCCAATAATCGACTCTAAGCTACCTTTTAAAAGTGAAATAGTGCCTGTGCCTCGTGTACTTACATCGAGTACTTGGCGCTTTGTTTTCACTAATGAGTCTAAACTTGAAGCTATAATTTTAATATCATCTACAGAGTACAACCTAAAGTTTTCTAGCGTTGAAGTACCCAGTTTGTCTACCGTATTCACTTGATCTAATAAGTTTTCCATTCTTTGAACATTGTGGACTAACGCCGTGATATTGAGCTTTTCTTTCTCTGAATCACTTTTCTTCGAATCACCTAACTCGCTCATAATGAGTTGCAGTGGCGTGCGAAGCTCGTGCGAGACATTACTGAAAAGCCGAATTTTGTTTTGTGCTAATGCTTCTATTTTATTCTTATGCTCAGCACCGTACCTACCTAATACCTTCTGTACCAGTGAAGTGTTAATAACCATAGAGGCCACTAGTTTTAGATAGCCTTTTCGATATAAATAAACACACATAATCATAAGGATGGCATATAGAAAGTAGGCGTAGTGACTTAAGTAGAACGGTGGATTTATTTTGAAATGCAGAGAATTGATGGGGTATTCTAGGTTGCTATAGGGTGACTGTACCCGAGCTTGCAATTCAAAACTGCCATAGCCAATATCAGAAATAGCCAAATTCATACTTGATGCGTTATGAGTTTGCCAATCTTCAATATACCCGAGTATTCTAAATTCTAGTTTATGCTTGTAGCTTTCCACGTAACTATTTGATGCGACACTGAAATCAAGTGTCTGATAGCTGCTATCAATAGTAAATTCAGAGTTCGAAAAAATAGGATATAAGGAGTCTACTTCACCCTCTTCATTGAACCATTCGGCTTTGAGGAAAGATATTTGAGGTGCAACATTTGCATCACTCAAACTTTTGATAATTGCTTTCTCATTGATGCTATAAGCAAATCTATCCCCCTCGATAATGATAGTATCATTTAGCTCGTGAATTCCTCCGAAATCAAAGTCGACATCCCAAATACCATTGTCGCTATCTAATTGATACAAATTGTCGTCACTCGTACTATAAAGAAAGAGCCCAATATTTGTAGTAAACCAGAAATTTCCATTGCTACTTAAAAGCCCCGCTCGAACAAATCTAATATCGGAATTATTTAGTAATTTACTTTTTGAAATGTCACCAGTAGTACTATCAATTTCATTGAGTCCACTGCCAGAGGAGCACACCAAATAAGTATTATTAAATTCTATGATGCAAGTGATTCTGCTCCATCCTGTCTCTGAGGGAGGCAAAACCTTCCAATTAAACTTAGACAGCTGAATGTGTATGGAACTGTCCGCGTCGAATCCCATTAGCTCGCCAGAAGATAAGACAATAGAACTTTTTAGAAATGGGGGCGCATCAAATTCATCTAAAATTGAGGTTAAATCAGCTAGGTAATATTTCCATCCATCATCTGTGAGGGCATAAGCATAGTATTTATCGTCACTTAAATTAATAATGTGATTGTGCGGGTTTGAGCAAAAACTTATTTCCCCTCTCTCTTTCAAATAAATTTCTTCAAATTTAACTTCGTAACTATCTAGACATTTCGCGGCTTTAAAAGTGTGGGGACTTAAGGAGCCATTTTGGGTTTTCAACAAATAGCTATTACTAGCATCTTTTATATACCCAACTCCCTCTGTCGTTATACCTGTTGATCTAATATTCTTTTGATAGATAACTTCATTTAAACTTAGATAGTTAACTGCCTTTTGAGAATCTGAAAACGCAATCACCCCTAATTGTGTTGATGCTAGAATCAACTCTCCGTTTCTTAGTTTATTGATTGCTACTATCGAGTGTATTGCATCTGATGTGATAATTGGATTCATCCAATTAATCGCCGTAATAGTATTTCCAATAACTTTGTATAGCCCGCCTGCAGCAATCCAGATATTTTCATCGTCAGCGATAAAAATTTTACTCAGTGGCTTTCTTATTGTTAAAGCCGAATCAAAAGGATAAAAATTCTTCGTGTTTTTTTGCTCATCTATTATGTAGATACCTTCAGGCCCACCAAGATATTGCTTGAAACCAGAATAAGAAATAGCAGTCAACTTTGATAATTTGGGATAATCTTTTGTTAAAGGGTTTAGCTTCACACTCTGACCAGCTAGATCTATCTCGATATGATAAGCTTCCGAAATCGCGTGTACTTTAGTTTGATTGTCAGAAACTAATGAATAGGCACCAGCTAAAGATTTAGATGAAATTTCATCTGCCCAATGTTGTATTTCCCTCGTCGTTCTATCAACAACATATATACCGTTGATTAATGAAAACACTAAATAGTCAGATGTTATGGCTAAATTCCAAACACTTTTTAGATCTGAGGAATGAGAAACAAACTGTTCTGAAACTCCTGTTTCTAGATTGTATTTGAAAACACCAACCCCAAATTCACTTACCCAAAGATAGCCTTTCTCATAAGCCACATCAGAAATTATGCCCGTCTTTGAACTAGACTGGTTATAACTAACTTTTTGGGATACTTGTCCAACAATCTGAAAAACGCCATTTTCTGCAGCAAGGAATATAGCTTCATCAACAACCTCTATATCCCATATTACACCTGCAGGGGTTCCCGCAAATACACTACGTCCGTGGAAGCTTTCGCTTCCCCCTGATGCAAAAGCATCAATACTTAGCAACGAAAAAACAACAATTGAGCCAAAAAACGAGCTCTTGACCCATTTCATTTATATGTCCCTATATTCATATTCAATGTTCGTAGTTATTTATTATTCTCTAATTGCTGAACTAGCAACACCGATTAAAATTAATACTACAAGAGTGATAACACTATGAATATCGAACAAAAAACAAACATTCAAGGGCTGAACGAGCAAGATTATACTAATGTCTATGGTGGAATGAGTTCTTTTGCGGTTTTTCCAAAGCCGGGTTATAAAATTGAGCCAGAAAATCCAACTCCACCGGGCATTGGTCTAGACTCACTACACCAACAACCACTGCATACCGGCATTTTCGGCAGCTAATTGGTCGTAAATAAAGTCACCCACATACAGGCAGTCTTCGGGTTGTAGCTGCCAGTGTTGGGCTATATGTAGCAGTGCTGTGGGGTCTGGCTTAGCGGGAGCATCTTCTCGGGTAAGTACAAACTCTATGGGAATGCGGTTATTAACTATTTTAATAGCGGTGGCCTCTCGGCAATTGCGGGTTACAATGGCGATGGGTAAATTGTTTGCAAGTACCTTATCTACCATTTGCTTACCAAGGGGTAGCCATTTTGCGTTTTGGGCATCAACTAATTCATGTTGCAATATGGCGTAGTTGGCTTTCGCTTTATCTTGTTCGCACGGCATATTGTCGATAAACGTAAGAATGTCTTCGTCTTGTGGGCAGCCTATGTCTGCTCTCATTTGCGTGAAGTTAAGGCTAGACTCAACCAAGGTGCCATCTAAATCAAAAATAACACCTTTAATACCGCTTAAATCCATTCTTTGTACTCTTTAATTGCGTTTACGATTAGGCAGAACTGCTTCTCTATTTCATTCACATTGCCAGAAAGTGGGCTGTGTTTCCGTTAACTTTTAGTTAGTTGACCTATTTTCTGAACTCAAATTCCTTAATATCTACTAACATACGCATTCACTTTCATTTAGCATAGCCGCTCTTTTTTTATGCTTCACATTTTTATAGGTTACTAATGGGTGTATTCGCAGCACTAGGTACGGCACTTTGTTGGGCAATAGCCGCCCGTTTGTTTCGCGGCACTGGCAACGCATTCTCCCCCCTTACCATGAATTTTTGGAAGGGCCTTATCTCTATTGCTATTTTGGCTGTCGTTATTGCGGTAGTGCAGCCAAACGCTTATGAAACCAATGCCGTACTTTGGCTACTACTAAGTGGTTTTATTGGCATTGGCATAGGCGACACTTGCTTTTTTAAGGCACTAAAATCGATAGGCGATAGCCAAGCGGTATTAGTAGCCGAAACCTTAGCGCCTTTATTTACTGCGCTTTTTGCCATGGCGTTTATTGGTGAATGGATAACTTGGCAACAGTGGGTAGGTATTGCGATCGTGTTATTGTCGGTCGACATGGTAATAAAGGCTCGTAAACGAAATACCACACATGTATTCGCTACTTCAGGCTATATGTATGGCGTTGGGGCTGCTTTATGCCAAGCCGTAGGTGCGGTTGTTAGCCGCGACATTTTAGGCAGTGGTGATATAGATGCCGCCAGTGCTGCCTTCTTGCGCTTGGTGGGGGGAATGTTGTTTGTAGTGCCGTTAATAGTGATCACCCGTACAAAATGGTTACCGGTATTAGCAACCAATCAACGGGTGTGGCCTGCCTTTGTACTTGCCACCTTATTGGGCACTACCGCCGCTATTTACCTTCAAATGTTTGCCTTTGCCTATGCCAAAGCTGCTGTGGTGCAAACCCTTATCGCCACCAGTGCATTGATGTCGTTGGGTGTTGCATGGGTAATGGGCGAAAAAGCCACTAAGGCTACACTATTATGGTCGGTTATTGCGTTGGTGGGCGTGGGTATTTTGGTAAGCTTCGGTACGCCGTTATAGTATAAAAAGGCGTTTTGGCATTCAGTATATAGCTAATGCTTTTGGAATCAGCGCTAAATGCAGACTGTGCCTAGCGCCGCTAACCCTGTTTTGTATCTTTTAATTTACCAATCAAAGATAAAGGTATTAGCGGAACTAGCGGCTTCTCGTTTAGCCTTGCATAGTTTTAAAGCGAGTATAAACGCCGTTAGTCCAACCAAACCCTAACTGAACTTCGTACTCTCCGCCGCTTGCCGTTTTGTCAGGCTCGCACACATTATACTTTTCTAGCATTACGCCAGTTCGCGCAAAATGATCGTCAACGGTTTGCGTAAAGCGATTAATAATGTCGCTCGCCTCATCGGTAAAACCATAATTAAGTAGCCCTTTCACCGCAAACCATTGCAAAGGTGCCCACCCATTGGGAGCATCCCATTGCTGCGTGGTAGTATTGGCTGTGGTAACTATTCCGCCACAGGCTAGCAAGTCTGTTTGAAGGGCGTTTTTCACGCCAACCGCCTGTGCATCGGTAGCAAGCTCTACGAACAAAGGTACGCTTACTGCGGCTGAAAGTATGCTAGTTTGCGTTGCAGTAGGATAGTGATAATCATAAAAGCAGGCTTTATCTTCATTCCACAAGTAGGTGTTTATTGCCTGCTTTCGATTAGTACAGGCATCACGGTATTTGCTTGCGCTTGCTTCAGTACTAACTCGTGCTAACGTATTTTCAACAAAATACAGTAGCGCGTTCAAATCAACAGGCACTATTTCAGTAGTGCGAATGCTAGACAGTGCGTTTTTATCGGCAAGCCAACGGGAACTGAAATCCCAACCAGATTCACAGGCCGCTCTTATGTGGCGATAAAACTCTACTGATTTCGCACCTACCAATTCTGCCGTTTCAATATCTTCTCTGTACGACTCTGGACGTGGCGAAGCTTCGCTATCGTAATATCGGTTGAGTAATGCGCCATTGGGCATGCGTACTAGGTGCTCACTTGCCTGCTTAGCGTCTTGCGTGTCGCTTATGCTTTGCGCACCACTCATCCAAAAAGCATATTCTTTTTCGATGCCTGCTATAGCCCTTTGACGCTGTGTTTCACTTAACTTTTCCTCTACTAACGAGAACATAAGTGCCAGTACAGGTGGCTGACTGCGAGTGTAATAATAGGCGCGATTCCCATTCGGAATACAGCCCACTTCATCTAATATGTCTAAGAAGTTTTCCAACATGTTAATTACCATGTCAGCTTTTCCAGAATCAATTAACCCTAATGCGGTAAAGTAACTATCCCAGTAATAAATTTCGCGAAATCTTCCGCCAGGTACAATGTATGGGCGTGATAGGCTAATTAAGCTATCTACATTATTTGCATCTGGTGTACGGGTAAGCACATCCCACATATGTCGCACATACTCTGGTACAGAATTAAAAGCTACACCTGCACTACTTGCCACCATGTCCGGCATTTTGAAATAAGTTTCAACGAAGCGCGACAAACTAAAGCCTTCGTTATTTCTCTGCTGCTCGTATTGGCTTATCACGTTCTGCCAACCACCTAATACAATGGCATCGGCAAAAGTTTTGCTATCTTCAAATAAAGCCGCGTTTTGTACATCTTTAAACAAATTGCTTTTAAAGAATGGCAAGCAGTTCCGCCAGCCACTTGTTGTTAATGCCATATTACGCGGTATCCTTTAACACTAGTGAAGATGTTGCTCGTTTAAAAAAGAACAGGGTAACAAGCAATGCACCTATGGGAATAAGCGATAAATAGAACGCTTGCTGCCCGCCCATTGCTTCAAATACATAACCGGTAATAATAGAGCCCGTCGTACCGCCAAGTGCCGAGAACACAACAATTAGGCCGGTCATAGGGGCATGCTGTACTTTGGGCAACGCACTCAACATTACAGAATTAATAACCGGGTAAATGGGTGCCATCATTAACCCAATAAGCGGAATAAGGTACGCCGCTATTGGTGCATCTACCCAGCTAGCAACAAGGTTCTCATCTACCTTTTCAGCTAAAGGTAAGCTTAATAGCATGACGGCGGCCATCCCCACTAAACATGCATTCATGAAGGGATACCAACTTACTCTTGCTAGCACCACTCCAGCTAATAGACGACCAACCGCAAGCGCTACCGCGAAAATACTGGTAATTTGAATACTCACTTGGGTAGGCAAACCAAGCACTTCTCGGTTAAAAGTAGGTAACCAAGACCCTATGCCCTGTTCAATCAATACATACAGGAATACGGAAATAATAAAGATGAGCACCAAAGGTTTGTAGGCAAGTTTAAGCATATCGATAAACGCAGTACTTACCCCAACTTCTTTGTTTACCTCTGGTTTTTGAATGGGCGCGGCTAGCACCAATAAAATAGTCACGGCAACTAGAGCGGCAATTAAGTAATACACATTTAACCACGAAAGAGATGCTTCATTCGTGGGGTCGATAAAGCCAGCAAACACCCAATAACCAGACAGTACACCCAACATGAAAATACCTTCAACGGTATTCATCAGCGAGCTGTGTGCTTTGGTGTTAGAAGAGAGTTGCCCAATGATGGCATAAACCGACACTTTCACTAACGCAAAAGCGGTGCCTATGCCTGCGAACAGGAGCTTTATTATCCAGAAGCTGCCAATGCTAGGGGTAATAGCACACAACGCAGCCACCAAAATAAGCCCGAATAGCATTGAGATCTTGTAGCCAATACGAGGGATAAAACTAGCTACAAGAAAAGACACCAGCGCGATGGATAAGTCTTTAAAACCTTCAAGGGTGCTGGCTTCTGGTTTCGACACATCGAAACTGTTTATCGATTGCAATATAACCGTACCCACACTGTTTAGCAGTATGGCAAACACATAATAGCTAACGGCTATTGCAGCGATAATCAACAATCGGGACATGTGTAAACACTCTGTTAACTAAATTAAGCCGGAGTGTAGACGGATAAAAACAAAAATGCAAACGTTTGCATTAACCTTTTATTTTCTCTTACCAACCCACATTTAAGCACATTAATCGTGTTTACTTGAACGGCGAACCACCAGTTGGGTATCTACTACGTAACTACTCGTTTCATGCCCTTCAAACTGGCGAAGCAATTGCTCTACCATGGCTGACGCGGCTTGTTGAGTGTTCTGACGTACGGTTGTTAACGCCGGATGCATAAGTTCAGCTAGCGAAATATCATCGTATCCAACAATACCCACATCGCTTGGAATTCCCACGTAGCGCTCTTTCAACGCTTTAAGTGCACCAAGCGCTACCATGTCGCTTGAACACACTATACCGTCGAAATCTAAGCCGTTCGCTTTTACTCTTTGATTTATATACTCGTAGGCCGCTTTAGACGTTATATCGATAGTGCAGGTACAGTCGCTGCTCATTGAAATATTGGCATTTTGATGCGCGTGTATGTATCCCTTGTAACGCTCTTGCATCTCGGCATGCTCTGCATCACCTAAAAACAACACACGCTTAGCGCCCTTTTGCAGCAAATGAGTGGTCGCGTCAAATCCACCCTGATAATTGTCTCCGCCAACAATAGGATAATTAGCCTGGCTTTTAGGGTCGCCCCATACCACTAGCGGTACACCTGCTTCAGCGGCACGGTCAATTTTTTTAGTCGATTTGCCCTGACCAATTACAATCATGCCATCGGCGCGCTGACTGTGAATAAAGTAGTTGGCCCAATCATCTGATGCCATAAAGGAATTTGATAGCAACAGCTCGTAGCCTTTGGCGTTAAGCGCTTGGTTCAACTCCCCTACCAGTTTCAGCAAGAAAGGATCGGTGGTGCTTTGTTCGGTATGGTCAATTAAGTTTAAAATTACCGCGATAACATGAGTCTTTTGCGTACGTAGCCGGCTAGCTGCGGCATTTACACTGTAATTGTGTTCCTTTGCCAAAGCCTGCACTTTGTTTCGCGTTTCCTGCTTAATTAGCGGGTTATCCTTTAACGCTCTTGAAGCTGTAGAAGTAGAAACCCCTGCTAACTTAGCTAGCTTGGCCAACGTTAATTTTGTTTCTGAACTCACGTTATTTAGCTCTCTCTTTTTTTCAAACTATACCGAGAAATACGTAAAAAGCCTATGCTCAAGGCATTACAGCCTAAGTCTCTGTATCTCAAGTTAATTGTTTAGCCTAACCAAATATCATCATCAAGCGGGTTTGCCAACAAATGTTAACACGCTTAAACAAATATTTTGCAATCGATTGTATTTTACCCTTGCAATCGTTTGCAAAGAGATCTATTTTGTTGCTCATTCCCGAAGCGAGTGACATTTATTTAACCTGTTTCACGCATTCGGTTAACAACGCCCAAAACTTATTTTCAGGAGCACACACCATGAAAACGTTGTTCACAAAAGGAATGCTAGCCAGTGCAATTTCTTTAGCGTTAACCCAAACAGCCTTTGCACAAGAAGAAACAAAACAGGCTACTGCAGAAAACACTGAAGTTATTGTAGTGAGTGGGACGCCAGGCGGCGCAGGAATAAGAAAAATTGATGCAAGCTTCGCTGTCACCAATATTGATGCCAGCGACATTGAAAAATTAGCGCCTAAATCTACTGCAGATTTGTTCAAAGCCATTCCAGGGGTTTGGGTAGAAAGCTCTGGCGGTGAGTCGGGGGCAAACGTATTTGTTCGAGGCTTTCCAGGTGGCGGCGATGCACCGTTCCTTACCATTGCACTAGAAGGCTCACCTATTTACCCCGCTTCTACTTTGTCGTTCTTAGAAAACTCTCAGATGTTTAGAATAGACGATACCATCGAAATGGTAGAAGGCTTACGGGGTGGACCAAACCCTGTAGTCAGTAACGGCCAACCTGGTTTAACCACGAATTTTCGTTTAAAACGTGGCGGTGAAGACACAGAAGCCAGCGTAAAATATACGGTATCTGATTACGGTTTGAATCGGGTTGATCTTGTACTTAGCGGTGCATTGGCCGACGACCTGTACTACATGGTAGGCGGATACGTAAAAAGTTCTGATGGTATTCGCGATGCTGGGTTTAGCTCTGAAGAGGGTAACCAATTCACGGTAAATCTAACCAAAATTTTTGATAAAGGTGAGTTAAACCTTTATACCCGTCAAACGGACGATCACGGTACATGGTACTTACCTACCCCGCTTAATGTAGATGGCATTGATGCAAACTATACGCAAATAGGTCCGTTAAACCGTCAAGCCACCATCAACTACGGTCCAGACAATGCTACCTCTGAGTCTTTCGACTTTGGCGATGGTCGCGGCTGGGATGGTCATGTGAGTGGTGGTAGCTTAAAGCTTGAATTAGGTGGCGGCTGGCATTTAGTTGACCGATTCAACCTGACTAAAGGCGCAGCAAACACCTTTGGCTTAGTGCCAGATGGTTCTGCTGTTACTGTGGCCGATGTGGCTGATAATGGTGAAAGCGCTACAGGTGCGGTTACTGGAAACACCTACGACGGCGATACTCCTATCCAACAAATAGGCCGCTGGGTTGTATTGAAAGATGTTGAGTCTTTCACTAACGACTTAGCAGTATCTAAATCGTGGGACAATTTCGATACCTCTTTCGGTATTTACAGTGCCACCACCAAAGCAGAAGACTGGTGGAGCATTGGTAACCAAGCTTACTATGCATTAGTGCCTGGCGGCGAAATGCTTGACGGTATAGCTTGTAATAACAGTGCTGAAGGCTGTGGCTGGAGCTACGATATAAACTCGGTAGGCGATGCCAGCACATTTGCACTGTATGCCACCAGCACCTGGTACGCCACTGAAGACTTAAGCATCGACTTAGGCCTACGTCGTGAAAACCATGAAGTCAGCTATTCAGTAGATGAAGGCTTAGATGGCGTAATAAACAAAGCATTAGAGTATGACGAAAACAAAACCTCGTGGACGTTAGGTGCTAACTACGCACTTAATGATTTTAGCGGCGTGTTTGTTCGTATGAACCGTGGCTACAAGATGCCTTATTTCGATGACTTTCGTGACAACTGGGGTGCTTATACAGGCGGTAACGATTTAATTAAAGAAGTTACCCAAGGCGAGCTTGGCTATAAATACATGAATGACAATATTCAGTTTTTTGCCACGGCGTTTGCCAACGAAGTGAAAGGCGATACCTTTGTACGTCTTCCAGGAGCTCCCGCTGAAATTTTAACAAATGAGGCTTATGGTGTTGAGTTTGATGGTAAATATACTAACGACTCAGGTTTCTCACTCAGCGTAAATGCAACGCTACAGGAAACAGAAATTACCGCAAGTGCAACCAATGAAGGCAATGAAGCACAGCGTCAACCCGGTTGGCAAGTGCGTATGACCCCAAGCTATGGCTTCGATGTAGGTGACATGTATGCCACTGTATATGGCACATTTTCGGCAGTAGACGACCGTTTTGGCGATAACGAAAACACAGTAGTGTTAGAAGGCTATGAGAAAGTTGATGTAGGCATGACTCTTGAGCCAACTGATGCACTTCGTGTTCAACTATCTATAGATAACCTAACAGATGAACAAGGTATTACCGAGGGCGATCCTAGGAATCCTGATTCACCCAATGGGCGCTACATTATGCCAAGAAGCATGAAGCTTAGCGTTTCTTACCTGTTCTTTTAATTTACAGGCTATAAACTATTAAACCAAAGCCGATGATATTTATCATCGGCTTTTTTAATTGCCCCTCTTTGAAGCGCAATATTTTGCCACCATAATATACCTATCGCATAGTTTCGATTTACTTTTTGTAGAGGCACATTATGAAACGGGTTTTCTTATTCCTTGTCACCAACTTAGCCGTAGTGTTAGTACTGGGTGTGGTGCTGAATATTGTATTTGCTGCGTTTGGTATTGATAACCGCAGCATGACAGGCTTGTTAGTTTTTTCTGCCATTTTTGGTTTTGGCGGAGCACTTATCTCTTTAGCAATGTCGAAATGGATTGCCAAGCGAAGCACAGGGGCACAGGTGATTGATAACCCCACTACACCCACTGAACATTGGCTAATTAATATGGTGTCTGCCCAGGCTAAAAAAGCGAATATTGGTATGCCAGAGGTAGCAATTTACGACTCCCCTGAAATAAACGCCTTCGCTACCGGTATGAATAAGAACAATGCCCTAGTTGCGGTAAGCAGTGGTTTATTAAATAGCATGAGCGAGGATGAAGCGGAAGCTGTGCTTGCTCACGAAGTATCGCACATTGCTAATGGAGACATGGTTACCCTTACGTTAATTCAAGGTGTAGTAAACACCTTCGTTATCTTTTTAGCGCGCGTGATTGCGGGTGCTATTTCGAATGCTACCCGCAGTAGTAATGGCGCAGGAAACGCATTAGGGGGCTTTGCATACTATGGCATTGTGTTTGTTCTAGAGATGCTATTTGGTGTTTTAGCTAGCATAATTGTGATGTGGTTTTCCCGTCAGCGTGAATATCGTGCCGATGCGGGTTCAGCCAAATTAGTGGGCAGACAAAAAATGATAGCGGCGTTAACGCGTTTAAAATCGAATAGTGAAAGCCAGTTAGATGGCACCATGATGGCCTTTGGTATTTCAGGCAAGTCAGCATTTTCAGAATTATTTATGAGCCACCCACCGCTAGATAAACGTATAGATATGCTCAGACGTCGCGCGAAAGCGCAATAATAAAGGGAATGATTACTATGACAGCACCTAAAGCGCTTTTTTTCGATATTAATGAAACCTTGCTTGATATGGCAGAAATGAAGCATGGCTTAGCACCATTACTCGGTGGCAATGAAGACTTAGTCGATTTGTGGTTTGCGAATCTTCTACATCACTCTCTTGTCGATATTGCGTCTAACCAGTTTAACGATTTTATCAACATTGGGGCGGCCGCCTTGGTGATGGTGGCACATAGTAAAGGCTTTACGGTTTCAGAAGATGAAGCCCTTAACGCTATAAAAAGCCACATTACCAAGCTTCCTGCACATGATGATGTAAAGCCCACACTGTCAAAGCTTCAATCGTTAAACGTACCTTTGGTGGCGCTATCAAATTCGTCTATTGATGGGTTAAAAGCGCAGCTTGAGTTTGCGGGTATTAGCGAATGCTTTACACATGTATTAAGCACAGAACAAATTAAAACGTACAAGCCTTATCCAGACGTTTATCGCTGGGCATGCAAAGAGGTTGGCGTTGAGCCTAAAGATGCCATGATGGTAGCGGCGCACGGGTGGGATGTGAGTGGTGCTAAGGCTGTAGGTATGCAAACCACGTTTGTAAGCAGGCCTGGCAAAATGATGTACCCGTTAGGGCTTACACCCGACTTGAACGTGGAAAGCTTAACTGAGCTTGTACAAGAAATGAAAAAGGGTGCATAAAACACCCTTGATATAAAAAGTGTGGCAGGCGTTAGTTATCAGTTTTAGCAACTAATTGTCTGCCTTTAAACCCATTTGTCGAACAAGATGAGCGCTTTGTTTCTAGCGCACCTAACTGGCGCTTTAACCACGACTTTTGAATTCCCGATTTAGCTGCATCCATTTCACCACTGACCCGTGAAATTTCTTTACCCACATTCACGCACGCTTTAGCAGTAGGCTGAAATCCTTCATTTGCCAAGGCTGCAGATGATAATACCATTGCGATAGATGCGATTAGAGCTTGCTGTTTCATACATGTCCCCAACGGCCTGATATAGTTCAAGCTCATTTATTTTCGGTAGAGAAAGGCGATGTAATGCCTTGAGTTTGTTTTGAAACTATAGCAATTAAGATCTTTTTTTTAGGTGTTAGGAATTATACCTAATGATAATAAATTCAGGTATATCGTAACGTCCTATGCCTTTTATTTCCCCATCATGTATTCGTATTGCTCATGATTTTTAGGGGTGTTGCTAATGTTTCTTATATGGTTATCGGTCTATTATAGCAATCACGAAAACCCTTCCGTAGTTGAGGTTACAGTAACAGCTTTCTGTAACAGCATTGTTATCGTGACGACCGATCTGCTTTATTAAAACATCAATTAAATCAGCTAACAAGCTAAGTGCAAACTTAGTAACAACATAAATTAAACAACCGTCTTATTAAAGCCGTGTACCCACGCCAATCGACTCTAATGTATCAAGTATAGCATCTGCTAGCGAAGCGAGCGGCGTAACATGGCAAGCTGCGTTTAATTCTATCGCCACCTTAGGCATTCCAAACACAACACAGCTTTTTTCATCTTGGCAGAACGTTGTGGCTCCTTGTTGTTTCATTTGCAATAAGCCGTTCGCACCATCTCTGCCCATACCGGTTAGCAGCACGCCAACCGCATTGGCACCTGCATTGGTCGCTAATGAATTAAAAAGCACATCTACAGAAGGCTTGTGCCCCGACTCCCTAGCACCATCATGCAGCGCTATGCGATAATCAGCGCCGCTGCGCTCAACAATAAGATGCTTATCACCCGGAGCTAAATAGGCATGCCCTGGCAATAAACGCTCTCCCCCCTTTGCTTCACTTACCTCTATTTCACACAAGCTATTTAGTCTGCGGGCATAGGTTGTGGTGAAGCCCGGCGGCATGTGCTGCGTAATAACCGTGGCGGGCGCATTACGGGGAAAATGCATAAGCACGTCTTTAATTGCTTCGGTGCCACCAGTAGACGCCCCTATCCCTATCACTTTTTCACTGCCCGTATAGCGCATGGCAGCATGTTGTGAAACTCGTGATTGCGTAGGAGCACTTAGTGTGGAATGCGCCGCCATTCTGATTTTTTCCGTTATTACCGAGCGATAATCTTCCATACCTTGAGCCACACCTAACTTGGGTTTTGGTACAAAGTCTACTGCGCCAAGTTCTAACGAACGAAGTGTTGCATCTGCGCCTTTTTCCGTTAACGTCGACACCATCACTACCGGAGTGGGGCATGCTTTCATCATGACTTCTAAAAACCTTAGGCCATCCACCTTAGGCATTTCAATATCAAGGGTGATCACGTCAGGCTTAAACTCTTGTACCATTTTTTTCGCTACGAACGCATCGGGTGCAGCGCCAACCAAAAGCATGTCAGCTTCTTTTTTAATAATTTCAGATAACACCTGCCTGATAAGTGCAGAGTCATCTACCACGAGAACTTTGATGGGCATTGTCAGGCTCCGTTAGCGAGAAATCATCGGGATTGGCTTTTTGAGACAGCAGTACTCGGTGGTTAGATTCACGCTCATACAAACTGGTATTATTAAAGTTTCTAATTCGCTTCATATATACATTACCTTCATCGGGCAAAAAGTATATTTTGCGGGCGTAATCTGACATTAAGTCGCTATTTAATAGGGGGATGTTTTCTCTCGTTAAATAGTTAACAACAAACTCGGCGTTAATTCTGCCAATATCTTGTTGTACAAACCCCGCCAGCACTTTGCCGCCGCCGAAAGCTTTGGCCACCAGCTTTTCCTTTCGTGCGCCTAGCGTAATGAGTTTTTCAATCAGCATATCCATCGCGTGCACACCATATTTAGAGGCAAGATTGCTGTCTAGTTCACTGGCTAAATTCAATTCCGGCAACATGAAATGATTCATGCCGCCAATCTTTTTTTCTGGATCGTAAATACACGCGGCCACGCAGGAACCTAAAATAGTTACCAATACCTTGTTAGACGCGGTGGCAACGTACTGCCCTGGTAATAATTTAACGGCTTCTTTTCTAAATCGGTTGTCGAAGTAACTGATAGGTTGTTCATCTTGGCTCATACTGCTAACTCCTTTTAAATGACTGGCCGATATATAGTTTTACCCATAGGCCGTACCAACTCTGGGTACATAGTGAAGTTTTCAGAATGACCGGCTACATACATTCCCTCAGGTGTCATTAACTTAACCATTCGGGATAAAATTTTGCGCTGCGTGTCTCGATCGAAGTAGATCATGACGTTTCGACAAAAAATAATATCAATTGGGCTTTCAATGTCCCATGTGGGCGACATCAGATTTAGAGTTTCAAACTGCACCATTCGCCTTAGTTCATCAGCCACTCGCACTTTTCCTAGCTGCGCGCCTTTGCCTTTATAGAAAAATTGTTGGCGATAATCAGGGGGTAACTGTTCAATACCACTAGCGCTATAAACCCCTAATGCGGCTTTTTGCAGTACACGGCTGTCGATATCAGTAGCAACGATAGACACTGGAGGAGTAAAAGTGCCAAATACCGATGCCACTGTCATTGCAATGGAATAAGGCTCTTCCCCCGTACTGCTGGCCGAGCACCAAATACGTTTGGTATTAGGATGTTGTTTTAAATATGTTGAAAGCGCATCGAAATGATGAGGCTCTCTGAAAAATGAGGTTAAATTGGTAGTAAGCGCATTAACGAAGTGCTCTTGCTCTTGATGGTTGTCAGCCACCACTGCCAAGTAGTCTTTAAAACGGGTTAATTTTAAAATGCGTAAACGCCGCGCTAAACGGCTATACACCATGGCATCTTTAGAATCAGCGAGCCGAATACCGGCACGCTCAAACAGTAGACGCCTGATTATATCGAAGTCTCGCCGACTGTAGGCAAACTCCCTTTGCGCCACTACTTCGTGTAACTCCGTCATACACTAAAAGGCCTCCCACTCTGCGTCATCAGGCGAAGTTGGGTTTAACGCAACCCTTGGCTTAGATGGCCCTGGCCCCGTTATTGCCCTTGGGGCGGATGTAGGAAACGACGTCATCCCACTCGACGGCACAGAGGCTGAACTAAAATTTTGTTGCCCTACTTTAAATACTGCTACCCGCTGTGCAAGTTGACCGGATTGTTGTCTCATACTGTCTGCGGCAGCCGCCGCCTCTTCTACGAGCGCTGCATTTTGCTGGGTCATTTCATCCATTTGTACGACAGCGTTATTCACCTCTTGAATACCAGTGGCTTGTTCGGAACTGGCCGCAGCAATTTCTGACATAATATCGTTTACCCGCTTAATCGCCGTCACGATATCGGCCATGGTTTCTCCCGATTTATTTACCAACACATTGCCGTTGGTGATCTTCTCTACTGAGGTGGAAATAAGACCTTTAATATCTTTAGCTGCTTCTGCTGAACGCTGAGCTAACGTGCGTACTTCCGATGCGACCACGGCGAACCCGCGGCCTTGCTCGCCAGCTCGTGCAGCTTCTACCGCTGCATTTAGAGCCAAAATGTTGGTTTGAAATGCAATACCGTCGATAACGCCAATAATGTCGGAAATGCGCTGTGCCGAATCGTTAATTTCACCCATGGTATGAACCACTTTTTCAATCACCTTTCCGCCCTCTGACGCTACATCAGACGCTTGGCTGGCAAGGCCCTTCGCTTGGTCAGCATTTTCTGCATTCAGTTTTACCGTACCTGTTAGCTCTTCCATTGCGGATGCCGTTTCTTCTAAGCTAGACGCTTGCTGCTCAGTTCGACTTGATAAGTCGGCGTTGCCAGTCGCAATTTCATTAGAGGCGGTATCAATAGTTTCCACCGCATCATGAATTTTGACGATAGTGTCGCGAAGCTCATCCACGAACTGATTGATTGACTCGCCGAGTATTTTAAAATCGCCATCTAGAGGTTCTTCAATCTTATGCAGTAAATCTCCTTCGGTAAGCTTAGACATCACGGTTTTAATGCTGTCTACCGTCAACGTACGCCCCGTAATATCCGTGGCGTACTTCACTACCCTAAACGGTTTACCATTTTGGTCTAGAATGGGGTTATAAGAAGCCTGAATATAGACAGCATTGCCTAGTTTGCTAATACGTTTGTACTCGCCACTGGCGTAAATACCTTTACGTAATTGCTCCCAAAACGCTGCGTACTCTGGGCTGTTTTTAAAAGCAGGATCTACGAATATGCTGTGATGCTTCCCTTTCACTTCATCCAGGGTATAACCAAGTGCCGATAAGAAGTTACTGTTGGCGTCTAAAATCACCCCATCTAAATCAAATTCGATAACAGCTTGGGATTTGCTTATGGCAGTTAATTGCCCTTCAAAGTAGGCATTTTTAGCTTTTTGCGCAGTAATATCGGTGGCGAATTTTACGACCTTAAAAGGTTGCCCATTGCTGTCAAATATAGGGTTGTAAGAAGCTTGGATCCAAATTTCGCTGCCCCCCTTGCCTAACCTTTTAAATTCACCGGTTCGATAATTACCCGCTTGCAAATCTTTCCAGAATGCAGCGTATTCAGGGCTAAGTTTTACCTCCCTTTCTACGAAGGTACTGTGGTGCTTGCCTTTTACTTCCTCTAAGGAATACCCCATCACACTAAGAAAATTATCATTTGCGGTAAGAATATTGCCTTGCATATCGAATTCGATAACGGCTTGCGACTTACTAATAGCGTTAATTTGCCCTTGGTAATCGGCGTTCTGTGCTTTCTCAGCGGTGATATCAATAGCAAATTTCACAATAGCGGTTACCTTGCCATTGTGGTCAAAAATAGGGTTGTAAGAAGCTTGGATCCAAACCTCTTCGCCTTTGTTATTTACCCGGCAAAACTCACCGCTGTGCGCCTCACCGCTTCGCAATACAGACCAAAAGTCTTTGTATTCTTGGCTACTGGCGTATTCACGAGTAACAAACAAGCTATGGTGTTTACCTTCAATATCACTTTGCGAGTACCCCATAGCAGAAAGAAAATTTTCATTCGCTTTGACTATACTGCCATCAGGAGAAAAAAGGATAACAGCTTGGCTTCGGTCAATAGCATTGACCATACCCGTACGCTGATCTTCGTTTTCGTTATCGTTCCATTGCACAACATATTGCGCAGGGTTGGAACTTGATGTGTTGAGCGCAGTAATATTTAACGTAAACACAGTGTCGGCCAACTGCGCATAAAAGCTTGCTTCGCTACACTGTAAAATTTGATTCAACAGCTGGGTATTACCTTTCACAATCGTGGATAAATTTTGCCCCTTCAAAGAAGCATGGCCGCCGTGAATAGATACTGTAAAATCATCAGCGTAATGCTGCGCCAACGCTAAAAAAGCAGGGTTGTGATACACAATATTACCCGCGCTATCAATTACCATAATACTTGCGGTGCTTGCATCGAGGATTTGCGTTTTTAGCTGCGCCTCGTGCTGTGCAGCTTTAAGCTCGTCATTGTTGAGAAAGTTAAACACGCCCATAACCAGTTCATCCTAAATTTGCGAAATTTGTTACCGTTGCAGTCTTAGTTGTTACGCGTCTTCGTTAACGCTTGGGGGAGCAACTAAGCCCATTTCTTCGCTGGTGATAAGGCTTTCAATATTCACCAGAATAACCATCTGACCATCTACATCTGCTAAGCCGTGTAAGTAACGGCTATCAAAAGCCACACCAAATTCAGGCGGCGCTAAAATTTGCTCTTCCATTAGCCGAATAACATCCGACACACCGTCTACCACAATACCTACAATGCGATCTTGAATATTGAGCATAATCACGATGGTAAATTCGGTATAAGTGGCTTCGCCAACATTGAATTTAAGGCGTAAATCCACAATAGGCACAATGTCCCCTCGTAAATTGATTACTCCTTTGATAAAGGCTGGTGCATTAGCAATTTTAGTGACTTGCTCGTAACCACGAATTTCCTTTACAGTTTTAATATCCAAAGCGTAGTGTTCATCGGCAAGTACGAAACTTAAATATTCTTTGTCATCGCCCCCGATAACAGCTTGATGTAATGCGGTATCACTCATGCGAGCATGTCCTCTAATTGACTTGAGGTATAAGTAGTTGCGATAGAGTCGGCATCGATAATGAGTGCAACTTTTCCGTCGCCCATGATGGTAGCGCCTGCAATTCCAGCTACTTTTCGGTAGTGATCTTCTAAGCTTTTTATTACCACTTGCTGCTGACCAACTAAGGCGTCTACCAGCACCCCAAAGCGCTTTTTACTGCTTTCGAGTAATACAACAATGGCTTCTGTGGGCTGCCGTTTGGCGTTTTCTACATCCATATAATCGTGAAGAGGGACAAGCGGCCAGTATTGGTCGCGAATATAAAGTACCGTATCGTTGCCCAAGGTTTTAAGCTGACTGGTTGTGGGCTGAAAAGACTCCACAATGTTGAGCAAAGGGATAACAAAAATCTGATTCCCCACCGTCACGCACATTCCATCAACGATAGCGAGGGTGAGTGGCAGATGTATAAAGAAGCCCGAACCTTCTCCTAGTGAAGACTCTATTTCAATGCGCCCGCCTATGGCTTCAATATTCCGTCTTACCACGTCCATACCCACACCACGACCAGACACATCGGTTACCGCTTCGGCAGTAGAAAACCCGGCTTGAAAGATGAGCTGCCACACTTCGCTATCTGGCATCTCATCGCTAACAGCTAATCCATTGGCGCGGGCTTTATCTAAAATGCGGGCTCTATTCAATCCGCCGCCATCATCGATAATGCTAATAATAATACTGCCGCCTTTTTGCTCAGCGCCTAGTATGACAGTGCCCGACTCTGGCTTACCCGCAGCACGTCGTTTTTCGGGCAATTCAATACCATGATCGATACTGTTTCTAACCAAATGCGTTAACGGGTCTACCAACTTTTCAATCAAGCTTTTGTCAATTTCTGTGTGGGCGCCTTGCAAGACTAAATCGACCTTTTTATCTAGCTTGCCAGCTAAATCACGCACCAACCTAGGGAACCGATTGAATGTCGCGGTTAGTGGTAACATTCTGACCGACATTACCGACTCTTGAATTTCACGAGTATTGCGCTGCAATTCGTCTATCGCCACTTGCAAACGCTCGCCTACCTGCCCATCTACTTCCTGCCCAATCAGAGACAACATAGATTGGGTAATAACAAGTTCACCAACGAGGTTGACCATGGCGTCTATCTTGCCTGTGTCTACTCGAATAGAGGCACTATCTCGGCCACCCGCTTTTCTTGCTGGTCTAGCTGGTGACTTTGAAATATTGGGCGATGGCGTAGTCGACTTATTTACATCGATATCTGGGGCAGAAGAACGCGGTTCAAGTGGTGTGGGCATCGCTGTAGCCGCAGAAACGTTCTCTTTTGCACTTGGCTCAGGTATATCTAGGGTATCGAAAAAACCAAAACTTTCGTCACTGGCTACCGTCGTTATTACGGGTACTTCTGGCTCATCAAAAAAACCGAAGCCATCATCTTCCGCGCTAGGCATTGGTTCGGTGGGAATATCATCAAAGAACCCAAAACCATCAGTATTTTGTGTCGCCCCCTCATCGTCACTGGTCGCGCTTTGCTGGCTGGTATCTGCGGCGGTGACAGGCTCGTCATCAAAAAAGCCAAAGGCGTCGCTGTCAGGTTCATCTTCAAAAAAACCAAACGCGTCGCTGTTGGCATCGCCTCCATCATTGCTATTGCTACCACAAGTGCTGTCGAAGCTGCCATTACCGTTATTAGCATCGCTACGGCTAGAAGCCTCAATATGCGTATTAGATGCTGCTGTATCTTGGGTTTCTGTTAGCGCTTTTTCCAGCTTGGTAATACTCACTGCAATAGCTTGTTCTGGCACATCGACCTGATCGCGATAGGCCGCTAATGTCGCTTTTAATACATCAAGGGTTTCTAGTAACAGGTTAACGATATTAGTGGTAACAGATAGCTCTTGATTACGGGCCTTATCTAACAGGTTTTCCATTACATGGGTAAGATTCATTAAGGCATTGAAGCCAAAAATGCCACTTCCCCCTTTAATAGAATGGGCTGCGCGGAAAATACTGTTTAGTTCTTCCGAGTCAGGCGAGTCTACATCAAGGCTAATTAGCAGTTGTTCCATGTCGTCGAGATGCTCATCGCTCTCGTCAAAAAACACGCCGTGAAACTGCTCAATATCAATGCTCATTCTGAATCCTTCCAGGCCGGTAAGATGTGAAGAGGATTAGCCCAAAACGCGCTTTGTCACATCTAGCAGCTTATTAGGATCGAAAGGTTTCACCATCCAACCTGTAGCGCCCGCCGCTTTCCCTTTGGCTTTCATCTCTGGGCCCGCTTCCGTGGTGAGCATGACAATAGGCGTGCGATTAAAACCGCTTAAACTACGCAAGTTTTTGATAAGTGTTAAACCGTCCATGCGGGGCATGTTTTGATCGGTCAATACAAATCCAAATTGCTGAGACTTACACTTGTCTAATGCTTCTTGACCATCTTGTGCGGTGGTAACTGTGTAGCCAGCACCTTTTAAGGTCATCTCTACCATCTGACGAATTGATATAGAATCGTCGACTACTAAAATATGCTTGCTCATACTTTTTATTCCCTAACTGCCTAAAAGTAATAACTTTTGATGTCAAAATCCTTTGTACCCTAGAATAACTCTACCTCTCCGGACTGCATGGATGTTGCAGAAACCGGGTTGTGGTCGGTTTTTCCTCGTTGGGCAAGTGCTTGTTGGTAAGCCTTTAATTCAGAAGCAAAAGCCTCCAAATTTTCAGGCTCTAGTTGTTGGAGTCGCTCGATAATAAATTTTACAATATCTTTCGTATAATCAATGTGCTGGCCATTTATATCGCCAAACTGCATACCTCTTATCGCGTTATTTATTGCATCATCTAGTTGTTGTCCAATACCCTCTAGTTGCTTGGTGGTAACTTGGTCTGACTCTGCTTTGCGAATAATGTCTTTTAGCTCTTTACTGATATGGTCTTTGGCTTCAACCACATGGGAAATATCTTGAGAAGCAACAAACTCAGCGGTTTCGGTGAGCTTGTCTACCAAGCCTTTTATATTTTCTACCTGCTTCTTAATAACGTCACTGAACTGGGTTGAACGAGTAGACAGCGCCCGCACTTCATCGGCCACCACGGCAAAGCCTCTTCCAGCTTCACCCGCTCGCGCTGCTTCAATGGCTGCGTTAAGCGCTAACAAATTAGTTTGTGCAGAAATATCATCTATTCCACTAAGCGCATCAATAACCGTAGGCATTGCTTGTTGAATGGTTTGTACTTGGCTCATTAAATGCTGTGTTGAAGACGACATTTTTTCAGTGGAATCGATAAAACTCACAAGGGTGCTGTCGGTGTCTTGAGCAAAATTGCGCATTTTATCTGAGTAAGCGGTATGGTTTGTTGCATCGACGCTAAGCAGGGCATCAATACAATTAACCTGTGCTGCCACTAGGTCTTTTAAGCTGGTAAAGGCTTGGCTAAGGGTAACAACCGCATCATCTTGGGTTGTTTTAATAGAAGACAGGTTTCCCTCACATATTGATAGCGAGTGAGCAATTTCTCCCCCTGCTAATGCAATATGATCTTCCACATGAGCTGTGCCGGAATGTGTTTCTTCAATAGAGGAATTGGCATCAGACGATTTGCTCTTACTTGATGCGTAAGCGACAAATCCTATTAGCACCACCGTAAGCAAAATGAAGCCGAAAAGCGCTGAGCCAAAAAAGAACAGCGCCCAAGACGCCAATAGCCCTGCCACTGCGCCTACTAAATAAATATTAGTGCTACTTTCTGATTGTGTAGATGAACTTTCCACGTTTGAATGCAAAAGGATCTCCTTATACCCTGCCACTACTCCTTCATCACTCCAGATTTAACCGAGTGAAATATGCATGACGTGTGTTCAATGTCATAAAGGTACTTACTCTTAATTTGATAAGGAGTAAGTAGGCAACGCGTTAGTCAATGTTGATTACAATATGGACTAAGCGTAGTACCCAATTTGGAAAGTTGGCAAGTAACGAGATGCGAAAAACTGCTATATGTGCAAAAAAACCTATGAAAGTCGGCGAACTCTAGATGTAACCTGTGGATATGAACTCAAATAACCTAGTTCAATTACTTACTGCATGAATACGATTGGTTTTGAAGGCTAAGAACGGCTGAATTCCCCTTGTTCCAAAATTCGGTATTCATTCCGATATAACGCGCCCCTGAGGCTGAACGCGTACGCTGCAATATATGAATATTACCTTTTTCAGATAGCTTGATTGTTTCTGGGCTTAAAAAGCGCACCACAATGTTTCCTGCGGTTGCACAATTAAACTGATGCGTTCCCGTGGTTGCCGCATCCATTTTTTCATTCTTCGCAGTGTCTTGTGCTGACATTCTTATTAACTTAAGCCTTTGTTTACCGGCGTTATCATAAATAACCAACCAAGTGCCCTTTTGAATTTCGTAACGACTTGCCATTTCTAGGGCTTTCACAAAGCGCTGCTCTTGCGCTGACATGGCACCTACACATGCGCGGCGCGTCGTTACCAATTTAGACGTTGCAAACTCACCTTCTGCTAATTCGCCCGGTTTTAAATTAAGTATGCCCGAAAATTGGTTACAGCCAGTAAAGCCTGAAATTCGATTTTTCGTTACCAACTCCACAGTCATCATGCTGCTATCGATAATGCCGCCCATGTCGATGCTTTCCACTTGCCAAGTACCGGTTAGGGTAATTGCAGATTCGTCGTCGGTCATTGAAGTCCCGTCGCTTGACGTTTGCGTAGGGCTATTACTGCAGCCAGCAACGGTAAAAAGTAAGCTCAAGACAATAAAAAGTGAATTACGAAAATGAGAGGGCATTACTAGTCCTTGCCGTTTTAAGATGAAGATAAAAGATAAAAGTACGAGTGTACAATATTGCGTAACGTGAGCTGAAAGTAGCAAATATGCTCAATGTTTGGAAGCGATACCTCAACCAACTTGCAAATAAGAACAATTATCAATAGCATGTAGACTCACAACTTTGGTACTTATTATGTCTGCCGCTCGCATTTTAATAATAGAAGACGATATAACCCTTAGCGATCAGGTAGCTAGGCTGCTAAAAGAAAAAGGGTTTACCACTACGCAGTGCTTAGATGGCCAGAAAGGCTTATTAACGGCGTTGCAGGAAAGCTTCGATCTCATTCTACTCGATATCTTACTGCCTTCGCTCAATGGCTTGGCAGTTTTGAATCAAATTCGAAAAGTTAAGCACACTCCTGTGATGATGATTACCGCCAGTGGTGCAGAACAAGAGCGCATTGAAGGCTATAGAAAAGGCGCTGATGATTACTTACCTAAGCCATTTAATTTCACCGAAATGATGCTTAGAATAGAGGCTCTGTTGCGCCGTAGCCAGCGAGACACAACTCCCCCAAAACAAGCTTCACAGTTAATCATTGATGCGCTTCAACTAAACCGAATTAAGCAAGATGTTCGCTTTTCAGGGAACGGCGTTGAACTCACTCCTATTCAATTTAAGTTACTTTGGGTGCTATTAGAAAACCACCATGAAGTGATGACCAAAGCCTTCTTATATCAAAGCGTGCTTAACCGGCCTTTTAGTCGTTATGATAGAAGTTTAGACATGCACATTAGCCGTGTACGTAAAAAGCTAGTAGAAGCAGGTATGCCGCCAGAAAGACTTTCTACCTTGCATGGCAAAGGCTATCGCTTCTCATGAAATACACCCTGTTTTGGCGTATGTGTACTGTAATTGGCGTAGGTACCGTACTGCTTTTTTGGGCCATAGACTGGTTAACTAATCATACCGAATCTAGCATGAGCTTTATTGCACAAGAGCATCAGCAACAATTGCTAGATTACGGAAAAGAAGCCGATGAAATTTGGAAAAATGAAGGTGAAGAAGCCCTATCTGCTTGGCTTAAGATGCTTCAAGAAAAAGAGCAAACCTGGGTAGGTGTAGTTAGTTCAGATATAACTCCCCTGGCCGATTCCACTATCTACAAACCCTTTTTCGACCGCTTTCAATATGGCAGAAGTGTGGAGTGGAAAATACACTTATATTTTCAGCAAAACCCCGTGATGGAATTGCCCTTTGCCGATGCGAGCACACACTTATTAATTGAACTGCCTCAGCGTATGCGCCCCGGTGCAATGTTGCTGTACGCCAATGCCTTACTACAGATTGCGCTGCCGCTAATATTACTCTGCATATTGAGTTTGGTGTTATACCGCCACGTAATGTCGCCGTTAAGAAAGCTGGAGAACGTCACCAAATCCTTCAGTGCGGGTCACTATGATGTAAGAACCAATGCGTCGCTGCTTGAGCGTAATGACGAACTTACCCGCTTAGCCGTTACTTTCGATAAAATGGCCGATAGAACCAGCAAGCTTATTTATAATCAACGCCAGTTACTGGCAGATTTATCTCATGAGTTACGCACACCGCTAACGCGGATAGATATGGCGGTTGATTTTGTAGAGCAACAAATTAACCCGCAACAAGCATTAGCGCGACTTCGCTACGAAGCTTCTACCATGCGCAACTTAGTTGAAGATACCCTTACTCTTGCGTGGTTAAACACTGAATCTCCACAGCTAAATACTGATGATTTTGATTTGGTGGAATTAATACAGGTTATTTGCGAAGACGCCCGATTCGAATACCCTGACAAAAACCTTGTTAGCACGCTGCCAGAAAAAGCGCCGTTAACCCAAAGCAGCCAAATAGCATTGGGCCAAGCAATAGAGAATATTATTCGTAACGCATTACGCTATACGCCTGAAAAATCAGAAGTAGAAGTACTGCTCGCCATCACCGAGCAGGGTTATCGGCTATGTGTGAAAGACAATGGCCCTGGCGTGCCTGAACATATGCTTGGGGACATTTTTAAGCCATTCTTTCGGGTAGATAAAGCCAGGGCATCTATAGGCGAACGAATAGATACATCACAAAGCACTGGCTTTGGTTTAGGTTTGGCCTTAGCCCACCGGCAAATTGAAGCCGTAGGCGGCAGTATCAAAGCTCAAAACTATACTCATGATGCACAGAGCTATAAGGAAGACGCCAGTGGCTATAACAACACTCCCCAGAGCCATAACGACAAAAACACGCAGCGCAGCGGGCTAAAAATTCAAATTGAATTACCTCGCTCTTCGGCCACTGCTCTTTAACGTTCACGAGTACCCATTGAACGACCTACTCTTTAACTACGGGCTATGTTTAAACCACGGGCTATGCTTAAGCTACGGGCTACCCTTGAACTTCTAACTCGGCGATGGGAACTCTCATTTTGACTAACCGTTTTGATTAACCGTTTCAACTAATCGTATTGGCGCAACCGTTTGGGCTCGCTAACTAATCGGCGCCACGCCAATACAATGCCGGTATATACTAGTACACACGCTAGTAATGACACCAACCCCGCCACCGTTTGGCCAATAACCCCGAAGTATTCACCGGTATGTAAAAAACGTGCCGTACCCCATGCTTGCCCGCCAAGAGACCAATCTTGTTTTCTTAGCACCTGGGTTACTTCGGCTGTTTGGGTGTCGAAAAAAAGCGAATAAGCGAGCTCTTGCCTATGTCCTATGCTTTTATCAATGAAGAAACGGGCTTCGTGTTTATGCTCACCTATTTCCATCCACATTGAATACCAGTCTTCGTACTCATTCGCACTGGCGTGTTGCTGGGCTGCTTTAAAGAGCGTTTCGTAGGGTACTATGTCAGCCGCTAAACTGGTAATTCCCTCATGTTGCTCTCGGGCAGGCACACTTTCACCAAAGGCGCCGTATATGGCCTTATTGGCCCAATCGAAGTGAAAAATAGTAGCCGTTAACGCAATAACAAACAGCGGTATCAAACACCAGATACCGAAGACGAAATGCCATTGCCGATTTCTATGATGTGAATTTTGATAGGTTTTGAGTAATAGGGTTTGCTGTTTAAAGGCTCTTAAATTGAAACGCTTGGGTAGCCATAAATAAAGGCCACTTACGATCAAAAAGATAAACATAAGATTGGCATAAGCCGTGATGTTCTTGCCTATTACGCGATAATCGCCCGCAAGAGATAAATAGCGATGAAAGTCGGTGACTACATGAAAAAATTCACCCACCACGTCCTGGCCTTCTCGAAGCACCTCGCCAGTATAAGGGTGTAGCAAAAAGCTGTGCCGCCCCGCCCATGCAGGAATAGCCGCGCCTTCTCGGTTTACCCAACGAACATAAATATGTGGTTCATTAGGCTTAAGCGTTTGCAAAATAGACACCACTTCATCGGTGCTAATACGAGTGCGGTCTGTCGGTTTGGTTTGGCTGGCTGAATCTCCTTTAGTGCTAACTTCTACGTCGTATAGCCTTTCACTGAATTCTACGATTTGCCGTTCATAAGTCAGTAATACGCCCGTAAAGGACATACACAAAACAAATATGCCGGCAATTAAGCCGGCAATAAGGTGGGTCCAAAAAACCCACTTTTTTATCGTTTTAGCGCTCATAGCGTTAGTGACCTAGCGCTAAAAATTATACGTCACTGATAGCCTGATATCTCTACCGGCTTCATGAGGGCCGATGACAGTAGCAAATACTTCGCTGTAATCACCCACACTTGAATGATCGATGTAGTACTCGTCAAACAAGTTTGATACCGCTAAGTTAACAAGTATGTTGCTTGTAGCCTGCCACTCACCATAGATATCAACCAAGGTGTAACTGGGTTTGTTTAGGGTATACAAACTATCTGTCCAACCCAAATCAACTGCTTGGTGCAAAGTATCAATATCTCGAGATCTAACCTGCCTAATACTTGTACCAACGCTAATATCGGCGTTAACCGTGTAATCTACGCCAACCACTAAAGTATCGCCGCGGCTATTACCTAAGCCCACAAATTCATAACCGTTCAAATCAATAGATGAATAATCTACGTTGTAAATACCCTCTCTTGGGTCAAGTTCACTATCAGCAGTTGAGAAACCAAAGAAAAAGTCGAATGAATCTACGCGATAGGCAAGGTCGAATTCAATACCGCTGCTTTCTACAGTACCAATGTTATTGAAAACAGAATTACCTTCGTAACCTTCAAAAATCACATCATCTAGGGTTGAGTTATAAACGCTTAATCTCGCATTTAAGTTGTTAGCGCTGTATTCAATTGAAGCTTCAATGTTTTGTACCGTTTCTGGTACCAAATCATCAGCAACTACTGGAATATCTGAGCCATCATAAAGGTAACCGTCGATCGTGAAACCATCGCCAATCTCTTTTCCTCTAGCGGCTTCGGCATAACCTAGCCCTAAGGTCCAAGCTTCGGTAAGCTGATAAGCAACACCAATATTGAAGCTTAATTCAGAGTCGTCTAGTGAAGCTTCGCTGTCGGTAACTGGGGTACCGTAATACTCTTCAAGCAAAATGCGTTGCTGGAAATCATAGTCGTCGTAGCGCACACCATAGCTAAGCAATAGTTCAGGGGTAATGTCGCTATAACCTTGAGCGTAGATGCCCATAACGCTGCTTTCTTCCGCGTTCTCTACCGCTCCTGCTGCGGGGCCGCTATTCACTTCATCGCTGCGGTAATCTACACCGTATACAAACTTATGATTTGCTGTTTCGCTGGTATTGCGAATATCAAAACCGTAAGTGTCTATTTCAGCTAACCAATTAAAACGACCACCTTGAAATGAAGACTCGGTTTGATAGGCGGTGGCTTCTAAGTACACCATATCGCTGTGGGCGAAACGGTAGTTTGCCACATAGGTATCACGCTGTGCTTCACTTGGGTAAAGCGCTGCGCCTTCCAATACTACCCAGTTAGGGCGGGCAGAAAACTCACCCTCTTCGTCACGTTGTTCAACACTTAGCGACAAATAGTGGTTTTCTGCAATATCACCACTGGCTTTAAGGAACAACATGTCTTGATCGGCTGCTGTGCCGTAAATTTCGTTTCCGTCGCCATCTTCCATATTGTCGCGATCTACCGTGCTGTAATAACCAAGCACGCCCCATGTATCACTTAGTTTTCCGTATAAACTACCGCTATAGCGTGTACCGTCATTCGAAAAGTAACTTGCTTTAACACGGCCACCAAATTGCTCACCTTCAGCTAAAAGGTCGTCAGCATCTTTGGTTTTAAAGCGGATTGAACCACCAATAGCACCAGGGCCACTGGTTGCTTCACCAGCACCAGCCTGCACATCAATTTGCTGGAGTAAATCTGGATCGATGGTGACACGGCCAATATGATGAAATAGGGTTGAAGTTTGCTGCGCACCATCAACAGTAACATTTAAGTACGCGTCTTCCAGGCCACGGATATATATCTTTTGCGCCACGCCAACCGAACCACCAACACTAATGGAAGGCGAGTTGCGAAATATATCAGCGAGATCATTAGCTTGGTATTGCTCGATGTCTTCAGCAGTAATGCTTAAGTTTGTTGTAGCGCCTACTACCGAGATTTTTTCAACAGCGGCTGTTTCGACAGGCTTAGCTTCATCAACTGCTTGTACCTGGGCATAGGAAAACGCGCTAGATAGAGTGCAAACCGCACCAATGAACACTCGTTTTTTCAAAGAAAGCTCCAATTAAATGTTTAGTTATTCTTAATAAGAAACATTCTCATTTACTTCGCCTTGAAAAGGTAGTGTTTTTACAATTGTTACATTTTGAACTAAGAGGGAGTTTGAAAGATTACTGTTGTTCGTCTACAGGCTGAGTATTTGGATCTTCACTATTCGCTTGCTCAGCTAGTTTTTCGCGCTCGGCTTTAGAAACATAAGCCGGTTTATTGCTCTTATGAATTTTAGCGTTCGCTTTTTTATCTTTCTTCTGAAGTTTCTTAATGATTTTTTTACGACGGTTCATACCCAATTGCCTCAAACAGCCTCACTCATTCTGCCTATTATACAGGGTTTACGGCTAAAGCTGCCAATATGCGTATTTGCGAAGAGGGCTTACTGAATAATGGTGCCTCTACCCGAGATTGTGACGCACGGTGCAACCGCAGGGACACGCCAGCGTGTTCCGCTAACTTGATACAATAGCCTAGATCAAAAAAGCCCTCGCATTTCTGCAAGGGCTTCTTGAATAATGGTGCCTCGACCCGGGATTGTAACGCGCGGTGCAACCGCAGGGGCACGCCAGCGTGTTCCGCTAACTTGATACAATAGCCTAGATCCAAAAAAGCCCCGAACATTTCTGTTCAGGGCCCTTCGAATAATGGTGCCTCGACCCGGGATTGTAACGCGCGGTGCAACCGCAGGGGCACGCCAGCGTGTTCCGCTAACTTGATACATTAGCTTAGATCAAAAAAGCCCCGCATTTTCATGCAGGGCTTCTTGAATAATGGTGCCTCGACCCGGGATTGTAACGCGCGGTGCAACCGCAGGGGCACGCCAGCGTGTTCCGCTAACTTGATACATTAGCTTAGATCAAAAAAGCCCCGCATTTTCATGCAGGGCTTCTTGAATAATGGTGCCTCGACCCGGGATCGTAACGCGCGGTGCAACCGCAGGGGCACGCCAGCGTGTTCCGCTAACTTGATACATTAGCTTAGATCAAAAAAGCCCCGCATTTTCATGCAGGGCTTCTTGAATAATGGTGCCTCGACCCGGGATCGTAACGCGCGGTGCAACCGCAGGGGCACGCCAGCGTGTTCCGCTAACTTGATACATTAGCTTAGATCAAAAAAGCCCCGCATTTTCATGCAGGGCTTCTTGAATAATGGTGCCTCGACCCGGGATCGAACCAGGGACACGCGGATTTTCAATCCAAAATTGAAAATAAAAGCAAGACATTGATTTATATTAAATTTAAATCATAAACCTTCCAAATAAATCCTCAATTAAATGCTCTGAAGGCCGCATAACTCTATCTGCCTGTTATGCGTTTTTGGAAAAAGTTTTAAGGGGAATTAATCGCATGAATTTTCACTGGGGCTAAAAAGCAAAAACCCGAGCTGCAACTCGGGTTTTAGATATCAGTCGATTTTCGCAAGACGACCAATCAAATTTCAGCTTCATACTAGCTGAGGGGTATCCCTTTGTCTAGTGAAAAGGCCCGCCGAAGTCGACCCGTTTTTGCCCCAGCAAAAACGCACCAGGCATTGCGTATTTTACGTATCACTTCATGTTGGAAAGTTGTTGTTGGTGAAGTGTTCCTGGTGTTGAGTCGAACGGGGAATCCTTACATACGACTCAGCGTGCGACGCGCACCGCGACACTCTGAATTCGCAATTCAGAGGCACTTACACTTGTGGGTAACGGGGAACCAACCACGGCCACCACGTAAAAAACGGCGAGGTAATCTAGTCAACAGACGGGGATTAAAGTAAGCGCAGTTCGTCATAGGTGTGTCTCTCCAACGCGTAAGGGGGGCAAGAACCTAGCTGGTTCTACCGATAGTGGAGAGCAAGGCGGACTATCCTAAAACCTTTTGGTGGCAGGAGGTCGAGCCTATCTTGGAGCGCAGCGAAAAGATAGGCTCTTAGTTAACGCAGCAATTCTAAGTTCAAAAACTTTGATATAGCTTAAAACAAAACTAAATTACCTGACGTGCTCTGTTAAACGCAACAATGAAATCCTTAATAAGATACAAATATAGCAAACCTGTTCGCACACGGTCTTTGAATGCTTGGTAAAATGTTAGTGATAAATCTATGTCTACTTTAGGCTAGTTGAAGTGGATGTCAGCGTGACTTTTCAAATTATTAGCGTAATATGCCCACGAATAAAGGGAGAAAATAATGGCCAATATATTTGATGTAGCATCTTATATTCTTGAGAGTATAGGTACGAGTTCAGCAATGAAGCTCCAAAAGCTCGCTTATTATAGCCAGGCATGGTCGTTAGTATGGGATGAAGAGGAACTGTTTGAAGAAGACTTTGAAGCTTGGGCCAACGGCCCTGTGGTAAGAAGTCTTTACAATAAGCATCGCGGTATGTTTAAGGTTAGTGCAGATGTTTTTCCAGAGGGAGATTCAGATAATCTAACTGATGAACAAAAGGATACCATCGATAAAGTGCTCGAGTTTTATAGCGATAAAACAGCTCAGTGGCTCAGCAACTTAACGCATAAAGAATCGCCGTGGAAGGAGGCGCGAGGCTCACTTGAGGCCATGGATAATTGTAATGAGATTATCACTAAAGCATCTATGGCTGAATACTACTCAGCACTCTAAAAATGAGTGCTAAAGAAGATCGAACACTCCGCAAGCAGCAGCGTGAACAACGACGAAAGCAGAAATCCGTCAAATTGTCCGCAGCGTTTGTCGAAGAAAATCCACTCTCCATTCCAAAAACACAGTGTCTTCCCGATATTCAAAAGCAGCCATCAACGGATGCTCAACTCGGCAGTTTAGAAGTTCCAAAGCAAGCAAAGGCCAAACACAATGGCTCACGATTCGGTTACAGAATGACGTGGTGCGCTCGCATTGCAGACCAACTTGGCCAATGGTCTTGGGGGGAATCAAGAGAGTGGTCCGAACCTGAGTGGAATACAGAAATATTAAACGGCTTGAACAGTCTTGAGAGCCTTGACTGGAATGAAATTCAACAGATGAATTCAGACACTGGTCATTTAATGCATCACGCCCAAGATATTTCTTCGTTATGTGACGAAGCAGTGACTAGATGGTTTGACCTTGAATATGAGCAATTTGAAACTTTATTTAGGTTTCGCTTGGGCAATCTCAAAAGAGCTTGGGGTATAGAAGTCCAAGGACATTTCTACCTTATATGGTACGAGCGCAATCACCAGATATATCCTACATCCTGTCGTAATTAATAATTATCTTTGAGTAGTAGCATCCTCAATTAACCAGTGTTGAAAGCTCTAACTAAGTCCGCCTAAGTTTGTTTATAATTGGTTTCTCTACCTACACGAACGTAGCTTCAATTTGGCATGCCAAATTGAAGAGGGGCGAATTTGCAACAACTGGTTATTAAGTTTAATAATGAATGAATTTAAAAAATCATTCATTAGCGCATCCCGCCTTGTGAGCCGCCTACTCATTGATTGCTCTACCTGCTGTAGTTAATTTAGTCTCGCATATTTGTGATGCTTCAATGATCTTGCCAGTAAGTATCTTTCCGTTAGACACTCCCTCGTCCGATACAAGACTGCCACATAGTATAATGCCCAAGAACACTCTATCGATTTTCTTAAGCTGAATTGTGACGTATACCTTCAGCGCTTTCTTGTTTCTTTTTCTCATGCCGGTTTTCACTCCACTATTTTTTAACCGACTCCTATTGTACACACGTTTTTATATCCCCCTGTCCATTAGCCCCCTAAATCTCTATTCTCAAATGCTCCATGACAGCATTAAATTATGTTATGGGAAGCCGCTTTCGCTTATACCGCTCCCTGTTGTATTTGCATTTGAAGAGAATGATATGAACTTTGGCAAATATGTACCTTCGCCAAAAACAGGAGGGCTGATAAACACAAAACATATTAAGCGTACTAAACGTTAATTAATCTTGAGTGAGTATGTAATTGAGGTGACCTTTAGGTTAACCAACATTCGCTTTTTTCGGGGGCGGATTTGTGTTTACTTTTCATGCCGGCGCTTCTTTTCTCATACAGAGCGTTCTTAGTGGTCACTTCACTAAATACCCATTAAATTTCTTTACGCTTGCTCGTGGCAAAAACTTAATTTCGGCCGACTCTGATGTTAACTTCTAATTCTGACGACGTTTCCTATTACCCTCTAAATATAGCGGCCTGTAGACAGTCGATTTAATTTTGAACTATCATATGTGAAACCAAGTTTCCTATATGCCCATGAGTGACGAAGAAATAGATTTTAAATGGCGCTGGAACCCGCCGTCATTACGCACTGTTAAACAACCAGAAACCCTAACGCCTGATGAGTTCTTAGACATGGTTGAACGGGTAGATAATGAGCGTGTTGATCCGCTTATCGGGTTGCGTAATCAGTGCATGTTGCTGACCACCTATTTTAGTTGTTTTCGGGCAGTTGAAGTCAGTCAGTGGAAGGTCAAGGAAGCTCTATACCCTGACGGCTCTCTAATGTACGTCACACGCTTGAGAAAAGAGGGAACGAAAGGCAACTACCCTGCTATCGCTCATATACCCAATGTGCGCGAATACAGAGAGTATTTAGATAAATGGTTTGACGCGAGAGTAAAGCATCGAATTGGGCTAGCTAAACAGGGGGCGGTTGAATATAGGGGCTTAGATCCTGAGTCCCATGTATTTCTTAGTAACTGGCGAGGTATGTGGCAACCGTTTTCGCTCACTAGAAAAGTGTCAAAAGGAAAGGAGTACAAGGTTGCTACTGCTGTTCAAAACCTTCTTACAAAACTCTACAAAGATTATGGTTATCAGAACTCAAGCAGTCATGCTGGCCGTCATAGTTTCAGTAGGTTCGCACAAAGACTATTAGAGAAGAAAAACAACCCCGACACATCTCGTATAATTCAAACGCTGCTGCACCACAAAACTGAAGAGGCACAACGGGACTATACGGATGTGGATTTCAACCACGTAAGAAAGGTGGCTCAAAAGATGATGCCAAATCCGAAGAAACGCGGTAGGAAGCCTGCTAACAAATGAAGAAGTTTAAATTCATCAATAACCAGTCAAGGAAAGAATTTCTTGCGTTGCCGGATGTCATTCAAAAACGCTTTGCCAACGATCTAAATGCTATTTGTCAGGATAAAGAGCCATTCAGTAAATTTAAGCATTTGAAAGACAGCGTAGGAGTTGGCGCGGTAGAGCTAATTGAAAATGGCAGGCCAGCTTACCGAACTGTCTACGTGGCTAAATTCGCTGATACAGTGTTCATACTTCACTCATTCACTAAGACTACCAACGGCGTAGACCGCAAGGCTATGGATACTGCCAAAAAACGCTACAAACTGATGATGAAAGAACTTAATGACTGACATATCAGTACTTGTATAAATATCAGTAGTGATATAAAATACTTGTAAGTTAACCAGAGAGGTCTAATCATGGCATTAGAATACACCAATATTTTTGACGCCATTACGGAAGATGCAGCAGAAGCGTCAGAGTTGCAAACTCGCTCTGACCTCATGATTGCTATTCGAGACATCGTGGATGCTAAAGGGTGGGATCAGAAGCAAGCTGCGGCGGCAATGGGTATCACGCAACCAAGAGTAAGCGATCTTGTTAATGGTCGGATAGAAAAATTCTCCATCGATAAGCTGATGACTTGCTTATACAAGATTGGATTTCGCTTCAAGCCACAGTTTGAAAATGGACAACTAACGATGTCTGTCCAATCAGTTGCGCAAAAGCAAAACCATGCTGTAATGGCATAAGAATCAATAGAGGAAACAGATTTGAATATACTTTCTGAAGACGGAAAATCAGTTATCAATCTGAAGACTTGGGATGAGGTATTCGAAAGGCCTGGCTTTAAAAGAGGGGTAGACCCCACTGAAATCCAGCTGAAGCGTATCATCGGGAAATATGATTTCAGCGACGAAAATCACTGCGGTCTAAGCTCATGCAATACATCTCATAAGAAGGGCTATTTGGTGGTGTGTTCCAATAACATTGAAACCAATATCGGCCATAAATGCGGAAAAAAGCATTTTGGGGTGGACTTCAAAGAATTGGAGCGGACTTTCCGTAAAGATATAAATATCCGTAATGCCAGAGAAAATATTCAGCGGAGGAGCGGCGAGCTTGAGTTTATCCGCGAGCGTGTAGGGCGCATGTGGCAACCGGAAGGTTTAGAGTTTTTTTGCAAGGTTAGAGACCTTAAATTAAACAAGGAAGGTATTACTGGTGCATTGCGCGTAAAGTTGGAACGTCGGGCAAAAAGCGGTGATGAGAAGGTCTTTGACTCTGTGAGAGCATCTGAGGCAGATATTGTTTTGGAGGAAGAGAGGCTCAGGAGAGAACTGACTGAAAGTGAGAAGCAACAGCTCATGGTTAGTGTTCCAGTGGGCATTATTTATGGAGTAAGGGCATTCAATTCATTTAGTGTCATCCGAGACGTACTCCATGATGAAATGCCTGCGTTACTTAACGAACTTGACGCTCTCGACACATCTTTACTTACAGATACTCAATTGCTGGATTGGTCGAAACGTCTTAATTCCATTGATGTTCAAATAATGTCAGCACAAGATGCTATTGAAGACTGCAGGCGATTCCTTGTTGACAGTAACATTAAGTTCATTAAACAACACAAGCACCTGATTTAATGGTGTGATAGGAAACATGATGTTTTATGTGGTTGTTCCCGCCCTTTTACTAGTTACCGGATTGGTTTCTGTTGTTCTCTCAATTTTTTTCAAGCCTTTTGACTCTGTGGGCCAATTCGAGTGGATAGCCAGTAGTGGTGCGTTGATGGCATCGTTTGGAATTGTAGCTGAGTTTATTATTGGGAAAGTGTTAGTGTCAGATTACATTCCTGGAATGGTTTCTAACGGGTCTAAGGCAGGGCAGATACACAAGAGGTATAGGCTACAGCTACGATTGGTAAACATAGTTTCGCTGCTCTGGATTATTTTGGGGTCGGTTATATGGGCCTACATTGGATATTTTGACTGATAGGAAATATGATGTTTGTGAATTTTCTAATTGGCTGGGTAATTCTGGCTGTAATTTGCGAAATATACCTTGGCAAATTTGTCGTTGATTCAAGCGGTGAAACGCCTTGGCCGGATGACGATTCAAAAGCAATGGCTAGGCAATACGCCAAATATGATAATGATGCGAACAGTGCCAAGCGAAGGGCTCTCCGCATAACATATATGGTGGCACCAGCCGTGGCTGCTTTCTTTGTTTTTGTAGTGTAGGAATTACGATGTCTTATATCCCGAGTGAGTTGGTTACCCTAGGAATAAAGTTTAAAGAACGACGAGTAGGATTTCATCCGTTCATGTCGCGAGTCGAAGATGAGTGCAAAACCATCGATAAATCTGAAAATGATAAAAGAAAATGGGACATTGCAATCAGTTTGCGTGGTTTTTTAGATACTATTTTGGATTCTTCTAAACTAGATCTTAATGCGGAACAAGAAAAAAGAGTTATAAAACTGAGGGGTATACTTAACAAGGCGGTTTTAGAATCGAAAGTTATGAACTTTTGAATGAACAAAGTAGGAAAAGTTTGTCGCGAAAATAAAACCGCTTGAGCGTGAAATAGAGAAAGTTTTTAACAGCATTTTTCAGCGTATAGGAAATAATCATGTTTTCAAGTATACGTAGCGAGTGTCCAAACTGCGCAGAAGCGGGTGTTTTGCACATAGATGAACGTTATGTTCGTTGTGACAATTGCGATTTCGAACGCTTTAGTACTCAGGAAGAATTGGACCGCCATGTGAATGACGAAAGGTACAAGAAAAATCCCACCTCAGAACGTCTGGTCACTTTAATAGAAAAAGAACCCTACAGCCCACCAAGGTCAAGTAAGCCAAAGGGGATGAAGGATTTTTTTAAGTAAAGTAAAATTTACTAGAATCAGTTTGATAGGAATTTCAATGCCTCCTGCATCTGAGCTACAAATATCTTTAAGAAATGCGAGAGCTGCTAACGATGACCGCAAGATAAAGGCTGAAAGGAAGCGCCTGCATCGAGAAATGGAATTGAAAGAAGAAGCGGTTCAAATTGCCAAAGCGAACTCTAAAAAGGTTACAGCGGCACTTGTCATTTCAACTATCAGTTTGCTCATGTCAGCCTTCTCGTTTATTCATAAACTACTGTAGGAAAAAATCATGACTTCATTTCAAGGAAGAATTTCGAGCGCTAGGGATTATCTATCTAACAACTGGAAGGTCTTGTTTGTTAAAGGAAGTCTAGTAACCATTTTGGGCTTTGTAGGAATACTAATAGATAAGGAAGTCTGGCCAGAGGCTGGAAAACCAATGCCAGACAACAGTCGAGCATATTTGAACGATGTCAGAGCACATCATCATGAAGTTGGTCAATTACTTACCGATGTGATGACTACACCTGACTTATTGAAAAGCATTCACTTAAATTCTGGTGAGATTCCACAAGACTACATCAGCCAGAGTCAAACTCTGTTTGTATTTATTCAGCTAATGTTAAATCGTGCCTTCCACGCTGGGAGCACAGCAGAATTCATGTTTGCTGATATAAACAAAATGGAATCTTTCCTTCATGAATATAATGCTTTTCCTGATCTCGATAGGACTCTGGCTCAGCAGAAAAAAAGGTTGGATACTCAGAAAGAGGAATTAGACAAAACTATTTCACAGCTCTCAGAAAGTATGGATTCTGTAAAGGAACTGGTTGAAATGAATGAAACCATTATTAAAGCAAAGGAAAAAGTAGCCCAGGAACGGGAGAATAATCAGTTCAAGGCAAGCCCTGTGAATAGTAATAAAGGCAAATATGTGGTTTCAGTTAAATACTCCTCTCCGCCTAATCCATTAATGGTATTTACACAATCGGAATCAATCATAGCTGAGGTGGAAGATGTCAGGAAATACTATGAAAGCCTAGTTATCGCGTATAATGAAGAAGTGAAAAATCAGCAAGACAAAAAAACGTATCTAATAATAGCGATGGCATTTATAGCCCTACTTGTCGCAGTATTCAAAGATGTACGCGAATACCAAATGGAAGTCGATACGGATATGTTGAATCGGTTTGAAAGCAAACGTGATCAATTAGAGCAATCTGGTGAGCTGGCTGTTGCCATTGGTCGTGATGATCAGGGTCAATGGGCAGGAATACTTCTACGCAAGAATTACCAATACGCTGACCTAGTAGACCAGATTCGCTGGGCAAAAGTTGTTAATTACTGATATGGGAAATAGGTAAGTGGAATTTACAATCGTTTTTATTCTAATCATTTGTGCAGTCATATTTGTATCTATTAAACGGAATAATAGCTATAAGCGATTTCCTACGCTTGAGGAATACCTTGCAGACTTCCCAGAATGTAATACTGGAAATGGAATTAAATGCTTTTCTTGTGGATCTAAAAGCACTAAAAATTGGGGCGTTAATGGCAAATACGATATACGCCGCGAAATAACGTGCAATCAATGCGGCATCAATCTCTATAGAGAGTAAGATAGGAAACACCCATGAGCCCATATTTAGTATGATATTTCATTACTATAAATAATCCTCGTTTCGGAGCTTATTTTCATTTCAGTATGAAACTTTATCACTGCCCTACAGGTCCCATAATCTTCTCCTCTTTCTCGCTTCAATTTGGCATGCCAAATTGAAGGAACAACGTTCAAAAGATTTTTGAATATGTGCTATTTTTTCATTTATAATGTTCGCTGAAATAGCTGAAATCAAAGAGTATTTGTAGAAGGAATATCGCATGAACGAAATACAGATAGTAGGCCTGTTTGTTGTTATTGGTGGTGTACTTCTAATAGGGTATGTGATTAACAGACTCAAACACCATTAATATAAAATCTTTAATGCTGCTCCCCCCTAGTTTGACTAATCCAGCTAAGTTACTTGCTACCCAGTGTTTTATTAAAAAAAATCGCCCAAAAGGCTATTACTGCTAATATCATTAAATTGCTAACAATTACTGGTCCCATAACCTTCCCTCTTTTCGCTTCAATTTGGCATGACAAATTCAATAATAACTCAGTTTAACGCAAATATACTTCTGTAATTCCCTCTCTCAAATGGCCGAGCTCATGAGATACCGTTTTATACGCCAAGCTTCTTGATAACCCAGCTCTTTGAAGCTCCCTCATTCTTTCTTGTGCGTAGCTGTGTCTTACACCATGCGCTCCACTGGAACGGAACAATGTTCTTTTTGATGCAGCAGAGAAGCTGCTGGACCAATTATTACCCCCGCCAATGTTGTAGTGGGAACGGTAAAATACTCCTCTGTCTTTAAATTGCTGTGGTTGAGCTAATCGGCGTGATTCAAGTTTTTCCACCAGGTGAACGGGTATCAATACTTCTCTTTCCAATCCGCCTTTTCCAACTACCGTGTAGCGTATACCGTCACGAGCATGAAATAGAGTGGTTTTTGTTTCTTCTCTTTCCTTCCGATATTCAACTTCTCTATCATGAAGGGGCTTGAGTGTATAAAGTTCATGGGCTCGCAATCCTGCTGCGTGAGCTATTTGAGTCGCTATAGCGTGTTTTTCAGATTGTGCTGAAGCGATCATGGACACTTGTTGGCAGGTATACGCTCTGCCTTTTTCGATTTCATCTTTAGTCGATTTGACGAAAGATAGACGATCTTTTTTATCGGAAATATCCAGTGCTTTGGTTACATTGAGCATCATTGCTTGGATAGCTTGACGTTCCTGATCCAGTGTTTTTTGCCCTACTTCTTCAGAACGAACATCAAGGTATTGCTTGGCTTGCTCGGGAGTAAGCTCTCTTAAGCTGATGTTAAATTGTTGATTAACGTAACGAGCAACTTTCTTAAGGCAGTTAGTATACCCTCGGGCTGTGCCTATAGATTTGATCGGCTTATCTCGGCCTTGCATACGAGCCATAACTTTTACAGCTTGTTTCTGTGCAACACTTTCGGATTTTTGAGGGCTGAGTGAGCTTTTCCTAAACCTAGCCATTCTTTTTCACCCAGCGATATACCGTAGACCAAGCTACGTTTACTTTCTTTTCTTTAGCTAGAAACCGATGAATTTGGGCTGCTGTATTCCCCGCGCGATGAAGTGCAATGAGGGTATCTGAGTGGTCGTCTAAACGCGAGCGATAAAATCTCGGTTTTCTAATTGCTTTGGTTAACTGCTTTGCCTTTTCAGTCTCTTTTTGTACATCAAATTTTTCAATCATATTTTACCTATAATGAGCTGTTAGAAAATCATTCACTCATTGAGTGAATGCGGTCCCAGATGATAAATACCACCTGGGCCGTTTCGCCCCAGTTCGACGCATAGCGTCAGGCTCGGACTGATCTCGCCAAAATCCTCATTACGTGTAAACGGCAGCTCGAAAGCGCAGATTTTTAAGATCGCCAGAAAATGCGGCGCGGCATGATTTATAGAATATTGAATCTTTCTTGTGGGTCTTCGTGACGTGTTGAAGGCAGCTCGAAAGCGCCTATTTTTTTGAATCCGGAGCAGAAAGCTCTCGGTTGTTTCATGAGTAATAATAGGGCAACCCTCTCCCTTTGGCAAGGCCGGATTTTGTGCGTGTAAAATTATGCGCGCAAATGTTACAGGCCGCTGCGGACGGCCTTTAGCGCCAAGCCGCGAAGCGGTAAAGGCGCTATGAAAAGGGCCATTGCTCCTGATGCCCTTTTCCCAAAGGGGGTGGGTTGCCCGATGGCACGGTCTAAATTTAGGCTGGGATAAGCGAAAAGAGGGAAAGGTGTGACGTAGTCACACCTAGCATTTTTTACGTTGCTTTGCCCTATTTGCAACGGGAGGTTTTACCTCGTGGTAGCGGTCCTGTATGAGCATTGCCAAGTAGCCTTTCAAGGTCATATCTTCAGCTGCTGCCAGATCGTTCAGGTCATTATAGACGTCCCTATCAAGCTCGATGGAAAGAACATCTTTATTACGTCTTGAGCTCTTTTTTCGGAGGGCTGCTCTTAGGGAATTGAGTTGTTTATCTTGAAGGTAATTTTTGCACCAGGTATCCAGTTCTTTGGCTGTTGATTCATCGTTAAAGTTTATAGATCGGAACAAGGCCTTTGCCTCATCTTCTTTTTTTAAATCATCGAAGATGAGGTAGGTTGAATCGTTATGAAGCTTATTGAGTATATAAGCCCAAGCGTCTTTTTTGTTTTCGGGCGTTATAGAAAAGCGCATGTGCATCCCAGTTTGTGACAGTGTCACAGAGCATAGCACTTCCTGTGACACTGTCACATTAAAATTAGGCATGCCTAATTTTGAAACCACATATCGAATATAGATAATTTGAGCTTTGATGCTATTACGCGCTGAAACGTTAACGCTTATAGCCAAAAAAGAATCTTTAGCCCTATCCGCTTTTCATAAATCCTCGAAATCGAGATAGGTCGGCTCGTTCTTGAGTTGATTGAGGCTATATAAGCAGGCATCATTTTTTCGTCAGTTATAAAGCATTTGTATTCCGCGATATTGTGGCGATGCAAAATTCAAATTAGGCATGCCTAATTTTGAAAATATCCCTGGAGCATAGACAATCTTGCCATATGATAGCTCTGCGCGATGAAGCGTTAAAAAAACGAACATTTTCTTTCCATCAAGTATCTTTAAGTTCAAGTGCTCGCTTTTATTGAGATCACGTAAAACAATCCGTAAAGTATTCTACGTAAAAAAATTGGACGTTTGTTTATGAAAATCGGATATGCACGTGTTAGCTCGGAATTACAAAGTGAAGACGCTCAACTCGATGCGCTAGCTAACTGTGGATGTGAACGAATTTATCATGAAAAGATATCTGGTAAAGGAGTGAATCGTCCCGAATTAACACGTTTGCTTGACTCTCTTCGTACTGGTGACACAGTGATTGTTCAGAGACTCGACCGTCTAGGGCGCTCATTATCCGATTTAATTCACCTGCTAAGCGCCTTTAAAAAGAAAAACGTAGAATTTATTAGTCTGAATGAAAATATCGATACAAGCAGTGCAACTGGAGAATTGATCTTTCATTTGATTGGGGCAATCGCACAATTTGAAAGACGGCTCATCTCAGAACGAACTAAGGTCGGACTCGAGGCAGCAAAAGCTAGAGGGCGTAAAGGGGGGAGAAAGCCTAAATTAGGTCCTCAAGATATTGAAAAGGCGCGAGCGATGCTTAAATCAAATGAAATTACTAAAGCAGAAGTAGCAAAGCATTTTGGAGTGAGCCGACCAACATTGAATAACGCTCTCAATAAAACTTAAAGTATTGCTTATTCTGCCTCTTATTTAAATTGAGTAGTGCAGATAAGAGCAATTAGCGGACTCTATTGTTGACTTAGTAATTAACTACCTCTCACCATTAAATTTGGTGTCAATTCGTATAATAGAGGCATAGCTATTGGATATTATTTAAACTAGGTTAGTATCTAGCTTTCTCATTAATTAGTCCAAGCAGAATAATGTATATACCTTCAACGGAATTATCAGTTATTTCTTCCTCGGAACAATACGGTGTTTGGGCGGAGATGTATGATCATGGTAAAAGAGTGGCATTGATTGCAAAAATGCAGTCTAGTGCAATCAAAGCGATTCGGAATGGTTGTAAGATTGAAGTAATTATTGGCAGAGTTGCCAGCTCAAACCCGAAACTTTGTGTCGCTCTTAGAGTGTTTGATCTGTCTGAGGCACTTTTGATTCCAACTGCGCCAAGAACACATCGAGAAATTTTGGGAATAATTGGCATCACGAAAGGATTTAAGTTCAAGCTATCTATTTATAACGAAATAAACGCAGTCTGCTTTGAAAGTGAGTGCTCGATTTCTACCTCTTCCCGTTCATTTGGCTGGGAAGAATTATCTGGAGGGGAAGTAAAGCCAACATCGTCGATAGATGAAATGAACAAAGTACTGGATTCGTTTTGTTATGAAATTTCGCCGCACTATGGCACAACAAAATGGTTTGAATCTGAGTGTGTGGTTTGCGATGTATCCATGAGCAACATTAAAGAAATCCCTTTTTTGCTCGAGATGGCATCTAACGAATTATGTTATCAGGGTATCAACTCACAAGATCAAGGCGGCGATCAGGAACTTCAAATTGCCCACTTCTTACAAAACACTTTTATTCGTAACATTTATCACTCTCCCAATGTAACAACTGGTAAGAAAACGAGAGAGCTTACTGACATTCTTGCTTATACAGAGCAAAGAAACTTCTTAATAGAGTCAAAATCTATAGCAGTAGGGCCTGTATTGAGGGAAATTTCCCAGGAGCGAAGAATCTCAGCTCTGATAAAGCATGCTAAAAAAGCATTAGGACAGTTAGAAGGGAGTATAAAAGCGGTCAAGCGAAAAGATAGCCTCACTGATCTTTACGGTCGCGATATAAAACCTTTCACGACGGATTACAATCACGGCATTGCAGTTATTTCTGAGTTTATTCCTTCTGATAAGTGGCTGGAGGTCATCGAATTGATCGAAAAGTTGGCTGAAGAAAATAACGCTTATTTCCATGTCATTAGTTATCCAGAGCTAATTAAAACATTGAAAATCGCTGGTAGTCCCGATATCGATTTCGAGCAATGCCTGATTCAGCGATTTGAAGCTATGAGAGAGAACAGAACTTTGTATATTGAAGGCACGGATAGTTCGTTGCCTTTTTTATAATAAATTATATAGGCTCATGCACGATTAGTGCGCATTAAGTAACCTGGCTTTGAAAAGCTTCTCGATAAATGTCGGTCTAGAGCGTATAACGGAAATTGTAGCTAGATAACGTATAGGAGCTGTGAGATAAGGCGTGAAATGCTTGGTTAGGTCGTTTCATTACTAATTTAGCCGAGTATTCGCACCTATTGTTAGGATGCAATATTTTCGATGGAGTTGGAATAGATGATAAAAACTGTCGCAGAGCTGTTACAGGGCTTTATAGATGAAGAATCTGCTAAACTTAATGAGTATGAGTTGAAACATGGCCCAACAATTGGAGACATGTATGAAGGCCTTTCTGCGGATCTATTGAATAGAGCGATACCATCACATCTAGAACTAAAGGTTGTAGATGGATTCATAACTGACGGTGATGGTTTTTTATCAGGTCAAATGGACTGTATGCTTGTGCGTGGTGAGGGTGAAAAAATTCCTTACACGGACTCATATAAATGGCACGTTAAAGAGGTTTTAGCTGTATTTGAAGTCAAGAAGAACCTGTATTCCAAAGACCTAATAAACTCATTTTACAAACTTAGGCAAGTGTCTGAAGGTTATTCAAAATATCTCTTCAGGAAAGAGCATTCCGAAAATAAATTTTTGGACATTTCCCCTTCTTATAAAAATTTCTCTCAGTTAACAGGGATCACCGCTCCTCAATACAGCGATAGAAAAGTTCTTACAGGAGAAAATGAGCTTATCTATACGACACTATTTATGGAACAGTTAATGCCCATTAAGATCGTTCTAGGATATGACGGATACTCTTCAGAATTTGCTTTACGGAAAGGCATGGCTAAATTTTTGGAAGAAGAAGGTCAAGGGCGTGGATACGGCGTTCCTTCTTTCCCTCACTTGATTGTTTGTGGAAAGCATTCATTAATTAAGTGCAATGGCTTACCCTACATTTCTCCAATGCGAGACGGATATTGGGACTTTATGACATCAACCACGTGTAATCCTATATTACTTATCTTGGAGTTCATTTGGACAAAGCTATCTCTTGAATTCGACATGGGAATGCCATGGGGTGATGACATCGAAATGGAATGTTTAAACGAGTTTCTTCAAGTTAAACCAGTTATCGATGATGAACAGAAAGGGTGGATGCTCAAATATCGTGAACTTTCAAAAGAAGATCTGACTTCCGCAAAAACGTCAATCGATTGGCAACCCTTGGAAATATCGCCTCCAGTCTTTGCTATATTTACCCAGCTAATTCAAGCCGATGTTTGCACTACAGAAAAAGCGTTTATTGAGTTCGCAGAGGAGCAAAGCGATAATGTTGAAAAGTTTATAAAAGAAATTACTTCGACTAATGTTGTAAGCTTTGACGGCAAATTTTTGTCACTGTATTCCGAAAATCTAATCGCTTCAATTTTGCCAGATGGTCGTTTTGTAATTGCAGAAAATAACTCAGGCCGCTTTGACGCATGGTTGGCAAAATACTATTAATGAATCGAAACAGTCAATCATGCTTGCGTTAATCGCCAAACTCAGCAAGTGTAGCGCCTCTAACTAAAACACTGTTTACGTCCGTTGTTAGCGCAAAACCGAAGCTAGAACATAAAAAATGGACTGTACTCTCGTTGTCTATAGATATCATATCCACTGAATCACTTTCTTATTTTCCAAAAAAACCTTGATTCAACCTTTACTATACTTATTTTTTTATAAAATAACTAAATGAAAAACAGATACTTACAAAAATTAAAAAACCCCGATGAATTAAGGGGGGGGTTTCTGAGAATTTTTCGCTTCAATTCTTCACAATCTCTCCATTAACAATAAATGGAGAGTCCAATGAGCCTTTTTGTATCTCGCGATGAGCTTCAGGAACTCACAGGTTTCAAGAAAAAATCACTACAAATAAAGCAATTATCAAACTTTGGAATACCCTTTGAGGTAAACAGGCTTGGTTCGCCTGTCGTCTTGCGCTCTGCTATCGAAGACACTCTATCAGGAGCTAAATTGCCAAGGAAAAGAAGTAAATCTATAAACTTAGAATCGCTTCGAAAAGCAAAAGGAGACAATTAATGGGCAGAAAAAGAAACGGTAGTACTCATCTACCAGAACGAATGTATCTTCATAAAGGAACCTATTACCTTGTTAATAAAGACAGTAAGTGGCTAAACCTTGGCAAATCCCTGACATCGGCCATAGCTGAGTATCATAGGTTAGTACCTTCGCAGAGCTCAATAAAAACAATGGGAGAGCTTATTGACCGCTATATGGTTGAAATCTCGCCGACCAAGGCAGAATCAACATATAAGGGTGAAATACAAGAAGCTAAATTGCTTCGAGCAGCATTTGGGGAAATGTATCCTAAAGATGTTACACCTGTAGTGATATACGAATATATGGATTTTCGCAGCCAAACAGCGCCTGTACGCGTAAATAGAGAGGTAGCCCTACTATCTCATATGTTTAAGAAAGCGATGCGCTGGGGGCTCGTAGAGAGCAATCCTTGCAGAGACGTAGAAAGAAACCCAGAACGCCCTAGACATAGATATGTCACTGACGATGAACTACTGGCCTTTAAAAGCATTGTACCTGAGTGGCTGTCACTCTATATCGACCTGAAAAGCCTAACAGGGTTGAGACAAACAGATATGTTGTCGCTTCGGTTCGACTCATTTATTGAAGATGGATTACTTACCGGTATGAGTAAAACTGAAAAGCGTACTGGTAAAAAATACTTGTTCGAATGGTCTGATCAACTTAGAGCAACGCTTGATAAAATTCAGCAACTACCTGGAAAGGTAAAAAGTCTCTACTTGTTCAGTAACAGAAAAGGGCAACCATACACTGGCGATGGATTTCGCAGCATTTGGCATAACTGGATGGTTAAAGCGCTAGATAGAGAACTTTTATCAGAAAGGTTTCAAGAACGTGATATTCGTAAGAAAACGGCGAGTGATGTAGAGCTTGAGCATGCACAATTGCTCTTGGGCCATGAAAGTGTTAAAACAACTATCCGAAACTATAGATTGTTACCAATTAAGGTAAAGCCTTCTAAATGGTTTTTGGAAAAACCGGATTTATTTGGAAACTCGGGACTGGCTGGCAGATACAAAAAACCCCGCAATGTCTTGCAGGGCTTGATGTAATAATGGTGCCTCGACCCGGGATCGAACCAGGGACACGCGGATTTTCAATCCGCTGCTCTACCAACTGAGCTATCGAGGCAAAATCTTTTAGCGTTTGGGCGTTTGCTGCCTGTCTCGCTGTGGGTGCGTATTAAACGGATTTCCGACTAACAAGTCAACCGTTTTTGTCGGTTTTTTTTCGGTTTTGTTACCGTTTGCACATTGTTTATGCAAAATACGCTTTTTTGGTTACTTTTCAGGCGGAACATAGCCTTCAATTGTAGGTTCTACGCCGTCGAACAAGTAAGCCGACATACTTTGCTCTAAAAACTGTCTGGCGGTCGGTTCCATCATATTTAACTTATTTTCGTTAATCAGCATGGTTTGTTTCTTTTGCCAGTCGGCCCATGCTTCTTTTGAAATGTTGTCGTAAATACGTTTTCCTAGCTCACCGGGGTAAAGCTGAAAATCTAAGCCGTCGGCTTCTTTTTGTAAACGTTGGCAAAATACCACTCTACTCATTGTATGTCCTTAACCTATTCGATGCGCTAAAGCACATGCACTAATTGTTGAATGATTTTCTTAGTAGGCGCAGCTAAACCTACCTCAATAGGTTCATTAAACATAAACCATTGGGATTTTTGTTCTGCCACCTGCTTTCTGGGTACTGAGTTTATCACGGCAAACACCGGTGTTATATCCAAATGAAAGTGGCTAAAGGTATGCCTAAACGCAGCTTGGGTTTCAAATGAACTGGCTTCAATACCTCGCTTGGCAAGTTCAGCTTCGGCGCTTTGTATATCTTGGGCTTCAATAAAGCCATATAAACCACCCCACAAGCCGCTAGAAGGCCGCTGCTCCAAATAAACCTGCTGTTGGAACAATGGCACTATAAGTAACGTACTTCGCTCTGGTATGGCTTTCTTGGGCTTTTTACCAGGAAATTCAGTTTGTGCGCCTTGGGCATACGCTAAACAATCGTGTTGTAACGGGCACTCATCACACTTTGGCTTGCTGCGAGTACATACCATAGCACCCAAATCCATCATCACCTGCGTGTAGTTGGCACTGCGTTTTTCTGGCGTGTTCTTTTCTGCCACTACCCACAGTGCATTTTCTACCGCTTTTTGACCGGGCCAGCCGCCAATAGCATAGTAGCGAGCCAGCACGCGTTTCACATTGCCATCTAATATGGGGTGGCGCTGATTGCGCGAAATAGACAATACCGCGCCAGCGGTAGAACGCCCTATTCCAGGCAAAGCTATTACATCGTCTATGTTGTCAGGAAACGTACCGCCGTGCTGCTCTACAATTTGCTTCGCCGCTTTATGTAAATTTCTTGCGCGGGCGTAGTAGCCTAAACCTGTCCAATGGTGCAGTACATCATCTTGCGCTGCATCAGCTAGCTCCACCACGCTGGGGAAAGATTGCATAAACCGTTCAAAATACGGGATGACAGTAGTGACTTGTGTTTGCTGCAACATAATCTCAGACACCCACACTTTGTAAGGGGTAATATCTTGTTGCCATGGAAGGTGCTTGCGACCATGAATGTCGTACCAAGCAAGTACTCGTTCAGCAAAAGTGTTGGGGTTAACCGTATTTGTCATAAAAACTGCACAATGAATGACCTTTAGCTACATTTAATAGCCATTAGGTTTTATTGATAAATGGCCTGATATGTTAGCATGTCGAGGTATAAATGTATTTTAGGAGTCTTTGTGACCACCAGCGCCCCCGTTCTATTTCTACCCGGAACCTTATGCGACGAACGTGTTTGGTTGCCCGTTTGGCAACGCATGAAAATTTCCCAGCGTCGCTATGTGCCCTTACAGTGGGCCGCCACCAAAGACGACATGCTCGCGCTTACTTCTGACCGCGTCATTCAAGACGAAAAAGTACATCTTGTGGGCTATTCAATGGGTGGCTATATTGCAGCGTTATGGGCATCGCAAAATATGGAGCACGTGGCGTCTATTACGCTTATTGGATACGATGCCAAAGGCTTATCTAGCGAAGAAATAGCAAGAAGAAAGCAAATGGTCTCTATGCTGAGTAACGGTGAATTCAAGCCTGAAAACCCTGCCTATTTCGCTCGCTTTGTTCACACTACACATCAAGAAAATCCCGATGTTATGGGCGTTGTGCAGTCTATGGCCGAAGACTTGGGTAAAAATACCTTAGTGGGTCACACTCAAGCGACAACACCTAGAGAAGACCTGATAAAAGTATTCGCAAAATCAAAGGTCCCCGTTAATATCATTGCTGCGGATGACGATGAAATTGCACCACTAGGTTCGCTACAAGCAATGGCCGACAAAATACCTACTTCGAATATTTACAAAGTAGAAAATTCCGGACATATGATGCTGCTGGAACAACCCGAAAAGCTTGCTACACTGCTTAGCAATTGTATAGATGTTTAAAAAAACCGCATTTTATTCGCTCTTTATTGTGCTTTTAGTTAAATCTAGCGTTGCATAACATGCCGCTAACTGGATAATGCGCCACCAGTAAATTGGGGCAAGAAAGGTATTGCAAATGAGGCAATTCAAAAGCCAGGCCGAGGCTGAAGCCGCTGGTGTTCACGTAAGTAAAGTTAAAAGCTTCGTAAAGCGCGAAGGCCGCTTAACAAAAGCGCAAACTCGCGCCATTGAAGAATTTTGGCCAACCATGGGTATTGATTACCAAAATGCTGAACTCGACTTATCTGTGCTGTTCGGCAGAACCGCGCCAGTAGTCATTGAAATTGGCTTTGGTATGGGTAAATCTTTAGTTGAAATGGCCGCAGCTGCCCCTGAGAAAAATTTCATTGGCATTGAAGTGCATCGACCTGGCGTAGGTGCTTGTTTGGCTGAAGCTGGCGAACAGGGTTTAACCAATTTGCGCGTGATGGATCACGATGCAGTTGAAGTACTTAAGAATATGATCCCAGATGGTGGGTTGTCTCGACTTCAATTGTTCTTCCCCGATCCTTGGCATAAAAAGCGTCATCATAAGCGCCGTATTGTTCAGCCTGAATTTGCTGCCCTTGTGCTAACCAAATTAGAAAAAGGTGGCTGTTTCCATATGGCTACCGACTGGGAACCTTACGCAGAACACATGGCCGAAGTAATGGATGCAACTTCAGGTTATGCAAATACTGCACAAGAAGGTACCTATGTGCCTCGCCCTGAATATCGACCTATCACTAAATTTGAAACCCGTGGCCAAAAGCTAGGTCATGGTGTTTGGGATCTTATTTACGAGCGAGCGCAGTAATGATTTTAACGCCTCAAAGCCAACTATTAGAACGCAATATCAACATTTTTGAGCAAGGCGAATGGTTGTTTATCAACCCTTCTGATGCCTACTTCCTTGATGCCCTTAAGCATAAAAATGTCACGGTAATGCACCAATACTTCGACATATTTTCTGAATGTGTTCGAGTAATATCGTCATCAAGCTTTGATAGCCGCGATATCACTAAAGATGGTTTTGAGGTAGTACAAAAAGTGGGGTCGCACACTCATCATTTCACGCCATTTATGCGTAATGAGCATACCCATACTGACGTGCTAATTTTTCTGCCTAAAGCAAAATCTCATTTTCAAATGCTATTGCGCATGGCAGCCGGCATGGTGGGTCAAAATGGCCGCATCCATGTAGTTGGCGAAAACAAAGGCGGCATTAAAAGCGCTGCTAAACTCATGCAACCTTACGGGGTTACCCATAAAGTAGATTCTGCCCGTCACTGCAGTTTAATTACCACCATTGTTGAACAGCCTCACTTAGCGTTTGAACCAGAAGCTTGGCTTGAAACCGACACTTATGAGATTGGCAGCACAAGCTGGCCTGTGTGCTCTTTACCTGGCGTATTTAGTCATGGCGAACTCGACAAAGGCACCAAGCTACTGCTAGAAAAACATACTTCGGGTATGAGTGGCAATGTATTAGACTTCGCTTGTGGAGCTGGGGTAATTGCTAGTTACCTGATGCTTACCTACCCGCACTTAAAAATGCAGCTGTCAGATATTAGCGCCCTTGCAATTTATGCCAGTGCAATGACGTTAGCGGCTAATGGTCAATCAGCCACTTTGCATGCTGCGAACGGTTTATATGGCATCGAGGGGAAAGTACAGCATATTGTCACCAACCCACCATTTCACACTGGGCTTAAAACCGACTACACCATTACCAAGCGATTTATTGAAGACGCTCGTAAAATGCTAAGTCAAAACGGCACGTTGCAAATGGTTGCTAACCGTTTCTTGCCCTACCCTGGGCTGCTAGCTGAACACTTCCCTCGCGTGTTAACTACTGCACAAACCACACAATTTTCGTTATATCAGGCAGCATAGTAATAGCACTTTTACTAAAGCCTGTGCTAACGTAAATAGATTCCCCCTATATTCGATATATGGGGCTGAATATATGTCAGCCCTAATTCGCGCAACAGCTATAGAGCCCACTCAGAGGCCATAGGCGCGTTCATATAATACGAGGCGTTCGTGTGAAAATTGTATTCGCTATCTCTGAAGTAGAAGAACTGGTAAAAACAGGTGGCTTAGCAGATGTCGGCAAAGCACTTCCACTTGCATTAAAAGACGCAGGAGAAGATGTAGCCATTGTTATGCCTTACTACAAGGTATTAGCAGACTCGTTAGACTTACCTACGGCATGTGAAACACAAACGCTATTCACCGAATACAAGGTATATAATTTCGAAGTGCGAGTAATGGACTGGCATGGCATACCCGTATACTTTGTAGATTACCCAGAATACTTCATGCGTGAAGGCTTGTACTCCAACGCGTACGAGGCTTATGAAGACAATGGCGAGCGCTTTTGTTTCTTTAGTGGCGCAGTATTGGCCGCCCTTCAAGCTATTAATTATTCGCCAGATGTTATTCATTGCCACGATTGGCATACGGCCATGCTGCCTTACCTAACGGCCTACGATAACACAGGCTTTTTTGATAGAACGCGTACCGTGTTTACCATTCACAATGCCGCGTTCCAAGGGGTAAACCTACTTGAAAAAGTACCATTTCTACGCCATCACCCCGGCATTCTGGCACAGGTTCATGGCGGCTATATCAATATGCTTCAATCGGGTATCGAGTTTGCCACTAAAGTAACCACCGTTAGCCCCCATTACGCACAAGAGCTGTTAACCGACCTAGGCAGCCACGGTTTGCATGAACGTTTAGTTAGACGTAAAACTGACCTTTCCGGCATATTAAACGGGTGCGATTATACGCAATGGAACCCAGCTACTGATTCTTTCTTACCAGAACACTACGATGTAGATAACCTACTGCCTAAGCAAACCTGTAAGAGCGCCTTACAAGAAAAGTCTGGGTTGCCGAAAAATGTCAGCATTCCACTTATTGGTATGGTGTGTCGTCTTACCGAGCAGAAAGGTTTTGGCTATATTTTGCCTATTCTTGATGAACTGGTTCAGCATAATGTGCAAATCGTTATTGTAGGTACTGGCGATCCTAAAATGTGTATGGATTTGGGTGAATTTGCGCAGAATAATCCGTCTCAGTTCGCGTTTATTAATGGGTTTAGCTCAGAACACGCGCATCTTGTTGAGGCCGGCGCCGACTTCTTCTTAATGCCATCGCAGTTTGAGCCTTGTGGGCTAAATCAAATGTACAGTTTGGCCTACGGCACCATTCCTATTGTGCGCGCGGTAGGTGGTTTGAAAGACACTGTGGTGGACAATCGCCATAGCGAAGATGCCACAGGCTTTGTGTTTGAACAGCCACGCCCTGAAGCCCTGCTTGCCTGTATTCGTCGCGCTTTATTGTTTTATTACGAGCACCCAGTGAAGTTCAGAGAAATGCAGCAAAGAGGTATGAATACCCGCTTTACTTGGGAACGTGCCGCTGGTGAATATATAAAACTTTACGGATCTATGTTCGTTTAACTATGCGGCCTTTAAAGGCTTGTACGGCGTTTCTTTCTTTTTGTTAAAGAATGCGCCACTATTATTGAGCGTTCATTGAAACAGAAAATCTGATAATTAGCATGACAGATCGGGCTATAAAACTTTCTATACGAAGTTTATTTTTGTGGGTGGTAATGACCATCGCCGCAATTTCGCTGGTAAGCACCTCCGGTTTGTCTATCTATACCCAAATAAACGCTTATCGATACGAATTGGATAACCGCGCAAATCTACTGTCTAAGATGACCGCTAATGCGGTTGCAGGCCCGCTTCGAAATTCTAGCCAGGCATTGGTGGAAGAATCTTTACTATTCTTAGATGCTGCTGACAAAGTGTTAAACGTTCATATCTATAAAAGCTTACCGGATGGCGCTAACACCTCAAGTAACGTTGAACGCTTTGCCTCTTACAACAAAGGCGGCCAGTTACTTATTCCTGGAAAGCAAAAACAGCTAATTAACCTAGATCAAACTCCCTTGCTCACTGAAGATAATGATTACTTAGAAAGTAGTCGGAAAATTTTTGACCCAGAGACAAACGAAGTTTTGGGATGGGTTTACCTTCGGATGTCTGCAGACGGGTTTAGCCAGCACATGGTTAAAACGGTTCTAGTTAACCTTGGGATTATGCTTTTCTTACTCATATTCAGCTTTTTGTTAGCATTGCGTTTTCAGCGCCGTGCCACTACCCCGATTGAAAAGCTTTCTTTTTTCTTACAGCGCACCTCTAGGCAGCGTGACTATTCCGCTAGAGCAGAACCGTCAAATATTAAAGAAATAAACGTGCTGTCTGATGATGTGAATATTATGCTGTCTCGCATACAAGAATATATGCACAAGCAGCGTCAGGCCGAAGAACAGCACAGAAAGCTGAATGCCAGCTTAGAAGAAATGGTAAGCCAACGAACTAATGCACTGAAAGACGCCAACCAAGAGTTAATTCAAACCCTTGAAAAGCTGCATGAGTTTCAACGCCAAATTGTACAAAATGAAAAAATGGCATCGTTGGGTGACATGGTGGCCGGAGTTGCCCATGAAGTAAATACTCCCATCGGTTTAGGGGTTACCGCTTCTACTATGATGCTCGACAGATTGGCGGTTATTGAAAGAGATTTTGAGAATAAAACCCTAAAAGCCAGTGCCATGAAACGCTTTATGGATGAAAGTCATGAAAATCTAAACATCATTTATCGCAATTTAAACCGCGCTGCCGAGCTAATTTCCAGTTTTAAACAGGTTGCAGTGGATCAATCGAGCGAAAGTAGCCGAACCTTTTGCTTTGCACAGCTAGTTAATGAGATACTACTGTCGTTACAGCCTCGCTTAAAAAAATTACAACACAACATCAACGTAGATTGCGACCCTACCTTATGCGTTGAAACGAAGGCTGGTCCTATTAATCAAATCATTATTAACCTTATTATGAATTCGGTTATTCATGGTTTTGAGAACATAGAAAAAGGCCAGATTGATATCTGTGCTGAATTAATTACAACGAACAAGCTAAAGTTAGTGTATCGGGATAACGGTATCGGGATCCCATCAGATATTCGTAAACGTATTTTCGACCCTTTCGTTACCACAAAACGTGGACAAGGGGGGTCTGGATTAGGCATGCACTTAGTGTACAATTTAGTCACTCAAGCGCTAAATGGTTCTATATCGATTACCAGCGAAGTGGGTAGTGGTGTAGAATTTGTTATAGTTTTTCCTGTTTCCAGTGCGAAAACGTCATAATACCTGTATAACTATTGAACTTTGCTTGAAATTCGTTGGCTAACCCCAATACCTTGAATTTAATAATATTCGGTAGTAACTTGCATATAAGTAAACGAATATTAAAATTTAATCAGTAATTGCTTAAACCGATTTTATAAAGAGTGTAAAACACCATGCAGACGCCAAATGTGTTAATTGTTGAAGATGAAGTGGTCACACGTACCACGCTAAAGAGTTTATTCGAAGCAGAAGGGTACAATGTATTTGAAGCTGAAAATGGTGATCAAATGCATGACTTCTTTGAAAATCACGCAATTAATTTGGTTATTATGGATATTAATTTGCCAGGTAAAAATGGCCTCATTTTGGCGCGCGAAGTACGCGACCGTAAAAACGTAGGTCTTATTTTCCTTACTGGCCGTGATAACGATGTTGATCGTATCTTAGGTCTAGAAATTGGCGCAGATGACTATTTAACCAAGCCTTTCAATCCTCGTGAACTGACTATTCGTGCGCGTAACTTGTTATCTCGCACCACTAATTCAGCAGAAGACGATGATTTACCAAGCCGTGTAAACTTCAATGGCTGGATTTTGGATGGCGACAGCCGTTCACTTATTTCACCAACAGGTAAAGAGTTCCGTTTACCACGTAGTGAATTCCGTGCATTACATTTATTCCTTAGCAACCCAGGTAAAATTCTTACCCGCGAGCAGCTAATTATGGAAATGACAGGTCGTGAGCTTCGTCCTAACGACCGTACTGTAGATGTAACTATCCGCCGTATTCGTAAGCACTTCGAGTCAGATCCTTCTGATGAAGAATTGATTGTGACCATTCACGGTGAAGGTTACCGCTTCTGCGGCTCTGTTGACGGCTAATTGTCCCAAACAGAGATACCAACGGTATTCCCGTTGTAAGTAATAGCCTGATTAAATACCAAAAAGCCGCTCAATAGAGCGGCTTTTTTTTGTTTTCAACATTTAGGATGCCAGTTTAACAAGCACTTAGGGATAAGAAGTAACGATACGCTTTTTTCTCTAACAAAAAGGCTTTGTGCGTACTTGGGCTCCACGAGTCGTCGCCGCCAACGCCCATGTGGGCATGATCGATGTACACATAGGTGCTGTCGGCTGGCGTGAGGTCGCAAGTGTGCTTAGCTTCATCAAGCTGATTTTGCCCGAACGGGCTTACAGCAAAGTGAAAATCACCCGCTACTTTTATATTGTTAATGCTAAGTTCTCGGCAATTACTACGAAGCCCGTTATCGGTAGGAAAGATGTAAGGCGTATGCATACTGGCAATACTTTCGCTGTAACTCCCAAACCTGGCTGCGGCCAACCGGTCAGGGTAGTTCTCAAATGGTCCTAGCCCTTTCCACTGAATATTGGCATCAGCCTGACTTGAATGAGGTACGGCCCACTGCAAACCAATACGCGGCATTGGAGGTAATGCATCGGCTAACTTAACCTGAACATCCAAGTCTATAGTGCCTGTTGCATTCACGCGGTAACACCAGGTTGTTGAGGCCACCAAGGCATTATCGTAATGATAGTTAAACAGTGCCGTCACACGCACATCTTGTGTGCTTTCAACCACATCTACACCAGCACAGGTGCGTTGCCATTGCCCAATTCCAGCTCGGCGCCAGCGAGACTCCCACGCATTAGGATCGGGGTTATCCACTTCACTCACGCCAATGTCATTGTCTAACGGCGCTCGGAAGAAGTTATCTTCAAGCGGTGCTCTTAGCTGCTCTTCGCCATTTGCTGTCCATGACGTAAGCAGTCCAGTATCAGCACTTATTGTAAAACACGTGTTTGCGGCGTGAATAGTTACGTTCGACGCCAAGCGCTCGACCGTAACTTTATTTTTGCCATTGATAGCGCTAGTTAATGAGAATGTAGATAGACCTGCAGTATTCGCAATCTCAAATTGCTCGGTATCTAATACGTGCCCAGCACCTGCCCAATCACAGTCCTTAACTAGCACCACATCAATATTTAAATGGTATTGCGCATCAGGCACAAAGTCGAAGTTTGGGGTAATCGTTAGAGTTTGTGTTGATTGAGGGGCAATGCTTAACACTTCAGTTCCACTTACAACGCATTCGCCATTTTTAAGCACCTGCCACTGCAGTGCTTCGTTATCGGTTAAGCGGAATACATAGTCACTGGCGATGGTTAGCTGATAGCTACCAGCTTGTTCCTGCTCTAGTGCTTTAAGGGTAAATGCCAAATGCTGTTGGCAGTATTTGGCTTCAAATAATGCAGGGTGTGGCGTGCGATCAGGAAACAACAAGCCGTTAATGCAAAACTGACGGTCGTTATCGGTATCACCAAAGTCGCCACCGTAGGCCCAATAGGCCTCACCGCTGTCTGTATGCTTCACTAAGCCTTGATCGACCCAATCCCAAATGAACCCCCCTTGCAAACGTGGATAGTCTTTAAATGCCTGCCAGTAGTCCGCAAAGCTCCCTAAGCTATTTCCCATGGCATGGGCGTACTCACACAAAATAACAGGGCGGGTTTCACCTGGTAGCGATAACCACTTTTTAATCGCCCATTTCGGCACGGCATCATCAAGCACGTCAGTATCTACCCGAGCATACATAGGGGCGATGATATCGGTTGCTGTAGTATTGGCACCACCGCCTTCGTATTGTACAGGTCGTGAAGGGTCAAACGCTTTAGACCAACCGTACATGGCATCTTGGTTTGGCCCATGGCCACATTCATTACCTAATGACCAAATAATAATGGATGCGTGGTTTTTGTCACGCTCTACCATTTGGGTGTAACGGGCTAGATAAGCCCCTGCCCACACGGCATCTCTCGACAAACGCCCCATAGGGAACATGCCGTGAGTTTCAATATTCGCTTCATCAACTAAGTACAACCCATATTCGTCACACAGCTCGTACCAACGCGGGTGATTAGGATAATGGGCAGTACGTACCGCATTAAAGTTGTTTTGCTTCAATAACTTTATATCTTCAATCATATCGGCTTCATTCACCGCATGACCTTTGCTTTCATGGTGCTCGTGCCTATTTACACCACGAATAAGAATAGGTTTTCCGTTTACGCACAGCTGACCATCAAGCATATCTACCTGTCGAAAACCTATGTTGTAGCCCTCCGCTACCACTAGGTTTCCAGTATCGTCGAACAGTGACACCACGAGTCGATACAAATAAGGCGTTTCGGCTGTCCATTTGTTAGGTTCAGTGACTGCTAACGATTGAAAAATCACATCGTCCCACCCGCCTTTCTCATCTATACGGCGGTTGTTGGTACCAGACACACTTTGTTCGGTAACCGGAGTTTCACCATCAAATAACTGAATGCCCACCGTATAGCTTGCTGGTGCGTTAATGGCGGTGCGAACAGCTAAGCTGCCATCGCGATAGCAAGCATCCAGCTTGGGCGTCGCGAACACATCTTGAATATGATGTTGTGGTTTCGTGACTAATACCACATCGCGAAAAATACCACTTAGCCACCACATGTCTTGGTCTTCTAAATAGCTACCATCAGACCAGCGAATAACCATAACCGCTAAGCGATTTTCACCAGCTTTTAAGAAGGGCGTTAAATTGAATTCAGCGGGTAGTCGGCTATCTTGTGAATAACCGACGTATTCACCGTTACACCACAGGTGAAATGCACTATTAACCCCCTCAAACACGATATGGTTGCGCTGTTGCAACGTATTTTCAGTTGCCGAAAAAGTAGTACGGTAGCAGCCTGTGGGGTTATCGCTGGGTACTTCAGGTGGGTTTACCGGAAAAGGATATTTAACATTACAGTAAATAGGCTTATCGAAACCCTGCATTTGCCAATTTGAAGGCACAGTAATAGATTGCCAGCTTGCAGCATCAACTAATACTTCGCTCAATAAGTCTTCGGTGACAGCTTCAGGTTGGGGGTATAACCTAAAATCCCATTCACCATTTAAACTTTGTTTTTGCGCATTAACGTTTTGTTTAGCATCGTCTTGGGTTAAAAAACCGTTTAATGGACTATGTCCATTCACGCGATTTCTTTGATAAACAACAGGATTCTGCCAATCTTTTTGCGCAACAACTTGAGCAACATTTGCCATTACTGGCTCCTTCTACGGTAAGGTTTTTTAATAACAGGTGAAATATAGCGGAAACACGCGCAATCCTTTATGCTTGTTTCTCTCTTTAATTTATCCAAAACTCTCATTTTACAATTATGCAACCTGCTAACTTCACTTCAACTGGCCCCTCAAATGCGCAGCGAACCTTTCGCGATATTGTGAATATTGGTCCACACTGTCTTGAACGTTTTATTGATAGTACCAATGCACCAGAGATTAAAGCGCTAGACATAGAGTTGGCGGGTTGCTCGAATTTATCAGGTACTTATCAAGTAGGCCGAGTTACCCCGCCTAACCACACTATTTTTTATTCATTAAAAGGCAGCGGTAAAATACGCACGCCGAGTGGCGAGTATGCATTGCCTGCTTCAAGTGTGATTATTTTGCCTGCGCATCAAAGTTTTGAAGTGCAAATTGCGCATTTTGATGAAAGTAGCGCACCGCAGCTAGATCAAGCGCCGCGGCCGGATCAAGCGCCGTGGGACATCATTTGGCTAAACTTATCTGATAGCCCTCGATGGCAGCATTTTTTTGATGTAGAGCACCCCGTACAGCACAACATTGAGTTGTCAGGGCTACATCATGCGATGGAGTTACTGTATTTAGAAACCAACAGCCAGCACCGACAGGCGGTTATTCCTATTATCCAGCAATATTTGCAGCATATTGCTACCCCAGTGAAAAGCACGCACCAAGTTCGATTGTCGGCGCTATTTGCTGCGGTAGAAAAGCAATTGCAGTTTAATTGGGATATCGACGCCTTGGTAGACAAAGTGCACTACTCTGCCCCCCACTTGCACAGGCTATGCCTTGCGCAATTCGGCAGAAGCCCTATGCAGCATGTTATTTATCTGCGCATGGTAAGGGCGAAAAATTTACTGATAAGCACGCAGTGGCCCATTGCTTATATTGCCAACTACGTGGGCTACAGCAATGTGTTTACGTTTTCGAAGCGGTTTAAAAAGTCACAAGGCATGCCGCCCAGCGAATTTCGCCAGCGGCAGTCTTTAAATTGAACGACTTAGATCGAAACAGAGAAACTAGCTTCCTGCTATTTTCATCTGATTAATAAGAATTGAGCCAGTATGCACACTACCGCGCAAATCTTTATCTTTACCAATTGCCACAATGCCAGCGAACATATCTTGTAAGCAGCCAGCAATAGTCACTTCGTGCACCGGGTATTGAATAACACCATTTTCTACCCAAAACCCAGCTGCACCACGAGAATAATCGCCGGTAACCGTGTTAACGCCCTGCCCCATAAGTTCAGTAACGTATAGGCCAGTGCCCATTTCTTTTAGCAAGTCGCTGTCGCTATGACCTGTGTCGCCCACCAACCAGTTATGAATGCCACCCGCGTGACCATTGGTTTGGGTGTTTAGCTTACGCGCTGAATAGGTGGTGTAAAGATAAGTAGCAAGCTTTCCGCCATCTACGATGGTCATGTCTTTACAAGCCACGCCTTCATTGTCGAAGCTAGAACTTGCTAAGCCCGACTTTATAAATGGGCGCTCTTCAATGTTTAGCCACTCAGGAAAAATTTGTTTACCTAAGCTATCTAACAAGAACGATGAACGACGATACAAGCTACCACCGCTGATAGCACCCACGTAATGCCCAAATAAACTAGACGCGATATCTTTGTGTAACAGAATGGGCACTTGAGCCGTATTTATCTTACGGGCGCCCAGACGCTCTACAGTGGCTTTTGCTGCATCGGTGCCAATAGAGACTGCTGATTGCAATAAAGGCGCCTGACGGTCGACTGTGTAGGCATAATCACGCTGCATATCACCATCTTGAGAACCAATCACCATACAACTAAGGCTATAACGGCTACTTGGATACCCAGCATTAATACCGTGGGTATTACCGTAAACTCGCATACCAAGATTAGCGTTATACGATGCACCGTCGGAATTTGTAATGCGCGGATCGTAACCTAACGCAGCAGATTCCGCTTCAATCGTGGTGGCAATGGCTTTCTCAGTATCAAGCTCTTGCGGGTGATATAAATCTAAATCGGGAAATTCTGTGGCCATAAGTTCAGCATCAGCAAGACCAGTACAAGGATCTTCACTGGTGTACTTAGCAATATCTACGGCTTTTTCCACGGCACGAGTCAGTGCTTCTTTGCTTAAGTCAGCCGTTGAGGCGCTGCCTTTTCGCTTACCTACGTAAACACTAATGCCCAAGCCGCCATCGTTAGTAAACTCTACGTTTTCAACTTCTTGCATACGTGAAGATACCGCAATACCTTCCACTTTTGACATGCTTGCTTCTGCTTGGGTTGCCCCATTTTTTAGGGCTAATTTCAGTACATCATCGACGACATTCTGAATTTCTGATAACTGTTGCTCAATTTGCATAGTAAGTTTCGCTGTCTAAATCCGACTGTGATAGTTACAATTTAGCTAAAGTGTAACACTTATGAGTTTGAAATGAGCGATCAGAAATCTAAATCACGACAACAATCTAAGTTAGAAAGCGCCGAGCCCGAAGAAGAGCTCATTAGTAAAAGCGAACTAAAGCGCCAATCTAAAGACTTACAAAAGCTGGGGCAAACCGTAGTAAACCTTACCCCTGCCCACTACGCCACCATTCCGCTTGATGAAGAATTGAAAGATGCGCTAGATATTGCCCGTGTCATCAATAAGAAAAAAGACGGTTACAGAAGGCAACTTCAGTTCATTGGTAAGCTACTTAGACAAAGGGATAATTCCCCTATTGAAGTGGCCTTGGCTAAAATAACCCATCAACATCAAGCAAATAACGCTGCGTTTCATGAATTAGAACGCGCTCGCGAAGATGTAATTACCCGTGGTGACGACGCTATTCAAGGGCTTATTGAAGAATACCCTGAGCTTGATAGACAAAAATTAAGGCAGTTCCACCGCCAAGTGAAAAAAGAACAAGAAAAGAATGCTCCCCCTAAAGCTTACAGGGAGTTATTCCAATATTTAAAAGACGTTACTCAAAAAGAGTAGCAATATAAGGAGAGGTATATGGGGCGGCTTTTAGCGGCATTTGCTTTCGTTTGGGTATTATCAGGATGTAACGGTACCTCGGGGGCAAACGGCGACGACCCCTTTGGCAGTTCGGATAGCGACGATAGCATCACCTCTCCAGTTGTAGCACTCTCTCTTGAGATAGGCGACGCAAACTGTAATACGATTAATCAGGCTAGTTTCGATATTGGTGATACCGCCTGCATTACTGCGACCATTACCGAAGATGGTGCAGTGTTAGCCGGAGAAATCGTCAGTTTTACAAGTGGTATAGGCACTCTCTCTGTTACCGATAAACTCACTGACAGTAACGGTGAAGCGGTCGTGTATTTAGACTCAAACAGCGCTATCGCGGGCGCTAGCACCATTACCGCCAGTTACGACAGCACATCATCAGAGGCAAACATTGAGTTTTTAATTGCCGATACTGACACGGTCTTTTTACCTACCCTTTCACTTACCTTGAGTGACAGTGCAGGTAATCAAGTCAGTAGGATTACCGCTGATGAAACCGGTACCCTTAGCGCTTCGCTGATAAATATCGATGACACCCCAATTACAGATGCTATTGTAAGCTTCCAAGTGTCTCGCGGCTCGGTAAGCATAGACGATGCCCTCACGACCAATGACGGCCTAGCCAATAGCCAATTACTTCCTACCGATGACGACCTAGGTGCGGGCACGGCCACTGTGTCATACGTTTATAATGAGCAAACCTTAACAGCCACCCTCAACTATGAAATTCAGTCTTCTGCGGTAACCGATGAGGTTATTCAAATTGGTACGTTTGATAACGGTGAATTTGTCGCTGGTTTATTAGGAGTAGACGGTTACACCACGGACGAAGACGTTGTCATCGCCGCTGGCGCAACCCTGGGTGTTAACGTAGCACTGGTTAATTCTGAAGGCGAAACTTATGCCACCAGCATCCCTGTGACCTTTAGTTCCGTTTGTGTGGCGAACGATAGTGCCGATATTGATGAAACTGTATTTACCGCCAGCGGACAAGCTCGCTCTACTTTTCAGGACAATAGTTGCGCGGGAAATACCGGCTTCGACGACGAGATAAGTGCGACGGTTACTATCAACAGCAGCACACTAAGTGTGTCTCGTTCTATGGAAATTTTGCCTGAAACCGCGGGTAGCATTGCTTTTATCGATGCGTCTCCGGCATCTATTGTGATAAGTGGAACCGGCGGCCAAGACGCGAGTTCGGTATCTCGGGTAACCTTTCAAGTAAATAGTGCGCTGGGTAACCCTCTTGCCCAACAAGAAGTGACGTTTAGCTTAAACAGTAATATTGGTGGATTGGCGCTTTCTCCTGCTACTGCACTGACTAATTCTGAAGGCCAAGTCAGCACCTTTGTGACAGCGGGTAGCGTGCCTACTGCCGTTCGGGTCACTGCTATTACTGAAATTGATGATACTAGCATTCAGTCTCAGTCTGACTTACTTAGCGTGAACACTGGTCTGCCTGATCAAAACAGTATTAGTTTGTCGCCATCGAGTTTGAACCCTGAAGCGCACAATATTAACGGCAACGAATTAACCATTACCGCTAGCGCGGCTGATGCGTTTAATAATCCAGTGCCAGATGGCACCACGTTAAATTTCACCACCGAAGGCGGGTTAATTGAGCCAAGCTGTACCACACAAAGCGGCAGTTGCAGCGTGACGTGGACGAGTGCCGAGCCAAGAGTCGCCGATCACCGCATTACGGTAATGGTGACCGCGGTAGGCCATGAAACTTTAATAGACGCAAACGGCAATAACTTATATGACGATGCCGATGGCGGCGCGATTACTGGTAGCACCGGCAATGGTATCTCTATACTCCTGCCTGACACCACGGGCTTTATCGATTACCCAGAAGCATGGCGAGACGATAACGAAGACGGCAACTATGATGCTACAGAGCCATTTTTCGACTACGACAGTTCAGGTAGCTTCACTGCTGCCAATGGATTATTTGATGGCCCGCAATGCGATGCTACAAGCTGCGGAAATAGTGCGCTGCATGTTAGGCGCGCTATGGTGGTTATTATGTCATCGTCATCTGCATTGCTAACGTTTAATAGCAGTACCGATGAACTAGCAAACAATACTAATCCGCCTGGGTTAACTCCGGTATTGAGTATCCCAAGAGGAAGCAACGCGTTGCTATCGCTAGCGTATTCAGATACCGCTAATCAGCCGTTAGCGGAAGATACAGAAATTAGCATTACAAGCTCTGAAGGAGGGATTTCAGGTTCACTTGAAGCCACTGTGCCTTCTACCAACGCAGCAGGTAGCAGACAACTATCGTTTGTACTGACTAACCTGTTAGATGAATCAGAAGCCAGCACCAGTGCGATTGTTAGCGCGCTAGTGACCTCTCCTAGCGGCGTTACTACCAGCCTTGATATGGTGGTTACTTTAGAATAGCGGGCCGTCTTTTATAGAGCTGGCATGCTGCAGTAACTGTCTATAGGCAGTAATAAAAATGGTAATAAAAAAGGCGCCAATCGGCGCCTTTTTTCAAACTCTTACACTAGCTAAACGCGTAATTTACGCAGTTCCGCCCACGGTAAGCTCATCTATTTTCAGTGTGGGCTGGCCCACGCCAACAGGTACGCTTTGACCGTCTTTACCACACACGCCAACGCCGTTGTCTAATGCCACATCGTTTCCAATCATAGAAATCTTCTGCATGACTTCAGGGCCATTTCCAATCAAGGTAGCCCCTTTGACCGGTGCGGTAATTTTACCATTTTCAATGAGGTATGCTTCTGCACTAGAAAATACAAATTTGCCTGATGTGATATCAACCTGCCCACCCGCAAAGTTAGGCGCGTAAATACCTTTATCGATAGAGGCAATAATCTCTTTAGGATCGTACTGCCCTTCTAGCATGTAGGTATTGGTCATTCGCGGCATCGGTAAATGCGCATAAGACTCGCGACGACCGTTTCCGGTTGGCGCAACACCCATTAGCTTGGCGTTATGCTTATCTTGCATGTAGCCTTTTAGAATACCGTCTTCAATAAGTACATTGTGCTGGGTTGGTGTACCTTCGTCATCTACCGACAACGAACCACGACGATCTGCCAATGTGCCATCGTCTACCACTGTTACGCCTTTAGCGGCAACACGTTCACCAATCTTTCCACTAAAAGTAGACGCACCTTTACGGTTAAAGTCGCCTTCAAGACCATGACCCACCGCTTCGTGTAACAATACACCAGGCCAGCCATTACCTAATACCACTGGCATGGCGCCCGCTGGAGATGCTACCGCTTGCATGTTAACCCGTGCCATATGCAGCGCGTCGTCGGCTAACTGCTCGTAGTAAGGGCGTCCTTCTTTATCTGACTCGAAAAAAGAATAGGCATATCTGCCGCCAGCACCTGCACTGCCGCGCTCACGACGATCACCGTCTTCAAGCAATACAGAGCAGTTTAGGCGAACTAAGGGACGGATATCGGTGGCAAACGTACCATCACTGGCAGCCACCAAAATTTCTTCGTATACACCACTAATGCTAACCACAACCTGATTGGCTGATGGCTCTTGCTGTCTAACGTACGCATCCACGGCTTTTAGCAGAGAAATTTTCTCAGCATCTTGCATGGCTAAAATAGGGTTTTTCTCACCATAGCGGGCTTGATAATCGCTACGCCCTAACGATGATACTTTCTGAGAACCACCATCTGGGGCAATGCTGCGCGCAGCGTTGCACGCCTTTACTAAAGCATCTTCACTGATTTCATCTGAATAAGCGAAACCGGTTTTTTCACCGCTAATGGCACGAACCCCAACACCACGTTCAATGTTGTAGCTACCTTCTTTGATAATGCCATCTTCGAGCACCCAACTTTCGTGTTGGCTCGACTGAAAATAAAGATCAGCATAATCGGTATCGTGACGATGGATACCCGAAAGGGCTTTTTCTAGCGACGCTACATCTAGTCCAGAGTCAGACAGTAAATGGCGTTCAACAGATTTAGACAAAGTGACTCCTGAATCGGTTATGTTCGGCAACCGGCATATTTTGTTTAATGGCTTGTCGCGCTTCAATATCAACACTGGTTTGAATAACACCAATGTCTTGTGGTAGCTCGCTCAAGGTTTCACCCCACGGCGAAACGACTAGGCTGTGACCAAAGGTTTCACGGCCATTTTGGTGCTCACCGGTTTGGTTGGCAGCTACCACATAGCATTGTTTCTCAATGGCTCGCGCTTTCACTAACGTGTGCCAGTGCGCTTCACCGGTTCTTTGCGTAAAGGCAGCAGGCAACACTAAAATATCGATGTCGCCCATGGCAGTAAACAAGCCTGGAAAGCGCACATCATAACATACCGCTAGACCAATGTTGCCAATTGGCGTTTCTACAGTAACAACTTCACTGCCTGGGTTTGTAAACTTAGATTCTTTGTAGCTGCCCGTATTGTCATCAACAGACACATCAAAAAGGTGAATTTTACGGTAGTCGGCCAATACTGCGCCGTCTGGACCAAACAATAAGCACGCCGCTGAAAACTTTGATGCATCGTCGGTCGCCATAGGAAACGTGCCCGAAACAATGTAGCACTCATGGGCTTTGGCTAGCGCAGATAAACGTTGCTGTATCAGCCCTTCGTCTTTAACTTCGGCGGCATTAAGTAGCTCACCATCTTTGGTACCAAAACAAGCAAAGCATTCTGGCAATACCACCAAGCTATCTTTTGGAACTTGTTCTTGAGCAATAGCCTGTTCTACATGATTCAGATTATCTTCTACACTGGGCGTAGATGTCATTTGAACTGCAACTAGATTAACCATCGATAACCTCCATTTTTACTCTGCGTAAATCATCTTCGGTAAGCGGCCGATCTAATGGCGAAGTGCTTTCTGGCGACACGTTCGCCGGTAAGCTTATATCTTTACTATGTCGTTCTACTTCATCGAACTGCGGATTAGCTATGGTGCCAGAAACCTTATAGTTCACGTTCGATATCACTTTCGCTGATGTCAGCACTTGATCTAGTGCCAGTGCTGCCAATGCCGTTGGGGGCGTAGCTAAAAAATACACTAAAAACGGTAAATTCCCCGTTACGTTAGGGGCAAAAGTAATATTGTAATTAAGGCCACCGGTATTTAAGTTGGTATACCCTTTAATTTCTATTTCACCTGCACCGCCATCTATTTCGGTATCGTCGGTAAAGGCAGTACCATCAGCAATTTGTAAGCTTCCACCCATTTTGTCGTAGAAAAACCCAGTGGCAAATACATCTCTAAAATCTAGGCTTAGCTTACGTACTAATGAGTTTAGGCTGAATAACGTAAATATGCGCGACCCTTTATCACTGACCTCAGTGAGGTAACCGTCGGTGAGTGCCCAGTCTACGTCGCCGCTTACTTTGCCTAACGAGAAATCAAACGGGGCAGAAGGCCAGCCTAAATCGAATTTAATATTGGCTTCAGAGTCTTTAATGCCTGACGTTATCCCTCGCTGCTTAAGCATTTGCCCTACGTCTGATGAAGAAAGTGTACCGTTTAAACGGGTGGTGATTTCGCCGTCTTCATGCTGCCAGTATCCGGTTGCGGTTACATCTGCACTGGAAGAGCGCGTAAGTAATTGTCTGATTTGCAAACCTTGATCTGTTTTGGCTACGTCAAGGGTGACTTCACCTAAATCAAGGCCATGGACACTACAAACACTGCAATAGAAGTAGATAGGAGGCAAATCTAGCGGATCAACTTCGACGACATCTGCTTGCTTTCTAGCCATCTCGATTTCTTCTACTTGGGTTTCGATTGAGTTTCTCTCATCTTCAATAGCATCACCTTCAATAGCACCACCCTCTGTAGCAGGTTTATCCAGTACTAGGTAATCCGCATTGATATCTATACCTTGGTTGTTAATGTCGTTATTAACCCTAATGGTTGCTCTCGCTTTCGCTGCATCAACTTGTAGCAACCAATCGTTGTCTTGTTCCCGGGCGGTTAAGGACACATTATTCAATGAATGCCCCCACCCCGTTAGGGTATCTGCGGTGACAAATATGCGTGATGGCACCCCGAAGATATTTTGCTTTTGGGCACGGCTATCCGTCGATAACGTATCGTTAACGCTATTCTTGTTAACGGACACGCTTGCACTAGCTTCGTCCATTTTACTCGGCATGATCAGCGTCTGCAGGGTAGTAAACCATTCAACAATGTCGGCTTGCTCTAGGTTTGCAGCGATACTAAACCCGGTACCTCTATCACCCACATTAGCATCGCCTAAGGAAAGGAGCGCTCGAGAGAACTGCATTTCTTTATGAGGCAATACGCCGTCGAAATGAATATCGTCACCTAGCTTTGCCTCTACATTAGAGGCTTGTAGGTTACCTTCACTGTTAATTTGAAGTGGCAGGCTAGTTCCTTGCACTGTTGAAAACGGAGCAGGCAGCAAGCTTTGGGTTGCCAATAAATCGGCGTTAATTTGGGCATTATAGGAAAAGTCGTTTTCAGATAAGCTCAAATTCACATCTGCCTGCCAATTGGTTTCACCATCTAGGTAGTCAATAAGGTCGGTTTTTACATACTTCACTAACGGGTGAACGTGCCACAACCCTTTCAAGTTAACATTAACGTCGTAGTTGTCGTTCTGGCGACCTTGAAGAGACATTTCCACTGGCTGACCTAACAAACTCGCAGTTAACCCATTAGCGTCAATTTCTGCATTGTCGAAGGTAAGTGTTCCACTGGCATCGTCAAACTGCATACGCGTGCTAGTGATATACACATCGTTGTTGTTTAACTGAGCTGCGCCTTGAACCCGAATATCTTTGCCTTTCAGGGGGATATCTAATGTCAGGCTTGCTGACAACGGCCCTGAAACTTGCACGTCTTTATCAAGCACTTTCCCTAGCGAGCTGGCAATTGAAGACTGCTTCATTAACGAAGTTAACTTCTCGCCTGTGCCAGAGCCTTCTGCATCAATAGTTAACGTTGAAGAGGGGTGTAAACGCGGGATTTCTGCCGACATAGCCGACACGTCTATACCGGCTAACGTTCCTTTATCACTTATCATGACTAAGCCGGCATTTTCAAAACGCACCGACAAATCGAGTTCATTTAACGCAGGCCACTTTGATGAAAATAGAAAGTCGCTATCTTCAATATCGACATAAGCTTGAAAAATTCCGCTATTATCATTAAACGGATAGTTCTTAGGGTTTCCGTGCCACAACACTTGCGCTTTGCTTACGCTACCTTCGCCTGTGAAGGCACGGGTAAGAAACTTATCGGTATTGACGCCCATTAACGATGCAGGGAAGAAATCACTGACGGCGTTTAACGCCAAGGGTTCAATATTCGCAAATATGTCTAGGTGGCCCGAGGTTAGATTGGCGCGAAATGCTGGCTCTAACACTAACTGTTCGCTATCGAACAAGAGATCTTTACCCGTCAATACCCATTGCTTTTCATCACCTACCGCTTGGGTGTGAAAATACAGATTGGCGTTAAAGGCATTGATATCGAGATTTTGCTTAATGATATTGTCGGCAGATAAGGTACTGTTTTCACTTTTTAGGTAAACAGCGCCAGCGTCTTTATACCAATAAACATCGGCATCTAGCGATGTCAGGCCTGGCGTTTTTCCTGTCTGCTCCCACGACAAATCAAGAATTTTTGCAGTTAATTCCGGGCGGCGATTTCTAAGTTGAAGTTCCAACGTGGCAAGTTGCCCTGTGGGATTTAACGCGCGAATTTCCTCTTCGCTGGTGTCATCCATAAACAAGGGTAAAAGCATCAGGAATGGATTTATCTGAACCGGTTTTACAATACTGACGACTGCGTCGCCTGCATTTGTTACTTTACCGACGAAATCAGCTTCTATGGTTTCGTGGCCAGAGTCTATCACCAATTGATCTACCCTAACGCTCCACCCATCTTGCGTGGGTGCTGCTTCAATACTGCCACCGCGAATACCCGTGACAAGGGTTGAGTATTCATCTCCGCCCCACTCCAATAAGCTTTCTTCAAACTGGGCTTGAACACCTGTAATGCCATTGCTTTGTACGTCTGCCCAAATTTCAAAATTGGCTCGGCTTTCAGTCAGCGGGCGCTTAGTTTTGATTAAGTCGCTCACCCAGGGGGATATATCTAAATCTTCAGCGCGGGCATAAAACACCCCTTCAAACGCATCTTTGTTGCCCGTCACATCAATGATGAAAGACGCGGAATTCGACGATACATCGGCCACCTTCATTTGCCCTAAGCCTTGGTGACGTCTTCCGCTGTTATTCCAAGTTAACTGGTCGATGATGAAAGACTGGGGCTGGCTATTTTTAGAGAGGATCACTTCCCCTTCTTCAAGAGAGAAACTTTGAAGCTGTTCTAGGAATAAGCTTTTTAATGCATCTACAACAGGGAAGTTGTTATCGCCTGCACGCTCGAACCTATCGGCATCAACATCTAGCTTGAGACCACGAAGTTCAAAGCGCGTAGATGAGATCATTTGTCGTCTCAAAGACTGCCAAAAATCTAATTCTACATAGACTTGACGAATATTGAGCCCAACGGGAGACGCATCATTTTGCGCCATTGAGACCGAATTTAAGACAATACTCGGCCCAGAGCGTTGCCATACTGCATGCACGCTTTTAATAGTAAGATTTACGCCATAGCGCTGGCTGATATAGTCTTCCAGCAGGTGCTTGTTGTGTTCAATATGCGGCAGCGCATAGCGAGCGGCGCTGATTAACAGCGCAAATAGAACAAGCAGGATGGCAAGCAGCAACCATATTTTTTTAACTAAATAGGCTGCTACCGACGTTAAATTTGTCACACTTCGCCTTCGTATAGTTAATGCATTACATCATGACGACGTCGTACTTATCCTGGTTGTACAAGGTTTCGGTTTGTACCTTAATTTGTTTCGATACAAACACTTCCAGCTCTGCAAGCATATGTGATTCTTCGCCCATTAATGCTTCAACCACTTTAGGAGAAGCATAAACAACAAATTTATCAGCATCGTATGCGCGGTTCACTCGAACAATTTCACGCATAATTTCAAAGCAGATGGTTTCCACGGTTTTCACCGTGCCTCGGCCTTTACATACTGGGCATTCGCCACACAATATGTGCTCAATACTTTCACGGGTACGCTTACGGGTCATTTCTATGAGCCCAAGCGACGTAAACCCGTGAATATTAATTTTGGCCCTGTCCTTACTTGTCGCCACTTCTAGACTATGTAAGACACGTCTTTTGTGGTCTGGTTCAATCATATCGATAAAGTCGATTAAGATCATACCGCCTAAATTACGTAACCGAAGCTGCCTAGCAATGGCTTGTGTCGCCTCGGTGTTAGTATTAAAGATAGTTTCTTCTAAGTTACGATGCCCAACAAATGCACCAGTATTGATATCAATGGTGGTCATAGCTTCGGTTTGATCAATAATCAAATAACCGCCTGACTTCAAATCGACCCTGCGTTCAAGCGCCCGCTGGGTTTCATTTTCGACATCATGCAAGTCGAATATAGGCCTGTCGCCCGTGTAATATTCCAACTTACCGTTCATTTCAGGTACATATTCTTTCGTGAACTGGAACAGCTCTTGAAAAGACAACTTAGAGTCTATTCGAATCCTGTCTAACTCGGTGCCGACGAAATCACGCAATACGCGGCGTGCCAGCGGTAAATCTTCATATAAAACATTAGATTTACGCTTCTTCATTCGGGATTGAATTTTGTCCCACAATCGGCGTAAAAAGGCAGCATCTTGCTGTAATTCAGCTTTGCCTACCCCTTCAGCAGCGGTACGTAAAATAAAACCGCCGTTTTCATCACAGAATTCTTGCACAAGGGTTTTTAAGCGCTCGCGCTCGGCCTCTTCTTCAATACGCTGAGACACACCAACATGAGTCACGCTTGGCATAAACACTAAATAGCGGCTTGGAATAGTAATGTCGGTAGTCAGGCGCGCACCTTTGGTGCCAATCGGGTCTTTTACTACTTGTACAACGATATCTTGGCCATCTCGAACAAGCTCACGAATGTCTTGTTTTTGAATGTGACTGGCTGAGACTTCCTCAGCGATTTCATTGTGAATAACAATATCAGAAGCATGTAGGAAAGCCGCTTTTTCAAGGCCAATATCCACAAATGCGGCTTGCATACCGGGGAGTACCCGACTAACTTTACCGCGATAGATATTGCCCACTAAGCCACGCTTGGTATGACGCTCTACGTGAATTTCCTGCAATATCCCATTTTCGATGAGAACAACACGAGACTCTGACGGTGTAACATTGATTAGTAGCTCTGCACTCACTACACGACTCCAAATTCTCTAAGTAATTGCCTTGTTTCATACAAAGGCAATCCAACCACTGCGCTAGCACTGCCGTTTATTGCTTTTACAAACTGACCGCCAATACCTTGAATGGCGTAACTACCTGCTTTATCAGCAGGTTCACCTGTGTCCCAGTATGCGTCAATTTCATCGTTCGTCAATGCGGCAAAAGTTACCTTGGTGGTAATAGTTTGTGTTACTTGCTTGGTGGTAGACGCCACACTAATGGCCGTCAATACTTCATGCTGGTTGTTCGATAACATTGAAAGAATGCGTCTAGCGTCTTCTTTATCTTTCGGCTTTCCCAAACTCACCCCGTTAAAGGCAATAAGCGTATCAGAGGCTAACACCCGCGTACTTTCACTAAGTACATCTTCATCTTGTAACCGTGCGAGAGCTGTTTTCGCTTTTTGCTCAGCAAGACGAGCCACTTGCGCTTCAGGCGTTTCATTCACAAGGGCTGATTCATCGATGTCTACGGGCTTTACTGAGTGAGCAATGCCCATCTGATCTAAAAGCATGGTACGACGAGGGGAAGCAGAGGCTAAAACCACTGAATAATTCACGATAGGAGCCTCAAACGTTAACTTATGGAAAACTGGCGACGGGTTTTACGAAGTAGCCAAAACACCCATGGCCATAACAGCATAGAGGTAAGTACAGGCCACAAATAATCCAGTTGGAAATAGATATCTGTAAGTAGGTGCTGCACCCAGAATGTGAGCAAGTGGTAGAGCGAAGAAAGCAACCCTATAACGATAGCTTGTTGCCAAACAGAGTAATTTCGTAGCCGCTGATAGTTCGCTGCCAAAATATAAATTGAGATACTTAAGCTTAGACTGTGAATACCTAAGGTTGTACCCACCAATATATCTACCGCCACGCCGGTTAAGAAGGCCACGCCCACATTCACGCGATGGGGAAGCGCCATGCTCCAGTACGCAAGCACAATCAGCACCCAATCTGGGCGGTATAAATCAACTTGAATAGGTAATGGCACGATTTGAAGGACAAGCGCAATCAAAAGCGTAGTGACGATAACCGAATGACGCTTACGAATCATCTTCAGCCTCCTCATTACTTACCATGTTGCTATTACTCTCATTATCTACATCGCTGTCGATAGATTTACCTTCATCAGACCACAAGAGTAACAAGTACTTTAGTCGGTCTAATTTGGCCATAGGCGTTACGGTTACAATAGAGAATGGGCGACTTTCATCACGCCGTACTTCTTTCACTGTACCCACGGGATACCCTTCAGGAAAAATTTTTCCTAAACCGGAGGAAATCAATACATCTCCTGCTTTAATATCGACACTATGAGGTACATGCTCTAAATACAGTTCGTTTAACGCCCCACTGCCAGTGGCAATAAAGCGAATGTCATTACGTTGGGAGCGAACAGGAATAGCGTGGGTCACATCGGCAAGCAATAGCACACGGCTGTTGGTGCTGCCCACTTCCATAACCTGCCCTACTATGCCTTTTTCATCAATGATGGGCTGAGATAAATAAACCCCATCAATGGCGCCTTTGTTGATGACCACCTGCTGGCTATAGGGGTTTTTATCAACCGCCATGAGCTCGGCCACCATTTTACGTAAGTCGTTACGTACGGGCGCATCCAGCAAATGCCTAAGTTGTTTATTCTCTTGAGACAAGGCTTCAAACCGCTGGAGCTTCTCGCTCATGAGCAACAGTTGATTCGTTAGCTTGTCGTTTTCTTCGAGAAGATCTTCATGGGAGGTTAAGCGCTGGGCGCTTTCGCTTAGCATTAACCGAGGTAAGTTAGCTAAATACTGAAGGGGGCTCATGAATGAATTTAAATAGACCCGTGTCGATTTAAACCCTTCCACTTTGTGATCCACAAAAATAAGTAACGCTGACAACACAATGGCCAGCGCTAATCTATTATTCAGTGAGGGACCGCGAGTAAAAATAGTATCCATAATACAAAGAAGGCAACCTTAAGGTTGCCTTTCCTGTTTACTCATAGCTAAACAGGTCGCCACCGTGTAGGTCAATCATATCGAATGCCTTACCACCGCCACGTGCTACACAAGTTAGCGGATCATCAGCAATAACGACTGGAATGCCCGTTTCTTCCATTAACAAACGATCTAAATCTTTCAGTAATGCGCCACCACCGGTAAGTACCATGCCGCGCTCTGAAATATCAGAAGCAAGTTCTGGTGGAGATTGCTCAAGGGCAACCATAACCGCAGAAACGATACCCGTAAGCGGTTCTTGCAAGGCTTCTAAAATTTCATTGGAGTTCAATGTGAAGCCACGAGGTACACCTTCAGCAAGGTTCCGACCACGCACTTCAATTTCACGCACTTCTTCACCTGGGTAAGCAGCACCAATTTCATGCTTAATACGCTCGGCTGTTGCTTCACCAATAAGTGAACCAAAGTTACGTCGTACATAGTTAATGATAGCTTCATCGAACTTATCACCACCGATACGTACCGATGAAGAGTACACAACACCGTTAAGTGAAATGATAGCCACTTCAGTTGTACCGCCACCAATATCGACCACCATTGAACCGGTTGCTTCTGATACAGGTAAACCTGCACCAATCGCTGCGGCCATAGGTTCATCAATCAAATACACTTCGCGTGCACCTGCACCTAGTGCAGACTCTTTAATGGCTCGGCGCTCTACTTGGGTAGAGCCACATGGAACGCAAACTAAAACACGAGGGCTAGGGCGAAGGAAATTGTTGTCATGCACTTGTTTAATAAAGTGCTGAAGCATTTTCTCTGTCACATAAAAGTCGGCAATAACACCGTCTTTCATCGGGCGGATAGCGCGAATGTTACCAGGTGTTCTACCTAGCATTCGTTTGGCTTCTGCACCTACAGCGGCAACGCTTTTCGGTCCAGCAGCACGCTCTTGGCGAATAGCCACTACAGAGGGTTCGTTGAGTACAATACCTTGGTCTTTAACGTAAATCAGCGTGTTAGCTGTTCCGAGGTCGATGGACAGATCATTAGAGAACATGCCTCGAAGCTTTTTAAACATGAAAAGTGTATTCCTGTTTCTGTGTTATCGCGTGTTAGCAAGGGTGAGATGACGCGCTTTAACGTGAAGTCGATGTTTATCCGCACACTTTAACAATGGGGGCATATTTGGGCAAGCAGAGAACCATTTTTTAAACGATTAGGTTGCGATTAAGTGGAAACCACGGCGCCTTCTACTCACTTCTTACCAACTTCTTGTTAAGTGGCTACTTTTAAACCAGTGGGTGTAGACAAGCATTTAAACCGGAAGTTTCACCTTAATGCAGATATTTATTGTTTAATCATCATTGAATCGGTCAGCGTATGCGATGAAATTAACTCACTGGCTGTACATTGAGCGGTAGAAGAAAAACGATAGAAATAATAGTCTACGCCTGCAATGGTCGTATTGGTTGTTTGGCAACTGGCTTGGTAGGTACACCCTTCAAGGCCTCTAATTTGGGCAAAAGAAACGGGGCTGTTAATGGTGCCGCTGCAAGATAATGGGGTTGCACCTGCTGGGTTTGCCGTGGTCTTTATATGCTCCAACCCCGCTTTTGTTGCTAGCTGAGCGCGAAACCCTATGTTATCCGCCGCTACCTTGTTGCCAGTAGAAGAAAGTGACGAAGCTAGGGTTAAACCTAACAGCGCCAGCACTATCATAATAAACAGTGCTGTAACCAACATACTGCCTTGCTGACGTTTTAGCGAGATGGATAACAACGAAGCGTCCACTACTCCCGCACTAGAAAGTGTTTTTCCTGCTCTATTGCTATTACGCCTTAAAAGCGTTTCATGCACTGAATATTCTTGAGGCAAAGGTTTACGGCGCATTTTCAATTGCCACCTCAGTCGTCAGACTCAATACTTCATCGCCCTTTTGGGCGCGTAGGCGCAACATCACCATATTATTAACCCCACCGTTCACACTGCGAACCTGAAAAGGGTCATCGTTTAGGCTACCGCTAGCAGGCGAGGCAGATAAAGCATTAATGAAGTCCACTCCTAGTCTTGGGCTACTTGCCGAAGCCAAAGGCTGCGATGTAGTAAACCCAGACTCAAACCGATGAAGTACTGAATTTCTTAAGCAAAAGCTCACCGCTTTTGAAGCAATATAGGCACGATTTACGAGTGATGCTTCAGCAAAAGCATCATTCACCGTAACTTCGAGAGTGTCGTCTGTGCTGTCTCTTGTTGCACAATCGCCATCTCCGTCATCGGCACAACTTACAATAGGTTGGCGGTAATCATTAGCGGCGTTATAAACATCTAATACGCTACTTGGTGCAACAATCACAGATGCACTGGTGGAAAAGGGCTGAATGTTATCGAGGGCGTCCGCAGGAAATAAAATATCGATAGTATTTTCAGCGGCAGGCTGAATGGAAATGTCGCTGTAACCTGTTACCGCATCAGCAGGCACGAACTGCAAGCAATGCTGAGACGATGATCCCCTTACTCTAACACTGGCAGGCACTGCGCTTTGAAGTTCACGGGCCATACGATTCATTGCAAAAGACGTTTGGGCGACAAGTTGCTCTCTTTCACTTACGCCAACAAATACAGACATGCTACTGGTGACCACTTTTGCGATTCCTGTGGCTATCACCCCCATAACTACTAGCACGATAACAAGCTCTACAAGCGTAAAGCCCCGAGCTTGATTCATGGGTCTGCTATTTACCATCAGTAATTCCACCGATAGCTACTAAAAACAATGGTTTCATCGTTAGGAGTGAGTACCGATACGCGGACCAATTTTGCATTGCCCGTATAGCTACCCACGCCCGCAGCATCATCAATACCATCAAGGTTATCATCGTAAAACACCACTACGTTAAGCTGGTAGCCTTGATATAGACTTTGCCCACTTTGCGTAATGGTTTGACCCGCACTGTTTCGAATAACGCTGTAACCGTGGTAATCATCTACATCATCAAACGTACTACGATTTTCTCCACTATCTGGCCCCAAGTTTGCGCTAGTCGTGCAGCTAACAGTGTCGCTACATCGCTCACCGGCATTATGCCCACTGCTGTTTTCATCAAATGCCTTACTCAGTATTTCTCGTTGTAACCCTTGAGCGAATACATTAGCTCGGGCTTGGGTAACAGGTGCCACGCTTTGTTGCGCTTGCGCGCCAAGTAAGTTGGTAACAATCAGCATGACAATACTGGTAACCACCAAACCAATCACTATCTCAAGTAGTGTGAAACCTCGCTCAGCACGCATAAATAAGCCCCTGAGCTTCAACGCAAACGCCTACTGTAGCGGTACCCGAAAAAGTCACTCTGCAAATATTTGATGCGCAACTTCCCGTGGCGGTTATTGGCCGTCCAAGGTAATCGAAGTCAATATAGGAAGGCGAAGCTACACCTTCTGAAAACGCAACAGACACCCCTTTACCACCTATTTCATCACCGCGAGCGGCTAGGAAACTGGGGGCATTGGCGGCAATAGTAGCGCCACAGCTAGCTGATTGATTTGCACTGGAGTAATTAACGACAGTAGGCCCGTAGGCACCGTCACCAGGCGAACTTACAATAGTTCGATAGCAATAGCCCACGCGATTATCTTGCATAGCCTTGCCTTGAATATTTCGCAAAGAAGAGAGAAAGCGTGTTTGAAGGGAATATTCTGTGTAGCCGGTATCATCTTGTATTCGCGCAGAAGCGACCACGCCTAGGATACCAATAACGACGATGACTATAATGAGCTCAAGAAGCGTAAAGCCAGCGCCTCGGGCTTGACGCTGGCCAGGAACGAAATGCCTGGCCATGTGCTAGGTAATATTTAGCAAGCAGTCGAGGTTAATGTGATAGTCGGTGAACCACCCGCTGCCGCATTTCGGTACTCAACAAAACAGTTAGCACCTTCAAAACCGTCAGGGTAAATACGTGCCCAAGTTCCATTTGCACTCACGTACCAATCTGTAGTGCCTTGGTCTGCTGCGGTGTTTACTGCGCGAATATCTAGGTTCATGTACGAATCTAATTGCACAGTCGTGGTGTTGTTGTTGTCATCGAAATAGGTGCTGTACGGGTAGCCATAACGAACGTTGATGTCAGTGCCGTTCACGGTGATGGTCGTGTTGGACGATGCAGTCGCGCCAGCAATAATTGCTTTTGCATGGATAGCTTCTGTAGCGCTAATCAGTGCGCCTTCTACCCCTTCTAGCGTAGCAATACGAGCGTCAGTTTGGAAACCTACAAACCGAGGCGCAGCGGTAACCGCTAAAATACCAAGAATTACGATAACGATGACTAGCTCAATAAGGGTAAAACCACGTTGCTGCATAAAAATGTCCTTTTATTTCAATTACGTTTATTATTACAAAAATGACGTTATTGAATATAAAACTTTAGTTTAAAAATCACTACGTTACGTATACAACTCGATACATAGTTATGAGTTTGAATCATTACTAAATACGATAACTTGACCTATCCGAGGGTCGTACAGAAACCCATCACCTTGTGTATCATTCGTAGGACTACTGTTCAGGTTTTTTATAGACTGGCTAAGGTAATAATAGCAAAGGTCATTACCACTTGCGCCGCTGCCACTACTATTTGTAGCAAAGTATCGGTAACCGTCAAATGGAGACTCTGAAAAACTTGACGTGATGGAAGGCGCACTTTGCATTATTAAACTAAAAATACTTTCGCAGTCTAATGCGGTAATGGCCGTGTCTTGACTGTTACCATCACCGTTAAGCAAGCCTGTGGGATAACCGGTGTCCTGATCAACCGCCACGTTAATGCCATCAAGGGTGACAAAGGTTTGATTGGTAGACGCATTCTCTTCCGGCCGACCTTCTATCTCCCACTGTGCGCGCACTAGTCCAACACCTGTGGCGAAACCACCTGCAACGCCCTCAACCGTGGCATCTTCAGCTTGTTCAGTAATATCAAGAAAGCGTGGAATCGCCACGGCCGCTAATAGCCCAAGTAATACGACTACAATCACAAGCTCGATTAGCGTAAAGCCTGATTGCTTTGCTGCTATTTGATGCCGTTGTTTTTTCATTTGGACCATCCCAGTTTTTCTCATTATTAAAATTCAGTTTGTTTGTTACTGTTCGTCTTCTGGAACCACATCACCACGAAATACAAAGTAGTCAAAGTAATCCCCCGCACTTAAGGAAAATCGGCAACGTGCATTCACGGCCTCATCGTCGACTAACTCACCACGGAAATATTCACCTCTTACATTAAAACCATTAACTATCATAGGCACGGTTAGCAACGCGTTCCAAAGGGACTTGCATCCTTGCACGGAAGGGGGCACTTCTGGCCATCCTTCATGACTCATGAGTACAGGCGTACGTCCAACTTCATTACCTTGCCTATCATAGTGTGTAAGCAGAATGCGAACTGGTCGCCCTTCTGACTGCCACTTCCAATGAGCTGTTACTGCAGACTCTTCCAACTTGAGCGCTAACTGCCTAAGCATCTGAGCCTCAAAATTAGCTTCGCTGGTGTTCAGTCGCACTATAAAAACGGCCATTAATGAAGCAAACAACGTGATCACAATAATATTGATAAATAGGGATCGGTTGTTATTCTTTGCGACTTCGCTTTTCGTCACCATGTTACTACCCTTGCTGCTATTACTTTTTAGCAGTCATTAATTGTTCTTAACATACTGTTATAGCACATCTTTAAGATAGGGAGTTATACGCCTTTTATTGCATTCATCATGTCCCACATGGGGGTGAAAATACCCAGCGCGAGTACCAGTACCATGGCTGCCACTACCACAATCAAAAAAGGCTCTATCTTTGCTGTCAGATTTTTCAGATCGTAATCAACTTCACGTTCATAGAACTCCGACGCCTCAACCAATAATTCATCCACGCGACCTGTCTCTTCGCCTACGCGTATCATCTGCATCACCAGTGGGGTAAAAAGTCCGCTTGCTGCACTCACTCGTGCTAGCCCCTCGCCCTTTTCAATGCGCTCGCGCATCCCAATAATTTTTTGCCCCATATACACATTCCCCACCGCCTCTGAGGTTAAGTTTAGTGCACTGGTTAAAGGGACGCCCGCCCGCAACATCATTGAAAAACTTCGACAATAGCGGCTAAGTAAAGAACGATTGAAAATACTGCCCACTATGGGCAATGAAAGCTTGCGTCTATCCCAATTAAAACGCCCAATGTTGGTGTTTAATGAACGTCTAATCATGTAGGCAATGAATATCCCGGCAGCAATTAGCATGTACCAATAGTTCAGCAAGAAATCTGAAGTGCCAATGAGGGCTCGAGTCATTAAAGGCAACTCGGCATTAAACTTAGAAAACATATCGGCGAACTTCGGAATAACAAAAATATTAAGCACCACAAACGCGCCCGCTAAGGCAATAAGCACAAAGATGGGGTAGCGAGTGGCGGCTTTAATTTGTTTGCGAGTTTCTTGTTCGCGCTCTAAATATATCGCCAATTGAGCGAAGGCATCTTCTAACTGACCAGTGTTTTCGCCAACATGAATAATGCTCACAAACAATTGATTAAAAATTTTAGGGTGCTGATTTAAGCCAGAAGATAAGGTTCTGCCTCGCTCTAAACTCACGATAGCGTCTTCTAGAGCAAGTTTAAGGCGAATTGAATTACAGGATTCGGCTAAACCAGATACCGCTTTTAGTAAAGGAATACCCGCTTTGGTTAGAGAGTACATTTGACGACAAAAAATAACTAAATCGTCCAAGGTAACTTCTGGTACAAACCAGCCTTGCCAACCAGATACCACACTTTCTTTTTTAGCGCTCATGGGGGCAATAGCAATGGGCGTTACACTACGAGCGCGCAGCATTGCCGCTGCACTTGTTGCATCGTTCGCGTCTAACTCGCCTTCAGTAAGGGCGCCATTTCGTTCGCGCCCCTTGTAGCTAAACCGTGCCATCTATCATTGCCCTATTGCGCGTTGGTGTGGTGTGCGTTGTCAGTAGTTTCAGAAGAGGGGGCATCTTGGGCTACCATCTCAATCAATTTTAAAACTTCTTCTACACTGGTTACGCCCATTTTTGCATAAGTAAGCGCAGATTGAGGTAAAGAGCGATATCCCGCGCTTTTAGTAGCAGCATCGCTAAACCCTTGAATATCGCTGGCCTTTAAATGATTCATCATGTTTTCACTCATTTCGAGTAACTCAAAAACCCCTATTCGCCCTTTGTATCCGGTTTGATTACATTTCTGACATCCGCGACCTTGTTTAAAGGCAACGTCTGCGACATTTTCATCAATACCGTTTAACCACACCTTTTCATCATCCGTGGGTGTATAAGAAGTGGTGCAATTATCACAAATTCGACGTACCAAACGCTGAGCAATAATGCCTCGAAGGGAACTTGCCACCAAGTAACCAGGCGCGCCCATATCTAATAGGCGTACTACACTGGATATAGCATCGTTGGTATGCAGGGTTGAGAGGACTAAGTGACCGGTCAATGCGCCACGAAGCCCAATTTCTACCGTTTCTTGATCACGCATTTCCCCCACCATAATAATGTCGGGGTCTTGTCGTAGTGTGGTTCTCAGTACGTTTGAAAAAGTCAGGTTGATTTTAGGGTTCACTTGAACCTGATTAATACGGGGCAAGCGGTATTCCACCGGATCTTCTACGGTGATAATTTTCGACTTTGCCGTATTTAATTCGCTTAATGCACCATACAAGGTGGTCGTTTTACCCGAACCGGTAGGCCCGGTCACCAAAATCATTCCATGGGGGCGGCGTAATAAATTTCTAAAGCGGGTTAACTGCGCTGAAGGCATACCGGTTTGTTCTAAAGTGAGCAGCCCTGCTGACTGGTCGAGCAAACGCATCACCACAGATTCGCCACCTTGCACTGGCATGGTAGACAAACGTACGTCTATTTTGTGCCCTTTAACCTTAATTTGCGTACGGCCATCTTGCGGTAGACGCTTTTCGGAAATATCTAGCCCCGCCATCAGTTTTAAGCGCAGCACTAACGCCGCCGCTATACTTTTCTCCGGAATAACAGTTTCTTGTAAAACCCCATCTACCCGCTGTCGTATTCTCAGCTGATTCTCATCAGGCTCAATATGAATATCGGACGCTTTTGCTATCACGGCATCTTCAAAGATAGATTGCAGCAAGCGAGCTACTGTTGTGTCTTGATCCCCTGCACCACCAAGCTCTATATTGAAGTTATCTTCGGTATCGTATTCTTCTGCCAGTTCTTGGGCAAAACTCGCAATTTCTTGGGTTTTTCGATAGAAAGTATCGTAAGCAGTAAATAGCTGTTGTTCGCTTACTACCGCGAGTTCAATTTGCCTGTTTAACGTTTCTGAAAGATGATCTACTGCGGTTAAATCTGCCGGATCTGACATGGCAACGAGCAGAGTGTCACCTTTATCATCAATAACCAGTGCGCGATATCGCCTAGCTTGAATTTCAGGTAGAAGTAGCACCGCTTGTTGATTAACGCGGAATTGATCGATATCGATAAGCGGAACATTTAAGTGACGCGATAACAATTCAAGCATTTGGTGCTCAGTCACCAGCCCCATTGAAATCAAAGTGGCACCTAACTTACGCCCCGTACTTTTTTGCTCTGACAGTGCCGTCATTAGCTCATCAGCACTAATCAAATTGTGCTGAACAAGAAGGTCGCCAAGGCGAATTCTGGGTTTATTCATTTACTACTTCCCGAAGCCTAGCTATGCGCTCTTGCACATAATGGTGTACGTCTGGTGATAGGGCCTGCTGCGTATCAATCTGTATTACTTTGGAGAAAGCGCTTAACGCCAACGCAGAATGTTGCAGACTGTCAGCACTTATCGCAGCACCTAACCACCACTTGGGCTCTAAAGGTCGCCGCTTAGTTAACGCTAAATAATCATTAAGTGACTTGTCGAACACGCCATGTTGCTGCAGTAGATTCGCTCTAAAACTAAGTAACTCAATAGATAAGGGGTTACTGGATGAAGAAATAGCCTCACTCGCGTTTTTTATCGCTACTTCGGTTAGCCCTTGCTTCACATACAACCGCGACAACATAAGGCGAACGCTGTGATCATTGGGTGTATTCACAAGCATTCGTTGTAACAATGCCTGCGCTTGTTCTACTTGGCCGCTGGCAAAGAGTAAGGACGCTAGCTTCTTCTTAGCACCACTATCACTTGGGTGGCTTTGCACTTTCTGCTGCATCAGCCCAATGGCTGTGTTGTAGTCGTTATTATCAAGGGCTAAACGAACTTGCTCGTCTATCGCAGGGGCGCTTTTAGTGTTATCGACCTGTTTTGAAAAGCGTGGCACGGGTGCCGACTCGACTGTTTTTAAGCTCTCTACCGACTTCGATGCAGTCTGCGCTTCAGCAATGCCAGTGGAGTGAGTATCTGGGCTAGTTATAGGGTTAAGGTTTGCACTAGGGGTTACATTAGCAGCAACCGGGCTCGGGCTTTTCTGAGGTTCCCCCTCTTTATCCTCTTTACCTTGCTTACCCTCTATGTTTTTCGCCGTATCTGAAGAAGTGTCCGGTGCAACTTGGGCAGACGTCTGTACCGTTTTTGATAAAATCTGCTGCGCATCCGTATCGTCGTTTTGTGAAATGCTTGGTTGAGCACTTGCATTAGACGGCGTAGACAAGGAGACGGGCGACACCGATGATGAAACCGATGGCGCGGGGTTAAGCAGCACCCACGTAACTAACGCGATGGTCACGATAACCAATAACACAACAACGACAGTAAGCGCACTTACTGACTTTTTCTGTGGAGCTTCATAGCGGGCTTGCGATTGTTCAACGCCCTCGCGAGCTTCAAGATCCTTCAGCATTTTATTCACAACACTCATGCCATACCCCCAAACTCGAGCATACTGGCAAGGGTAACCGAAACCACTGCACCAGCTGCTACCAAAGAAGGCCACAATGCAAGAGAAGCGTACCAAGGCAATGTAGTGGCTTCGGTATCAGCAATCGCCAATTTAATGTGTGATACATCCACTTTGTACTTACCTTCGCCGTACGCCAGCATCATGGCCTTATGACACAATACGTTGACCAGTCTTGGCGTGCCCTTCGTGGCCATAAACATGAGTCGGCAACACGCTAAGTCGAACACCTCTTCTCCTGGATGCCCTGCTACTACTAAGCGATGTTTTACGTAATGGTATATTTGGTCGGTATCCATGTGCGATAGCGAGTAACTGAATGTAATGCGCTGCTTTAGCTGTCGCAGTTCTGGCATTGAAAGCTTTTGATTGAGCTCTGGCTGCCCAAACAACACCACCTGCAATAGTTTGCGGCTTTCTGTCTCTAAATTAGTCATTAAACGCAGCGCTTCAATACTTTCAACCGGTAACGCTTGCGCTTCATCAATGACCAAAACAGCACTTCGCTGCTGGGCATTAATATCGATAAGTCGCTCTTGAATACATTGGGTGAAACGCTGCTGATCGCAGGTTTGACCAATATCTACTCCTAGCTCGCTTGCCACTGCACGGCGCAACTCGTCTGGGCTTAAAAGAGGGTTAGGAATATAGGCTGATTGAAAATGCGCGGGTAACTCATTAAGAAACTTTCGACAAATAAGGGTTTTGCCTGTACCGACTTCACCAGTAACCTTAATAAAACCCTCACCAGATTTAAGCGCAGTGAGTAACACCTCACTGGCTTCAATATGACTGGGTAGGCCATAAAAAAAACTGGTGTTTGGCGTTAAAGTAAACGGAAGCTCTCTAATGCCAAAATGATACAAGTACATACTTAATCCACATACAACCAATCCACCATATTTTGGCGACTGGTTTCTAGTTCCTGTTCGAACGTGTCGTGTCCTACAACAGTGGGTTTGAGTAAAATGATAAGTTCTTTTTTCGTTTCGCTAACTTGACGATTCTTAAATAATTCACCAAACAAGGGAATGTCACCTAGTAATGGCGTTTTTGATACCACATCGGTTTGACTGGTTTGCATTAACCCACCTATCACCACAATTTCGCCAGAACCAGCTCGAATTATGGTGTCTGACTCTCGAATGGTGCTTTGTGCCAACGGCAATACAATTTGCTCATCATCCATGGTCACTACTTTTTGCTGCTCAGCAGTTTCAATAACCGATGGGTGAACATGTAAAAGAACCGTGCCTTTGTCATCAATTTGCGGTGTTACATCTAGCGCAATGCCCGAGAAAAAGGGCGTAAGCTCAATATCCGGTGAAATAGACGTAGTCGTACTGGTTACCGTACTGTCGCTTGACACATCAGTAACAAAATATTCATCGTCGCCCACTTTAATAACCGCTTTTTGGTTATTAATCGCCGTAACACGTGGGCTTGAGAGCACCTGTACATTCCCTTGCGTAGACAGTAACGACAATACCCCAGAGAAGTCTTTGTTCAAAAATGCGAGGCTTGTTACACCACCTAGGGTAGCGCTGATATCATTACCTAAAGTGCCTGCCGTAGTTGAAAGTGAGAAATCAGTATTTCCTGTATTGGCCAGTATCTCATTCCAATTAATACCCTGCTGATAACCGTCATTCAGTTCAACTTCTAAAATACGGGCTTCCAAAATAACTTGTTTCGTTAAGTTAGCCTCTGAGGTTTTCAAAAAGCGGCGTATGTCAGACAATTCATCAGGCATGGCCCGCACCGTAACTAAACTAGCTTGCGGAGTCACAAATACAGCACGGCCGTTTTCCTTACCTACCATAGCTTCAAGACTCACTTTCAAGTCGGCCCAAAAGTCTGTTTCAGTGCGAGTGTTTATCGTTGTGCCGTTAGTATTACTGTTGTTCTGACTTCCATAGCTATCGGAACTACTGAAGTTGCCACTGTACGAGCCCGAAGAAGAACCATTGTTGTTATTTTGATTATTATTTTGTGTTACACCACCGGAGGTAATACTGGTTTGAGTTGCCCCGTTTCGCTGCATGTAGAGGTAATTAACGGCAAAGGTTTCAGTACGCATACCAGCAGCGCGCACTTTAAAAACCGTTCCTGAGCGCGCAATGTCATAGCCATATAAGTCACTGAGTAATGACATAACTTCATCTATTGTAACTTGCTTGAGTTGCAGCGATACCGCCCCAGATACTTGCGGATGAATAGCAACACTGTAAGGCGTACCTTCAACCAAGCCTGCGAAAAACGCACTTATAGGCACGCTTTGCGCGTTAACATCGAAACGTTGTGGCCCGAACAAGCTGTTAGTTGAAGACACACTTTCGGGTGCTGCCAATGCAGCTGATACCGCAGAGGGGATGGGCACTGGGGTATTTACTTGTGAAGATTTACGCGCTTTTTCTGCATCAATTTGTGCTTGTAAGTCTTGTTCAACTTTTGACACAAGCTGCTGCTGAGGCTCGGATGTACTCTGACAACCGGCCATCGCTAAAGATATGCTTAGTACTCCAAACAGACGGGGTAACTTGCCCATTTTACAGATCCTCTGATACATTTTTTTTAATTGTTGTTATTGGCGCTAGAGACAATACTGTTCGTACGGGCTTGGCATAACGGGTTTTCAAAATTACCACGGTATTCTTAGTTATGCTTTCTACTTTACCCTCGGCGATATCATCCCCTTCCCTGACCACTTTATTATTAATAATGGCATGCTTACTTTGCGCAGAATACATAATGGCACTTAAGGAAAACTCCCCTTGCTGCGCAGCACCAATGCCCGTCATTTTGGTATTACCAGGACGAGTTGGGTCTTGCTGTGCAAACAATAAAAAGGAGCTAAAAGTGAGCACTGTCGTTAGTATTAGTTTAAACACGGATAAATGTCCTTTGCGTGCTAACGGTATAAAACTCTATTGTCACTTTTCCGTTAGGGTAATCGCTGACTTGGTAATCCATCGCTTCCCAATAAAGCTTTATATTTTCTTTTTGAGCACGTTGAAGAAAGTCTCTGATATCAAAATAGCTACCGCTGAACGTTAGGGTTAGGCCATGTCGATAAAGCGTAAGCTCTGATAAGTCTTCACGTCCTGCAAATATGTTAACAGGCGCAATAGTTGCCATAGATTCCAAGCGCACTTGTTGTGCATCATCAAACATACGACTAACCAAAGCTGGCATTTCATCAGGGGTGACTAGGGTTTTAAGTTCATCTCTAAATAGTCTTTCCAATATCGCATCTTTTTCTTCTAATTCTGCAATGCTTGATATCAAGGCCTTGTCGGGATCCTCTTCTAGCGCTTCGAGATAAATTTGTAATTGTTGGTTTAACGACGAGGTTTGCGTGGCTTCAGATGCTAGCCTTCTTTCCATCGATTGCGACTTTTTCCAAAGGGGCTCAATGAAAAACGTGAAACCAATAAGTACTATCACCACTAAGCCCGCGACGAAGAGCATAATGAGTTCTCGAGGGCTCATGGCGGCCAGTTTACTGTTCAAGCTATCTTTGCTCATTCTGGTGCCACCTCACCGTCTTCATCAGCTGGCTCACTGAGTAACTCAAACGACAACACGCCATTTGAATTGCCATCTTTGTTGATATCACGGCTTAATTTAATGACTTCAAATTCTTTTTCTTCAAAGTAGCTAGCGTTTCCTAGTCGTTTTAACCACGCTGGCAGTGCACCTGGGTCGTTTACCTTGCCATATAATGACAATCGCTCACTGTGCACCACAAATCGCGTTAGCCATAGAGAACCGTCTGCAACATCGGCAAAACCATTTAGTGCTTGGTAAAATGGCGCCTGCTCTCGGGTTTCTTGCCCACTCAATTCTTCGATAAGTAATGTTTTTTGGCTGACCGAAAGGTTTAACGTTTCGAGTTCTTCAGATAAAACTTGTGATGGCTTTCGTTCAGCTAATTGAGATTTCGCCATGGCTAAGTCTTCATCAAGCTGGATAGTTCGCTCTTGCGCTTGGTTTAACACTGCACTTTGTTTTTGAACCGTCGCGCTCAACCTCATGGTAACTAGCACGACTACCAATAATGTCAGTAACCACACTACGAGCATTGTGCCTACGTTCAACCAGCGAAACTCCGGTTTAAACTCTGGCCAATAGAGGTTAATCCGCTGTCTCATTTCAGCTCTCCTGCAGTACTCAAAGTAGGAGGTGCTATAGGTTGTGGAACCAATGCACAAAACGCAGCACTTAAGCTCACCAAGTTCAGTCGATAAACATCAATGTCTTCGTTGACTTGAATAGGCGAAATTAACTGGTCGATTTGTGCCGGAATTAACTGGCTAAGCTGCATCTTAAGCGTAGTAGAATGCGGGGAGTCTAACCGAAATAAAACCGACCGGATGGGCGGTTGGCGCAACTGACTTTCAAAGTGGTCCATAGAACGTTGAATTTGCACACCCAAATTATCAAGCAGTCCCATTTCCAATTCTTCTTGGGAAAACGAGCCAATATTTTCAAAACCTTTTAACCGCCGAGAAGAATAAAGGTTTCCATCTTTAACCACATTCAAAACCACTTCTTCACCGGCTTCTTGTGTTAACAGTACGGTGGCGCTTTCCATTGACGGCATGAGCTCGCATAGCGCTAATTCAGCAGTCGTGATTTCTTTTAAAGTGACATCGGCAGAATGGATATGGCTGACAACATCAGCAATGACAGAGCGAGGTAACGCGAACACGTTTACCTTGTTAGTGCCTGCAAGAGGCACGGGCAAATCGACATAATCAAATACATAGGCTTTGTCGCTACCCAATATTTCGGCAACAGACCATTGCAGTGCACCGTGAACTTCATCGTTCTCAACATTTGGGCGGTCTAGTTGTAACGCGTTGTACCAACTGTGAGACATACACACGCAAGTTGAGATACCAAGAAGGTTTTTTTCCTTTAGCCAAGTTTGAAGCTTTTCACCCCATTTTTCTGGCGTTACCGTTTCTTCGTCAACTAAAACTATTGAATCTTGCTCACGCTTTACTATGCAGAAGGATACAGACTCAGCGTCTACAGAAACGCCGAGCACATGGTGCTTGGGAACACGTCTAAATTTCTGCTTTAAGTATTGGCGCCATCCAATGTGCATTGTAAGATCTTTGACCATGAATAATTGTGTTATTACAACAAAGTAATAACAATAGCACCAGTAGACGAAAGTTGTTTATTTTTAAGAATATTTCAATTTTTTATTAAGCGCGTCACACCCCAATAACCGTTATTTTTCTCCGTTATTTCCCAGCCTCTTTTAGCCAGAAAAACGCGAATATAACGATTACTCATACCGTGCCCAAACACAACGATTTGAGTGTGCTGTTCGGCTTTCTTTTCGAGTGCATGGGCAGCTTTACCCACGCGATTTTTAGCCTCAATAAAAGACTCAAACCGCCCCGTTTTCCCGCAAATCCACATTAGCCTGTTTAATAAAACCCAATGCCACGCTTTTAATCTTAGCGGTAGCCTGTAGTAGGGAATATCCATTTCTTTTAATTCGGGAATAACTTCAACTGCGGGCTCGCCCATATAATAGCTCGCTGAAAGCTGTGCTCTTTTTAGCGGGCTAGCGATGATGTGGTGTGTGGCAAAACGGCGCTTTTCATTTGGGTAATGGGCGCTGTCTAAAGGTGACTGATTGTATTGGCGAACCCAATTGGTAAATTCACCCGCACTTAATTTATTGTTGTGAGCAGACTGTGGCTTCCCGTGCCGGATCAGAATTATTTCCTTCATCCTACCCTCCTTTTTTATCAATAGCGTCAAAACTAGATAGCTAAATATATTGCCATTTTTAAGTATATTGAACATAAAAAAGCCCGCACTTTGTGAAATAAAAATACGGGCTTTTTTTAGATTTTATAATGAATATCTACGCAGATTGCTGCATATCAACACTTTTTGAAACACGGCTCGTGATATAACTTTCTAGGCTGGCTTGCTCGCTTTGATTTAAACGTAAACCATGTTTAGTACGGCGCCACATTATGTCTTCAAGGGACATTGCCCATTCATGCTCTATAAGGTAATCAACTTCGGCCTGGTACATATCGGCCCCAAAATTCTCCCCCATACTATCAAGACTACTTTTGCCTTTAAGGAACTTAATACATAACAAGCCGTATTGGCGCGCATAGCGAACACCTATCGATTCGGGTAACCATGGATAATCTTTTTGCAGTTGGTTAATAAAATCAGCCTTATTTGTGAACGCACCACCTGGAAGTGGTACATCTTTGGTCCAGGCTTTGCCTGCTTTTGGAAACAAACTAGTTAGCTTATCTACGGCATGCTCGGCCAGTTTTCTATAGGTGGTAATTTTTCCACCGAAAATATTAAGTAATATTGGTGAAGACTCAGTTCCGCTTAGCTCCACTTTGTAATCGCGAGTTAGTTCTTGAGCAGACGCATTTTTTTCTTCAAGCAATGGGCGCACGCCACTGTAGCTATGAACAATATCGCTTTCGTCAATTTTCGTTTTGAAGTACGTATTAACCACTTCAACCAGATATTCAGTTTCAGCTTCAGAAATAGCGGCTTGCGATGGCTCTCCAACATAGTTCTCATCGGTAGTGCCAACAAGTGAAAAGTCATCTTCGTAAGGAATAACAAAAACAATACGGCCATCTTTATTTTGAAGAATATAAGCTTCTTCTGTGTCGTAAAGTTTAGGCACGATAAAATGACTGCCCTTCACCATACGCATTGCGTTAGGGTTTTTGGTGTCGGCAAGTCTATCTAGGAATGAAACAGCCCATGGCCCAGCTGCATTAACCACAGCCTTAGCATTAATTGTAAACGTTTTCCCTAATGAGTCTTTTAAAGTGACTTTCCATAACTTATCTTGTTTTTCAGCACTAATACATTCAGTACGTGTATAGATGCTAGCACCCTGGTCTTGCGCCGCTAGTGCATTTAATACCACTAAACGAGCATCATCTACCCAACCATCTGAGTATTCAAAACAGGTTGTAATATCATTAACCAATGGGCCTGTGGGTGACGTCGACATTTTCTTTGAGCGCGGCAATACATTGCGTTTGGCTAGTGAATCGTACAAGAACAATCCAATACGAATCATCCATGCAGGACGAAGATGCTTTTGATGAGGTAAACGAAAACGTAAAGGCCACATAATATGTGGGGCTTTTTCTAATAGTACTTCACGCTCGGCAAGTGCTTCTTTTACAAGGCGGAACTCATAATGCTCTAAATAACGTAAACCACCATGAATTAACTTGCTGCTAGACGAAGACGTAGCACCTGCAAGATCGCCTTTTTCACATAGTGCTACCGAAAGTCCGCGACCGGCCGCATCTAATGCTACTCCGGCACCATTTACACCGCCGCCAACCACTAATACGTCAACGGTTTGTGTACTATTTGTATTCTGATTCATGTTCTCGCCCCTTTCGGCTTCACTAGCATGCTGGCTATTTGACAACCAAAAAGAAAACATGTCAACACAAAACGAACATTAACGAACATTTTTGCGCAATTTCAACCTACGCGACTGAAGCGCCGGTTAAACATAGACTTACAGTTTATAAGAAACTCTTATGGAGGTTAGGTATTCCCACGTGCTTTATGTATAGCCATTAGCTTACTTAACCATAGCAGCTAATACGTGGGTAACAAGGCTGGTGGGTCATTACAGCAATGCTAACTACAAAGCGGTTTTTGGAGGTAGCGACGACACGGTTAAGTTGTTACAAAGGTAATAGATTGGCCGCTTAGGCTTTAATGAAACTGATGTTGTTTTCGTCGATAATTTTTCGAATAGCAGGAGGCGGTGTTTGGTCGCACACCAGGCAATCCACCTGGGAAATATGCCCTTGTTCTACCATGGCTCGACGCTCGAACTTACTATAATCTGCTGCAAGAATAACGTGCTGGGTGTGTTCCAGTATCGCTTGCGATACTTTTACTTCCCTAAAGTCAAAATCAAGCAAGGCACCATCAGCGCTTATTCCACTTATGCCTATAATGCCGTAATCCATTCTAAATTGACTAATGAAGTCGCAGGTTGCTTCCCCAATAATACCGCCATCTCGGTAACGTACTTCGCCCGCGGCGATAATCACAGAGAAGTCTTCTTTCGCAGAAAGAATGGTCGCGACATGAATGTTATTCGTTACCACGTGCAAGTTTTTATGATTAAGCAACTTGCTAGCTATCATTTCGGTGGTGGTGCCAATATTTATAAATAGCGAAGCCCCGTCGGGTATCATGTCAGCCACGGCCTCAGCGATTCGTTCTTTTACTTCGCTGTTTTGTGTTTTGCGTTCTTGATAAGGGGTATTCTCCCAACTTCGATTAAGCCCCGCGCCACCATGGTATCGACTAATAATACCGGCCTCAGCAAGCTGGTTTAGATCGCGACGAATAGTTTGGGGGGTAACGTCACAGCGAGTGACCAAGTCGTCAATAGACATGAAGCCATTTTGTTTGATAAAGCTAACAATTTTTTCGTGTCTTTGCGTTTGGTTCATTGGGTCATTCCTTGTGGCGATTTAGCCATTATACGTGGTTCACCTTTGCCTGCCTATGGCAATTCGAACACTCAAATGTTCGTTTTCGAAAATATAGCATTGTTAAACTGGTGTAAATGATGCAAACTCTTAGCAAATTATGTTCAGGAGACGTGTCATGGGCCAATACATTCTTGCCATAGACCAAGGAACCACGAGTTCACGTAGCATTATCTTTGCACCAGATGGCGCCATTGTAGCCGTTGCGCAACAAGAGTTTTCTCAGAAGTATCCTCAAGATGGATGGGTAGAGCATGATCCTGAAGAAATTTGGGAAAGCGTAACCACTACCATGAAGCAGGTATTTGATAAGTGCTCGTTATCACCTGAAGATATCGCTACGGTTGGCATCACCAACCAACGTGAAACCACGTTGGTTTGGAACAAAGACACAGGAAAGCCTGTATACCCCGCTATAGTGTGGCAAGACAGACGTACCGCCCAGCAGTGTCGAGAGCTCGATGACGATGAAAGTCTGGTAGCGCATATCAACGAATCCACAGGTTTGTTGCTAGACCCTTATTTTTCAGCCTCTAAATTGGCTTGGATCTTAGACAACGTTGACGGTGCGAGAGAACAAGCCGAAGCAGGCGATCTTCTTTTCGGTACGGTGGACACCTTCTTAATATGGCGTTTGACCAACGGCGAATCACATAAAACCGATGCGACCAATGCTTCACGCACCATGCTGTTCGATATTAATCAGCAATGTTGGGATGAGCGTTTACTCAGCACCTTTAATATCCCTAAATCAATGCTTCCTGAAGTCATGGATTGTGCTGATGAATTTGGTGTTGTGAGTAAAGATATCTTGGGCTGTACTATCCCTATTCAAGGTGTAGCCGGCGACCAGCAGGCTGCGCTTGTTGGCCAAGCCTGTTTCGAAAAAGGCATGGCAAAAAGTACCTACGGTACAGGCTGCTTCATGATTTTAAATACGGGCGATGAGCCGCTTCAATCTAAGAACCGTTTGTTAACTACCGTCGGCTACAGGCTAAATGGTAAAACCACATACGCTTTAGAGGGCAGTATCTTTATGGCCGGCGCTACCGTGCAATGGCTACGGGATGGCTTGAAGCTTATTGATGATGCATCGGAAACTGAAGCCTTGGCACAAAGAGCCCGACAAGATAATGGTGTATTCCTTGTTCCAGCATTTACCGGACTAGGCGCTCCTTATTGGGATCCCGATGCCCGAGGTGCAATTCTAGGCCTAACTCGAGACACCGGCATTAGCGAAATTGTTGCCGCAGGTTTGCAATCGGTATGCTATCAAACCAAAGACTTACAAAAAGCCATGGAAAGTGATGGCGCAAGGCCAACGACTATTCGCGTAGATGGCGGAATGTCTCGAAACGATTGGGTAATGGGATTCTTGTCTGATGTATTGGGCGCAGAAGTTGAACGCCCCGAAATTACTGAAACCACCGCACTTGGTGCCGCATTCCTTGCTGGCCTTCAAGCTGGTGTATTTACCTCTGTTGATTCTCTTACCGAGTGCTGGAAAAGCGACAGTATTTTCACACCTCGACTTTCAAAAGAAGAGCGCGATAAGGCCTATGACGGCTGGAAAAACGCCGTTGCCCGCATTCGCTGCAGTTAATTTACTCCTTCCTTATACAGCGCGGTAATAAACCGCGCTTTTAATATAAAAAAATATTTTTATAACATTGTCATTACAATGTAAATTTGTGTTACTATCAAAAATTAAGGAAAACGTTTACCTTTTTCCTTATAAATAAAACCCTATAAAATTCATAGTGTTAATAATAATAAATTGAACTTTGGGTTACAGAATGTGTAAAGAAAATGTTAACTAGCTTGGTCGAGTTGCCAAATGTAAGCTAAATGTTAATTAAAATATGTAAAACACAGCCGAAATACGGAGAAAACATAGTGACACATAAAACCAACACATCAATGATAGGTCCTATCGCGAAACGCTCACTTTTAGGTGTTGCTGTCGCTTCTGCCCTATACGCGCCAGTTGCACTATCTCAAGAAGCTAATACAAGCTCTGCGAACGATGCCCCTGTTGAGGTTATCGAAGTACGCGGTATTGTAAGCAGCTTGAAGCGTGCCATGGCTGACAAGAAAGAAAACTTAGCCGTTTCTGATGGTATCGCTGCAGAAGATTTGGGTAAATTCCCAGATTTGAACGTTGCTGAATCACTACAACGTATTACGGGTGTGTCAATTGACCGTAGTGGTGGTGAAGGTCAACAAGTTACTGTGCGTGGTTTCGGTCCTCAGTTCAATACTGTACTTGTAAATGGTCGTCAGTTAGCTTCTGATGACGCGGGTCGCGCGTTTAACTTTGATATTTTAGCCGCAGACCAAATTACAGGTGCTAATGTTTATAAGAGTGGCGTTGCTAACCTTCAATCAGGTGGCATCGGCTCTACTATCAACGTTTCTACTGCTCGTCCTTTCGATTACGATGGATTCCAAGCAGTAGGCAGCGTTAAAGGTATGTACGAAAGTTTGTCTGAGGAAGTATCTCCTCAAGCCTCTTTCTTAGTAAGCAATACCTTTGCAGACGACAAACTTGGTCTATTGCTCGCCGTTTCACATCAGGAACGTGAAGTTCAAATTAACCGAATTCAAACCGCGGGCTGGCGTCCAGGTTTAACGCTTTCAAACCGTAACGACGGTGTGATTGCTGAAAACGTTTACCTGCCTCGCAACTGGGATCAAATCGTAGATCAGCAAGAGCGTACTCGTACTAACGCATCATTGGTTGCGCAATACGCACCTACTGATGACGTAACTATTACCCTTGATGGTTTTGTATCAAAATTTGAAGTTGATTCTCAAGTAACTGATTTAGCATCATGGTTTGAGCCAGATCGTGTGGGCTCGGCTACCATCAACCCAGAAACAGGCACTGCAATTCAGTTCACACAAGAAATTGATTTGCACCAAGGTAGTGGTAACCCTGCTTCTGACTTCGTATCTTCTACTCGTAACGTTCGTGACGTAACCAGTAAAGGTTTCGGACTTAATGTTGATTGGCAAATTAACGATGCACTTTCAGCAACGTTTGATGTTTCTAACTCAACAGCAGAAAACGACATCGCTGGCGAAGGTCGCTTTAACGTTGTTGGTATCATCAATAACTATGAGTTCGACGGCACAGGTGGTGTTCCAACCGTTCGTCATGATGGTTTCGTAGACGGTCAACTACCGGATATTGCTTTAAACCGCCTTCATTACAACGACCTAGGAAACACGGTAGCGTCTGATGATGAAGTAACTGAATACAAAGCTGATTTTACATACCTGCCAGACTCAGACGTTTTCCGTAAAGCAGATTTCGGTATTCTTCGTTCAGAACGTGAAAAATACGTTTACCAAATGTTTGCTTCAGAATGTTTATTCTGCGGTTACGGCACAGAAGCCCCAATCGATGAACTAAACATTCGTCCATTTACAGCAAACAACTACTTCAGCGGTTTGATTGACACTTGGTACACTTATGACGGTGATGCATACCTTGACTACCTAGCGTCGCAAGGTGCACCAGTAGTACCAACACTGCAACCTAACTACTACAATATCGATGAAGATGTTACTGCGCTTTACGCACAGCTTGAGTTTGGATACGACATCGGTGATATGCCGTTAACCATGAACTTTGGCGCTCGTTACGAAGAGACCAACGTTTCAGTTACTGCGGTTCAGGCATTTATCTCTGATATCGTTCCAACCACCGACTTAACGTTGTTCGCTAACCGTTTCGCGCCAGCTGAAGATATTACTGGTTCAAGCTCTTACGCTAATGTTCTTCCAAGCATCAACGTGAAGTTAGAAGTTCAAGAAGACATGATTGTTCGTTTCTCACGTTACGACTCACTATCACGTCCTACTATGGATCAAATGTCGCCAGCGACTACGTTCGGTGAGCCACGTCGTCAGAACTTACAAGCGAGTGGTGGTAACCCTAACCTTAAGCCTTTCGAAGCTGAAAACTGGGATATCTCATTTGAGTGGTACTACAGTGACGACTCTGTGTTCTCATTTGCATTGTTCAGTAAAGAAGTTGAAAACTTCATCGTTACCTTATCTGGTGAAGAATCTTATTCTATGACAGATCGCAGTGCAGCGAACGGTTACCGATGTGCAGAAGATACTTGTGCAGTAGGCGTTCAACTTGACCCTACGGATCCAACTCGTGACGTAGTCGCTGACACTGAAGAGTTAAATGGCGAAAGCGAGATTTACACAGTAACTCGCCCTCAAAATGGCGAAACTGCAACGGTTAATGGTTATGAAGTTGCACTAACTCACGTTTGGGATAACGGTTTCGGTATTACTGCGAACGCGACTGTTGTAAACAGTGATGCTGAAGTATCTGATGACGTTACACAAACGTTTGCACTTGAAGGCCTTGGTGATTCTCAGAACTTAATTATGTTCTACGAAAGAGACGCCTTCCAGGCACGTGTTGCATTTAACAACCGTGAAGCCTTCTTATTTGCGCTTGATAACACTTCTGTAGGCGGTGCTACTGGCGAGCCAGTAACCACAGAAACTTACGGTCAGTGGGATGTAAGTGCAAGTTATGACATCAACGAACATTTCACTGTGTTCTTTGAAGGCATTAACGTAACAGAAGAAGAACTTTCACAGGTTGGTCGCTTTGCTGACCAAACATACTCTATTGAAGATAACGGCTCTCGTTACGCAGTAGGTATTCGAGGTTCATTCTAAGAATATATTGGCAGGGTGAGAGCCCTGCCATTTATTCATAGGTTAATTGGCTATTTCAGTTAATCTATGAATAAATAAAATAAATCGCATACTTAGTGGTAGTTCATGGCACAGTCTTCTCAGCATTCATCTAAGCAACGTATTGTCATTGTTGGCGGCGGAACCGCTGGCTGGTTGTCTGCGGCTATTATTGCAGCCAAACACAACAGTGGCCCTGGTGAATGTGGGCTCGATATTACTTTAATAGAATCTAGTGACATTCCAACCGTTGGTGTGGGTGAAGGCACTTGGCCTACCATGCGCAATACACTAAAAGATATTGGTTTATCGGAAAAAGAAGTGTTTAGGCGCTGCTCTGCGGCATTTAAGCAAGGTGGAAAATTCGTTAACTGGGTAAAACCCCAAGGTGACGCTTACTACCACCCTTTCACCGTACCGTTAGGTTATGGCCGAGTTGAAATGGCGCCATACCTTGATGATATCGCCAACTTTGCCAATGCGACTAATTTCCAGCAGCATGTGTGCGAACAAAATATGGCACCGCGCACGTTAAGCGAAGCGGAATACAGTAGCGCGCAATCAAATTATGCCTATCATTTAGATGCCGGTGCATTTGCCGACTTACTTAAAGCGTTTTGCAAAGACAAGCTAGGGGTAAGCCATAAAGTCGCTACCGTCGACAGTGTCAAAAAAGCTCATGGCAATGACAATATTGAATCAATTCAATTAAATGATGGCTCACAATACCATGCAGACTTGTTTGTGGATTGTTCTGGTTTTCGCTCATTGCTACTTGGTGATGCATTAAAAGAACCTCTTATTTCCACTAGTGATGTGCTATTCAATAATTCTGCTATTGCCCTACATGTGCCTTACGATGGCGATTATGAGATAAAGCCTTACACTCAAGCGACCGCACAAGAAGCGGGATGGATTTGGGACATTGGCTTATCTTCAAGACGTGGTGTTGGACATGTTTTTTCTACAGACTTCACCTCTGACGATCAAGCAGAGTCTATTCTTCGCAACTACGTGGGCGACACTGACGCTAAGTTAAAGGCGAAAGTTATCCGATTCGAATCGGGTTATAGAAAGCAAATCTGGAAAGGAAACTGTGTTGGCGTAGGCCTTTCTGCGGGTTTTGTAGAGCCCCTTGAAGCCACCGCGTTAATGTTAATCGAAATATCAGCACGTTATATTGCTGAGCAAATGCCGCTTCCCCAAGCTGCTATGCCTATTGTAAGCCAACGATTTAATAAGCAAATGCAGTATCGCTGGCAACGTATTATCGATTTTCTAAAACTGCATTATATTTTCAACCAGCGAAGCGAACCTTATTGGGTAGCGAATAGAGACCCATCTTCCATTCCTGAATCGTTAAAAGAAGATCTTGAAATATGGAAATATAGAGGCCCTCAGATAGCCGACTTTTCCGCGGCTATCGAGCTTTTTCCTGCTGCAAGTTATCAGTATGTACTTTACGGCATGGGTTTTTCTCCCGACTTTAGTTTGCAGTCTCACTTCTATCAAGATCAAGCGCTTGCAGATAAAGTAATGAATCAAAATAAGCTCATTACTCAACAAAAATTAAGTAGCCTTCCTAACCATCGCGATTATATATCGCAATGGTTAGAAGGGTAATGGAACGATAAAAGCATGACGAACTTTGAAACTGTATCACCAGAAAAACATAACCAAATCCGTATCGATGAAAGCAAGCTTATTAGCCAGTTTTCAACATCACATTTGGTCAATATCGAAATAGGCGAAGCGATACAAGCTGCGGGCGAATATCCTTTGTTTTTCAGTAAAGTATCGAATGCTAATCAATGGGCACTATCTGCTCTTTGTGGTTTAGCGCCGGGTGAAAATGTGTTTGAAATTAAACAATCTTGGCAGGCACTTTACACACCACTTAGTTTGAAGACGCTACCTTTTACGCTTCAATTTGAAACGGCTGAACAAGAGCCTACAGTATTAATTGATACCCACTCACCTGCTGTTTCTCACAGTGAAGGCGAGGCACTTTATTTATCTACCAATCGACCGACTGCGTATTTTGACAACAAGAAAAAATTACTTAAAGAGCGCGTGTCAGCCATGTCGCAAACGGCAAGTATTCTTAATGAAATAGCGGAATTAGGCCTGATTCAACCTGTCGATTTGGTCATTGAGTTTTCTGATAACACACAACAGCGGGTTGGCGGTTTAGCCACTCTTAACGAACACCGTATTCAAGCTCTCACCGCTGAAGAGCTAAATACGTTAAATCAAAAAAATGTCCTTTCTGTCGTTTTCAATATTCTTGGTTCTATCTTTCAAGTAAACAGGTTAATTCGATTCCATAACACGAAATTCCCTGACCGCTCTGTAAGCAATATTAAATTCGAAACCAGCAAGTCATAACCCTTAGCGAGGAGCTTATAAATGTTTTCCAGCACTATCCAAGTGTCTGTTTTTGTATTCGTGACTGCCCTAATCGGTTTTTTAACCTATTTAAGTTGTCGCGGTCAAAATCGTAGTTCGCAAAACCAAAACCGAGAATACTTTCTTGCTGGTGGTGGCCTTGCATGGTACTTCGTAGCCGGAAGTATCACGCTTACTAACCTAAGTACCGATCAATTAGTGGGTATGAACGGAAACCAAATGGCGCTTCTTGCGTTATGGGAGTTTTCCGCTGTGGTAGGTTTATTTGTTTTAGCTAAGGTATTCTTGCCGGTTTACTACAAATTCAAATGCACCACGACCACTGAGCTGCTAGAACAGCGCTATCACGATAAACACATTCGAGCGGTAATTAGTGCATTGTTCTTTTTAGGTAGTGCACTAATTTTCTGCCCTGCGGTTATCTACTCTGGCTCATTGTTTATGCAGTCTATGTTCGGTGTAGATTTACCACTTATGTACATTGCAGTGACTTTTGTAGTTGTAGGTGCGCTATACGCTATCTTCGGAGGTCTTAGAGCCGTTGCGGTTTCAGATACTTACTCAGGCGTATTACTGCTTACTATGGCTGTGTTAGTGGTTATATTGGCACTTCAAGCTATCGATTATAACTTCGATGGTATTCCAGTAGAGCGACTAACACTGATTGGCGACAACGACTCACCAATTCCATGGCATACACTACTCACCGGTATGATCTTCATTCAGATGTTTTATTGGGGAACCAACCAGGTTATTACTCAGCGTGCTATGGCTGCGCCATCATTGAAAGAAGCACAAAAGGGTGTATTTGCCGCAGCAGGCATTCGCTTACTAATCGTGCCAGCAATCATCGTGATCCCTGGCATAGTATCTTACAAACTGTTTGGCGATATTGGTGATAGTGCTTACGGAAAAATTGTAGCCACTGTATTACCAGATTGGTTGTCGGGTGTATTCGCAGCTGCGATGGCTGCCGCAGTACTGACTACATTCAATAGTAACTTGAACTCAGCCACTGCCTTGTATGTGTGTGATATTCACGAAAGCTACGTTAACAAGACACCAAATGTTCCAAAACTCAGTGGTTACGTTACGGTACTGCTTTGTTTAGTGTCGTTAGCGCTTATCCCTGTTTACCAGCAAGCCGATAGCATTATTAACCTTATTCAACAGCTTTACGGATTGTTAAGCATGCCTATCTTATCGGTATTTATTGTAGGCTTGTTGTTTAGAAATGTTCATGCGAATGCGGCGATTGGTTCGGTACTCTTTGGTGTCGCCTTGTACTCGGCAATGTCTTTTGAGTTCTCTCCTATGTATGCACCTTTTGGGCTGCACTACATTCACTTAATGTTTGTCACTCTGATTGCCTGTGTATCATTTGCACTAATATCTAATAAGGTCATCTTCAATCAGAAAGCTGAATTTAGTTTGGCTTTGTACAAAGAAGAAAAAGCTCAGTAACACTAAACAGGGAAGGTGTTGTGCAAACACCTTCCCTGGTTTTCATACAAAATAATAACAATACGGCAAGGCTATTCTTGGTCTGATTTCTCATTGCCTCAAAACCGCGTTATCATTGATAGTAAAACGTTTACCCTATCTAATAGAATTGACTTAAGCTGCACTACTTTGTGTGCTATAAATTGCTAACAAACTAAGTGCTATCTACACTGTTTACAACTTTATAACTGTGAGGTTTTCATGTCGTCATTATCGGCCTTCGCTCGCTTATCCAATGAAAAAACGACTTTAATTTTTGACTGCCAAGGGCGCATGCCTACTTTGATTTACTATGGCCAGCAGTTGAACAATGCAACGACGCAAGAGATGCTTGCGCTGCTTAACACCCGCCAAGAAGCCAAATGTGCGCCGGTTATCGAGCCTCCTATTTCTTTAGTGCCAACCCACGGTGAAGGGGTGACGGGCTCACCTGGCCTTGAAATTTCAGGGGATGCAGATCAGTGGTCGGCAGGTTTTACCTTGTCGGATATTCAGCAAACCGATACCAGCGTAACGTTTACAGCGGTCGATACTGACAGAAAAATGCAGTTGGTTACTGAGGTAGTGCTAGATGCTGAAACGACAGTGGCTACATTTACCTCAAGTATCGAAAACCAAGGCGAAAGCACGTTACAGTTAAATTACTTAAATGCGGCGAGCCTTGCCTTGCCAACGACCATGAGCAAAATTAAAAGCTTTGAAGGTAGATGGTCGAATGAATTTCAAACTGCCGATCATGATTTGTTCTTCGGTAGTTATGTGCGTGAAAATCGCCGCGGCAAAACATCACACGATACTTTTCCCGGTTTAATTGCGTTTGCTAATGGAACCGGTGAGCTTGTGGGCGAGTGTTTCGGCTTTCATTTAGGTGCCTCAGCTAACCATAAATTCCGCGCAGAAATGATGGCCGATGGCAGAAGCTACGTTCAATTTGGCGAGCTATTGTTTCCAGGTGAAGTGACGCTTAAATCTGGTGAGAGTTATACATCACCTGTACTTTACGCAGGGTTTGGCGATGCTGGCTTTTCATCCCTTTCCCAGCAGTTCCATAACTTTATTCGAAGTAATGTGTTAACCCATAGCGCTGACATCACCAGTGCAAACAACAAGCCCCGCCCTGTTCATTACAACACGTGGGAAGGTATTTATTTCGACCACGATGAAGCCACACTCAAAGCGCTTGCCGATAAAGTAGCACCGCTAGGTATTGAACGTTTTGTGTTAGATGACGGCTGGTTTAAAGGCCGTAGAAACGATAAAGCGGGCTTAGGTGACTGGACTGTTGATGAAGCCATTTACCCAGAAGGGCTAGATGGGCTTATTGACCACGTTACCGATAAAGGCATGGAATTCGGAATATGGTTTGAACCAGAAATGGTTAACCCAGACAGCGACTTGTACCGTGCACATCCTGAATGGGCACTGCACACTAAGAATAACCCTCATGTTCCGTTTCGTAATCAGTACGTTCTTGATTTAACGAATCCTGAAGTGGTTGAGTACCTATATAAAGTCATCACCGACGTACTAAGCACCTACCCTAAAATTAGCTATATTAAGTGGGACATGAACCGAGATGTAAACCACCCAGGAAACCTACAAGGTAAACCTGCAATGCATGGCCAAATGGCAGCTTTGTATACCCTTATTGACCGTGTTAAAGCGGCACATCCGGGTATTGAAATTGAAAGCTGTTGTTCTGGTGGTGGCCGTGTGGACTTGGGCATTTTATCTCACACCGACCGTTTTTGGACGTCGGATTCTAACGATGCACTAGACCGCTTATACATTCAGCGTGGTTTCTCATACTTCTTCCCTTCTGAAGTGATGGGTGCACACGTAGGGCCTCGTGATTGCCATATTACAGGGCGTAACTTACCTATTGAAATTCGTTCAGCAGTATCGATGTTTGGTCATATGGGTATTGAGATGGACCCTCGTGAGCTCACTGAGCACGAGCAAGAGACCCTAAAATCAGCGATTTCGCTATACAAAAAATACCGCCATATTACCCACGGCGGCGATTTATTCCGTATGGATGACGATGGCCTTAACGTGAAATTTGGCTATGTATCGAAAGATAAAGCGGAAGGTATATTTGCTTACAACAGCGTAAAAGAAACTGGCCGTACCATGCCTTCTCGTTTCTATTTTGCGGGGCTTGATGCTGATAAGTCATACACCCTTGAACGCGTATGGCCGGGTACCTTAAAAGAATACTCTCCGTCTATTTTGCAACAAACCGATGGGCAAGTATTTAGCGGTGAAGCGTTAATGAAGTACGGTATGCAAATGCCGGTATTATTCCCGCAAACTGCGCTTATCTATACCGTTAAAGCGGTGTAGTGTAGTAAAAAACACATTACATAAAGCTTCAAAAAAAGCGAACCACTAGGTTCGCTTTTTTATTTGTTTTTTAAGGCTTTTCATTATTTTTGCCAAACGCTTATCACCGTCTTTTGTCACTTTAGCAAGGGTGGTAGAGGCCATTGATACATCATCAGCATTTAGAAACAGCTCGGCTAAACGTAAATTAGCCCAGTTCTTACTTGGCAACTGATGGGTATCAATATCTGTTGCCTCTAATTCAGCCAAGTAATAGTTAAGTGCATTAATACCCGACTCAGTATATTGACTGGTTTCTACCGCAACCCAACCTATACGATAGGTGCCATAAAGCTGACTAAATTTGCGGTTTGAATAGGCATCCCACGCTTGTGCATCAGATTTTTGGGCTTTAGCTACGTTAGTGCTTAATAAAGGGGTTAGCGCGGCTATCGCGTCATCGTATTCTTCACCATCTATATGCAATCGACCAAGTTCCAAACGTGCACGAACTTCGAACTCAGGCTGCTCGCTAAGCCCGTTTAACATCGCCTTTGCTTCAGTAGCTTTATCGTCAGCTGCATATACTGTTGCAGTTGCAAACTTGCCTTCAAGTGCATCCATTTGCGTAATTTTATCGGCAAGTATTTTAGCTTCGTCTATATCGCCACCAGCGATAGACGGCGCCACTATGTAAAATTGCATTAGCGCCTGATAAACCTCAATTTCATCTGGTGCCACTTCAATCGCTTTTTGTAGGCTCTCTTTGGCTTTTTTGGCATAACCTAGGGCGGAGAAAACACTATCCATTGCTTGCGCCCCCATCACGTTAGCCTGCATGTGGTAGGCGCGGTAATTGTCTTTATGATCGTTAACAAATTTAGCCGCCATATCTTCAGCATCATCTAAATCTGTATTCATTAACGCCGAAATTAACACGTTATATTGCTTCGGAGTTTTCGACGGTATGGGTTCAAGTACGTTCACTATCGTTTCGTAATCCTGCGCTTGAAACATAGCGTCTAATGCATCGTCAGAAGGTAATGAATTAGCATTAGCAAATGAAACAAAGAATGATAAACACAGCAGCCCGGCTACATGTGCAGCCTTTAACGCGGTAACAGCACATGGAAACAAACGGTAGAGAGCAGTTAAGTTGTTTTGATTTCGCTGGGGGAACATTCCTTTGCCTCAAATGAATAAGCGTGAAGTAGTAAACTAGCATGCTTAAAATGACTTCTCTAATTGAATAAGTAACAAAGCATGTCTTTCTACATGAACTGTTCGCTTATGGGAAAAATACAAAGCAAAACCAAAAAAGGCCTAACATGGTTAGGCCTACACGCTATTTTTCGTTGTTGAAGATAGTAAGGTTTGCGTCTATATCTTAGGTTTAGATTTAGGCTAAGGTTTATCATCCATTTTTAAGCCTAACGCATAGCGATTGTCGAAGCCTTTCCAAACTTCTGGCACTTTGCCGTCTACAGCAACTTGTCCACTATCGCCTTCAACATTTAAATAAGCACAAAAATCAGTTTTTCCTTTCACATGGCATTCCATCATAGCCAATGCAAAGTGTTCGTTAATGTCATTCATGGTTTCTGAACGCCATGCTGGCTCTAAGTAATGGCCAATATCGAACTCGTTGCCAAATGCCTCTTTAGGGGCTGGATGGGGAGCAATATTGTGTCTGGCATTTTTGTACGTAAGCAGTTTACTGTTTTCGTTACCCGTATTTTCAAATAACCACTGTATACCTTGGTAACCAGATATATCATCATGATCGCCGGCTACGTATAGCATTGGAACTTTAATATTACTGAGTGCATCTTCTGAAAACACTTTGTGTTGACCGCCCCACGGCGCTAAAGCCATAGCCGCTTTCCAGCGTGTATCTACGCTTTTAGCGTCGGCGTTGCCACCAGCACAGGTGTTAAGTGCATTTTGTAACGCACTGATAATTTCCGGATCGGTTACGCCAGTAAAGCTAGCGGTAGCTTCAGCGCCAAATTCATAACATCCGCCAACGGTATTCACCGCACCAAAACCACCCATGGAATAGCCAATAAGCCCAGCGTTTTTTGTATCGGCAACACCGCTAAACAGCGCATGCTCACTCACCGCTTGAAGTGTTAACACTTGATCTCGTGAGCGATTTAATAAAGTACTAGGGAAACCAGCATAAGGGGCATTAGCGAAATCTACATCTTCGTTTGTAGAGTCAGTATGGTCTATCCCTGCCACAATATAACCATGAGACGCTAGGTGCTCACCAAGGTAGTACATTATTGTGCGATAACCCGTATAGCCGTGTGATAACACAACGATAGGGTAACTGTCTTGCGTTTTTGCCACACTGGCATCGCGAATAGCATCAGCTTGAATGCTAAATTCGTTACCACTGCGGGTTTGGTTTTCATACGTTGTTGACGCGCCGCTATCAGTGGTGGGATACCAAACTTCCAGTTTCAACGCACGGTCAACAACCTGCCCTTGTAAGGTAACTACCGGCTTAGGATAGTTAACGGTTAAGGTTTTAACACCCACTTGGTAGGCGCCTTTTTCACTTAGCTCGGGCGTAATATCACTAGGATAGTCTTGATAAAGCGTCTGCGCTGAATATGCCGGTGTGGCTGCTAATAATGCTGCGGTACATAACAGGGATAACGTTTTCATAATTTGCTAATTTTTTGTTAATTATTGTGCATAGCCTATATTACCTCTATGACCTTATTACACAAGGCATAGCCCATTGATTAAATGAATTGTCATCAATAAGACTGGTAAATTTAAACGGCAATTTTGAAAACAAGAAATGTAAACGTATAACCTAAAGGTTATTTTTGTACTCTGAATACAGCAAAGCACACGATAAGAATGAGTGCGAGGGTAGCGCAAGAAGTTACCAGTGAAACAGTTACCCCTTGGACTAACAAGGTTCCAGCAACTAAAGCCCCTATTGCGCCTGCTCCCACCTTAGCTGCGGCAACCCACATGTACGTTTGCGCCGCGCTGTGCGCTGGGGCAAACTCAGTTCGTGCCGCTAGGCTGGAAGTAAAGAATATGGCATTGGCTACACCACACAACCAGTAGCCCGCCGCACCAAGAACGAAAGAAGGACTTAGGGTTGTGGCCAGTAACGCCACCAACAAAAAGCTTCCTGAACGCTTTAACAATATTAAGGGCTCTTTCGAGAGTGGCCTAAAGATGAGAAATAGCGCACCACTTAAATTTCCTACCCCGTATGCTGTGACCAGATAAGCGCCATGATGCTCTACATGCTGCCAATGTTCGCTAAGATAAACCGCCAATACGGGCAAGGCTGCAATACTGAATGCCGCACCCGATGTCATCACTAACGTACGTACCAATGCGCTCGAGTCTTTAAACGCATAAAATACGCTTTTAAACCCTATATCTAATGAGGCATCACTTTTCTGCAGTACATGCTTTTTAGGGAACGTTAAAATGAGCATACCAGCTAACATAGGTGTCAACACCAGTACACTGACAGCCACCTTCGTCGAGAACAGCGCCGACAAGGAGGCAATAATAAACGGCCCCAATGTGTGCCCTACCCCATAGGTAATAGTATCCCAGCTTTGCGCCTTTCTAAGGGATGTGTTACTTGCGCTAACTAAACTTGGCAGCTGGGTGCCCAATCCCCCCATGATAAATGAACTGCAAACACCACTTAACAACAATGAAAACGCCAACAGCCAAGCCAAATGCTTATCAAAACTGAATATAGCCAAAAGAAAAAAGCAGGTGTAACTCAGCGCCGCCGCGCTAATAAGATACTTAGGCTGCGAAACCCCATCTAACCAACGCCCGTATACTGGCCCTAACAAGTGGGGCAGCGTTAAACACGCCGCTAAAATGCCCGCCGCTTTCCCATCAAGCTCAAGGTTTCTAGCGAGCAATACGATGGCAACAATTGCACCACCTGTTGCCGTGCGCGCAATAATGGCGGCCACAACGTATTTGAGTAATGGTGAAAAACGTTCTTTGTTCAAGGGCGGGCTACTTTTTGGCTCAGGGCTGTTGCATTGGCGACAGATTCACGCTGGGTCACGTCTAACTTAATCCAATGATAATTGCGTTAACAACGCTTCGAGTTTCTGTTTATCTTCGCCCTGAAGGGGCTGTAACGGATGTGGTAAACAGTTTGCTTCTGTGTAACCCAGTATTGCCGCCGCGGTGGCTATTACACGCATACCACCTTTATTACGGGCGAATAAATCCCATAGTGGGGCCAAGCTTTCAGATTCTACTATCGCTGCTTGCGGCGATGTTGATTGACTCAACGCAATCAGAGCTTTCACCGTATTGGGGAATAACCCTCCTAGCACAGACAACCATAAATCACATCCTGCCTGCATTCCCAATGCACCAAATTTATCACCACTTACCCCAATGGCGACATGCTCTGGCACTATATTTCGCAGGCTTGAAAGTCGTGTTTTCCCTGCCTCATTTCCATTACCATCAGTATCAGCAAAAGGCATCCCTGGAATTTTAATCGCGCCAACGTTGGGAAGTTGGGTAACTTGGCGATATAGCTCGTCGCTGAAACTAAACTGGGTCACTCCAGGGTTTTCATAAATACATAAGGGGACTGAGATTTCAGCGGTCACCTTCTCGTACAGGGCAAATACTTCTGCTTCGTGTAGCGGGTGATAGGAAACCGGCGCTAACAGTAGCGCATTCGCACCGGCTTGTTGCGCCGCTTCTGCGTTTTTCAATACATCATAGGTACGCAGTGAGCCAATGCCTACCATTACCGGCGTGTCGCCAGCTATTTCTACTGACGTTGTTGTTACCTTAACGAGCTCATCTCTCGATAAATAGGGGTATAAACCTGTCGACCCCATTGCACAAATCGACTCGACATTTGCCTGTTTCAGGTTACTAATTAACTTTTCAAAAGCGTGAAAATCAATTTTTTCATGGTGAAATGGCGTTAGAGGAAAAGCACACAATCCGGTGAACATGACAGCTCCAAATGCGAAGGGCAGCGATGTATTTAAGTGATTAACGTTACTATACATCAATCTTACACCTATCATTCACCCACATACATGTCGTTACCTTCTAAACTAGAACAACATTTTATGCTATTGAAAAGCTGATCATAGATTCTTCATTACGGTATCTGCCCATAACGCGCCATCTTGTTGGCAACGGCCATAAAGGCAAATTTCTTGGTTAGATAAGCGCTCGAAGGTTTGGCTATCAAATCGCTCTATGCCCATAACGTTGGTAAGCAAGGCTCCCAGCGCATTGTCATGTGTCAGTAACGCTTGTTTTAAATGGGCTTCTAGCTTCAAACTGCCGATTAATGTCTCCATGTTCACTTTAAAAATGGCATCTACACCAGATAACAACCCCACTAGAAAGCATTCTAGCGGATGAAGTGTACCGTCCTCATGTTGACGACTTAAAGCAATCAGTTCAAGGGTTTTTGCCCGTGTTAATAAGCAGCGGAATAATTCGGTTGGGCTTGTTGAAACAGACATTAGCGACATAACAATTGCCCACTGCTTAACAACATCTAGCCCTAAGATAACAACGGCTTCCCGTACACTGTTTACATCTCGAACCAGTTGATAAAGCGGGCAGTTAATTAAGAGCAAAATTTTAGTGGTCAGCACAGGATCTAATGAAATGATTTCTGCGACCTTATCAACCTCTATGTCGTTTTTACTGAATTCAGACACTAGCTGCAGACTACTGTTTTGTTTTTCGCTTATTTCTTTACCACCATTAATGGTGGGGTTTTCAAGGAAGTCGCCTTGAAATAGGTCAAACCCTAGCGCTTTACAATTTTCGTATACCGTCTGGCTTTCTACTTTTTCTGCCAGTATTAAGCACTTCGACTTCTTTAAAATTGGTAGGCTTTTACTAAGTTGAGACTGGGTCACGTTAAGCACATCAACTTTTATTACTTTGAGGTATTTAAAAAAAGAAGCTTTAGATGGGTCTAATGCATATTCGCTTAGCGCAAAATCAAAGCCTTTGCGTCGCAATTGCTGAATACGTTTCAGATTTGATTCCGTAGGCTCTACCGAAGCCAATATCTCCAAAATGATGTTTGGTTTTACCGCATAAATATCGTCAGTTTCACTCAAAAACGTTTGATCGACGTTGATAAAAATAGGTACATCTAAATGCCGTTCACTTTCAGTAATGCTTTCACAAACACTGGCTAATCGCTTTGTGGTCATAAACTTTTTTGATGGGCACACATTTACGCTTGAGGAGGCATCTTCCGCCCCTTCATCTAAGCATAAGAACTCACAAGCATAGATTTCGTGATTTTCGTTAAATACAAGCTGCCTTGCAGTTAACACATCCTTCACCATAGGCTACTCCATAAGATTACTAGGCAGCGGCTGAAAATCGGCCACTAAGTAAAATGCATCAACAATGCCCGTGTGCAAAATGCATTTGGAAGCAAGAATTGCCTTTATCCAGACCACGCTGATCTTCGCAATTATCGCTATTGTCATCTACATTAAAATTGTCGCGGTTTTAACTGGCTTTATTACAAAGCGAGAATAAAATTAATTAGAAAAGCCTTATATAATAACTATTTAAGAAAAGCTTTTATCAAAACTGTTTGGCGCTTCTTCAATAATAGACCACCTTTTCATGACTATAAAAGATATTGAAATTAATAGAGACCTGAAAAAAACTCAAAGTCTCATCAATTTGTTTTATCACCCCGTGCTTGTGGTCAATAACGACTTGGACATTCTGGCTTCAAATAATAAATTGAATGAGAGTGAGGCGCTGTCTTCCAATTTGCCAATTATTATAGATGCCATAGTACCTTTGCTAAACGGCGAGCAAGAACTGGCTTTTTGCGTGATAGAAGGCGAAGAAAAACTGTGCACGGCCATGCCTATGGAACATGGGAGGACGCTAGTTAAAGTTGCTCGCTCTAAGCCATCTGCGCTGGCAAAACGATACTATAACTTAGTTACCGCCATCGATAAGATACCCGATGCAGCAATAATTTGTAGCGACGGAAAAATTGACTTGGTTAATGAGCAATTTCAAAACATATTCCCTTTTTGCGGGAATAAAAGTTTAAACGGTGTGCCGTTAGATTCCATTCTTAACGATTTTAGTGACTATTTCGCACAAGGGGATAGCCATCTACAGGCTGTTACCTATCGTTTTTTACGACGGAAATTTAATAGTAAACAAGAGATGTCTTTGTCGTTCACCGCCCCCGATGGACAATTCTATGAGTATCGCGACAATCTCACTTTCACAGGGGGGCGTGTCGGCCTTATTATCAATGAATCGCAAATTAAAGGGCTAAACGAGCAACTTGAAAGTTCTTTCAATGAGGCAACCGCCCTTAGTAATGCAAAAAGCAACTTTATGGCAGCAATGAGTCATGAGGTACGCACCCCATTGAACGGCATTATTGGACTACTCGATTTATGTGAACATCAAGACGAACTGAAAGGGAATGAGCTGTTAAGAAGAGTGTCTAAAAGTTCTAAGTCGTTGTTAAGCCTCATCAATGATGTTTTAGATTTCACTAAGTTTGATGCCAATATGGTTCAGCTCTCACCGTCAGACGTTAATTTGAGAGTACTTTGTGAAGAACTAATTAACACCTTCTATGGACAAGCAAAGCAACAAAATGTGGAGCTTACATTGTTTGTCGACCCCGTCATATCTCGAATTGTTAGTGTAGATGAACTACGCCTCACCCAAGTACTCACAAACCTTATTAGCAATGGTCTGAAGTTTAATCAAAAGCTAAACGCAACACTTCGCCTTGAGGTATTGCAAGATGATTTAACCAACTACATTCACTTCAACGTTATTGATAATGGGATTGGTATAGAGAGTACTAAAGTACATACGATTTTTGATCGCTTCACCCAAGCTAATGATGATATTCACAAAACGTTTGGTGGCACCGGGCTTGGTTTAAGCATCTGTCAAAAGATAGTACAGTTGATGGGTGGAGGTATCTATGTAGACAGTGAGCTAGGCAAAGGCTCTACCTTTGTGGTGCAACTACCACTAGAAGCTTGTTCTGCATCGGAGATTGAGTTAGCCCCAGCCAATTTAGGCAGTTTTACTTTTGAGACTAACAGCGCAGTCTTTTTTAACGATTTGAAGCGTTACGCTGAGCGGTTCCATTTTAGCGCCCGCTTCATAGATTCGTTGCCGGGCAATGCATTACCAAACCATTTCTATTTATTAGATGCATCTAGTAGCAGTGAAGCTGGACTGATTAAAACTGAACAGGCATTGCAGGATAGCAGGTCTACTATGCTAACAAGCCAAACCGCGTTGCTTGTAGATAACGTTAATATGCATGCCCACACTCACTCAACGGTTAAGCAGATTCATCTCGTTCCGCTTAAGTTAGCCGAATTATTCAACTTAGCAGCACCACAATCCGCTGCTTCGTCGACAACCTCTGCCAACACGTCGCCTAAAAATATTTCTGACCGATTACGTATATTAGTAGTAGAAGACAACCCAGATAATATTTACGTGCTCAAAAAACAATTTGGTGCACTGAACATTAAAGCAAGCTTTGCCATGTCTGCTGAAGAAGCCATTATTTTCTTTGAACAACAGCCATTCAATGTGGTGATTAGCGATTACCAAATGCCCGTCATTACTGGCGGAGAACTGATAGGTATTTTGCGAGGTTTAGAAGAAAGTGAACAGCGACCTAAGGCCACCATGCTAATCCTAACCGCAGATAACTCTAAGCAGTGCCAAGCACACTGTAACGAAGTGGGTGTCGACCGAATTTTAATGAAGCCGCTAACCTTGCAAACCTTAGCAGAACTAATTAGCCGTCTTAATAACGAGCAGCCCACTCCGAGTTCCTCTATAGAAACAACACCAGTTGAACCTGAACCGGAAGCTCACTTCTTTGAAGACGACTTTTTTGATGACAGTAGCGAGGTAAATAGTAAGATTGATCCCACCCGTGTTTTTGATATTTCAGCATTAACCGAAATCGTTGGCGATATTAGCCCGCAAGAGGAATACGACTATCTATGCGGATTTGAAAAGAACCTGCACAAAGATTTCCCTCACATGTGTGACTTGGTCGATGTCGAAGACTGGCAAGCCCTCTCGAAGCTTGCTCACAAATTGAAAAGTAGCGCCAGAATTGTTGGCGCGTATCATCTAAGTCAAAAATGCGAAGCCGTGGAGCTCGCAGGAAGACAAGATCCAGTAGACCAACTAATTTTGTTGGATTGGGAAGAAATGAAACTCGCTATCGAAGCGCTCATAGCTCATTTAAGAAAGTATTTGGAACATCATGACTCAATCAAGTGAAGCACAAATTGTACTCTACATTACAGAGCCACAAAGTGACGAAATCGTTCTTGAGGTTATTAAGAAACATTTTGAAGACTATGTTACGTGCGATTCTTTAAGAGATTTATGCAAGTTATTGATTGATACAAAACCTAAAGTGCTTTTATTAACCGGCGACTCATTAGAGAAAAGCCTGTTTACTTATTACCGCACACTGGAAGCACTGAAATCATACCACCTATGCAATCATAAAATTGTTAGTTTAATACCTCGTCAGTTTGAAAGAGAAGCTTATGAAGCCCATGCGGCGGGGATTATCGATGATTACATGATTGCCCGACCGGTTTATGAACTACATCGCATTATATTAATTTGCGAACATTTATTTACCGAATTAGGGGTACATGTTCAAGATAAAGAGATGCTGGCTCAACAAACCTACTTTAGCAAAATCGACCATTTTGATGACAAAATAAAGCAGGCTTTAAAACAAGGCCTAGATTATAAAAATCAATTACAGTCAGAGTTTGAAAGCTCTATTGTAGAAATTGAGAACGCATTAGAACGAGCAGTAACACGGGTAGAAATGGAGCAGTCCGTAGACCTTGATATTGCCAAGTTACAAGAGACCCTATCTAAAATAAAGTCAGACCAAATTCGTCCAGAGTTAATTAAACTACAAGCAAGGGCAATTAGCTTATTAGAAAAAACCCTCGATTTAAAAACCGCAGAATTAACGCCAAATACTAACGCTGAAGAAGCAACGACAGGTGCGAGCACTGAAACTAGCGCAGACGAAAAAGACAAAGGCTATGTCTTTAACCGACTATACAACCAAGATATCGACCCTGAAAAAGTACTAGAAAAAAAGAACGGTGTGCCATCTATCCTTGTGGTTGAGGATGACATTATTAGTCTTCAATTAACTAAGCGATTGATTGATAAATATAAGATGCATTGTGATGCCGTAACCACAGGCAGGCAAGCCTTCGCTTCTTTAACCGCCAAAAAGTACGACCTTGTGCTAATGGATGTGAATTTACCAGACACTAACGGCATATACATTGTAGGCCAAGCGGCCTCACAGCAAAGCCTAAATGCTGATACACCTATCATCATGCTATCAGGAGATAAGCATAAAGCTACGGTGACTAAAGCGATGCAAAAAGGGGCTAAGGGTTACATTATTAAGCCCCTACAAAAAAGTTCGTTTGATAGGTTGATAGAAAAGTATATTTCAAGCACCTAAACTGATATTTAGATATGTATTTTTAAAACAAAAAAAGCCCTTAATGTAAGGGCTTTTTACTATTCTTGAAACGCTATGTTCTAAGTCAGTCCTAAAACACGCTCATCAGAAATTAGAACGGAATGTCGTCATCAAAGTCAAAGTCTGGCTCAGCCATTGGAGGCTGCTTAGGCTGTGACTGACCACCGCCTTGATTAGGCGCTTGCTGTTGATAACCGCCTTGATTTTGACCACCTTGGTTTTGGCCGCCTTGCTGCTGATAACCACCTTGGCTTTGGCCACCTTGTTGCTGGTATCCACCTTGCTGGTTATTCTGAGGGCGTTGATAACCGCCACCCGCATTACCACCGCCACCTTCACCACCGCGACCACCAAGCATTTGCATTTGGTCTACAATAATTTCTGTAGTGTAACGGTCTTGGCCAGACTGATCTTGCCACTTACGCGTTTGCAATTTACCTTCAACGTAAATTTGAGAACCCTTTTTCAGGTATTCTCCGGCAATTTCTGCTAAGCGACGGTACATAGTAAGGCGGTGCCACTCAGTGCGTTCCTGCATTTGGCCTTGCGGATCTTTCCAGCTTTCGCTGGTAGCCAAGCTTAGGTTCGCAACGGCGTTACCGTTAGGCATGTATCGTACTTCAGGATCATTACCTAGATTTCCCACAAGTATGACCTTGTTAACGCCTTTCGTTGCCATTGGTGTCTCCTGTAACGTATTTAGTGCCTTGCTGCTCTATCACTTTGTGACAACAACAAGTGCGAAAGTTTCATCGATATTAGCCGATTAGTATATCTTATTTTGAACAGGAGAAATTAAGTTTTTTCTCTCCCGTGTGCTTTCAAATTTGAACGCTATCAAAATATTCATAGCTTGTCGGCTGAACTTTCGCATGGTTTTATTGGGCGCTTGATAGATTAAGCGCACAAACCATTACCCGTTACTTTCTACCTCCAGTGGCTTTTTACCGCCAGCAGCGCTTTACCACCAGCAGTTTTTTAACAGCAGCAGTCTTTACCACCAAGCGCCGTAGAAGGCGATAAGCAAACACACTACGGCAAAGGCTGCAATATTAAACCCTTTGGTGGTAGCGAATTCGACCTCATCTAAATCTACTGCATTTTCATGTACACCTTTTTTCTCGGCAAGCGACACAATAATAGCCACAGACACACAAAGTAAGAACACGATACCCACGCGGTCAATAAACGGCAGTTCAGGCCAGAATTGACGGAACACAATACTAAGTACAAACGAACCGAGAGCGGCGCATAGTCCGCCGGTTGCTGTGGTCTTCTTCCAGAACATACCCAATACAAACAAGGCGCAAATACCTGGCGTAAAGAAGCCTGTAAATTCTTGGATATATTGAAAGGCTTGGTCGAAATTACCTAATAATGGTTTTGCGGTAATCATGGCAATAATAAGCGATACAAAGCTAACAATACGGCCTACTTTTACATAGTGATGTTGGCTTTCATTTGGGCGTTTGTCTTTGTATAAGTCCATAGTAAATATGGTCGATACACTGTTGGTCATCGAAGCTAACGACGACACTATTGCGGCTACTAACGCGGCAAAAATCACCCCTTTCAACCCTACTGGCATCATGCTCATTAGTGATGGGTAGGCTTGATCAGGCTTTGAAAGCTCCGGCACTAATAGCACTGCCGCAATGCCTGGTAACACCACAATTAATGGCATTAACAGTTTAAGGAATGCTGCAAACGCTATCCCTTTTTGGGCTTCTTGTAGGCTTTTCGCCGCCAATGTGCGCTGAATAATGTATTGGTTAAAGCCCCAGTACGACAGGTTCATTATCCACATACCACCAATGAGTACGGAAATGCCCGGCAAGTCCATATAATGCGGATTATCTTTCGATAAAATCATATCGAATTTTTCAGGTAGCTGGTTACTTAGGTCAATAAAACCTTGAATAGGGCCATTACCACCACTGATTAAATTAAGCGCGGTGTAAGATAAAAACAGGCCGCCAAATATCAACAGTACCACTTGAATAATGTCGGTAAGTGCCACGGCTTTTAGCCCGCCGTATAACGAATAAGCCAGCGAGAAAGCACCTAGGAATATCATGCCATAAACCATGTCCACACCAGCAATGGTGTTAATGGCTAAGGCGCCCAACCACAAGACCGCGGTTAAGTTTACAAATACGTAAACCCCTAACCAAAATACTGCCATGACTTTACGCACTCGATGGTCGTAACGCTGCTCTAAGAACTGCGGCATGGTATATATTTTGTGCTTTAAGAAAATGGGTAAAAAGTATTTTCCTACAATAATAAGTGTGATGGCTGCCATCCACTCATAAGAGGCAATAGCTAATCCCAGCTGGTAGCCAGAGCCTGACATACCAATGATCTGCTCTGCCGATATATTTGCCGCAATCAGCGAGGCCCCTATTGCCCACCATGGCAAGCTAGAGCCTGCTAAGAAGTAGTCGTTCGTATCTTTTTCGTGCCCCTGCTTTTCCCTTGATACCCACCATGCGATGCCGATAAGCGCCACCACGTAGATCACAAACACTGTGATGTCTAACGATGCTAATTTCATAGTTTTTCCCAACGATTATTTTAGTTTTGCGGTGCGAATTTTCTCGATGCAGGGTCGATGAAGGCTATTGGTATTATTATTATTAAAGTTAAAGTCCACACCATGACTTTCTTTATGACTTCGCCAAAAAGCGCATCATTAATATCACATTTCATTAACTTAGATGAACAAGAAATATAAATTTAAGGCAAAAAAACGTTGTCTTGAAATTCAAAACAACGCAAGGGGCACAAGTAATCGTTAACGGGAGTCTTGTGTATTACATGAAAAAATTAAGCAAAGGCACCTTGAGTGGCTGTGCATACATAAATATCGGCTTTGTAGCCAGTCTCATCGAAGTACTTGTCGGCTACCACTTGCTTAACCGCATCTACTGAGTCGGTTGGAACTAACGCCACAACGCAGCCACCAAAACCGCCACCGGTCATGCGAACGCCACCAGTTTTACCTAATACTTCACCAATAATTTCTACAAGGTAGTCAATGGGCGGTACGGTAATTTCAAAGTCGTCGCGCATAGAAACATGAGATTCTGCCATCGCCTCACTCACGGTGGTGATATCACCTACCTTCAATGCTTCGCTGGCACTTAATGTACGCGCATTTTCAGTAATAATATGACGGGCACGTCGATAAACCACTTCAGGCATATGAGGCTTAGCGGTTTCCAGCACTTCAATAGTCGCTTCACGTAACGAAGGAACGCTTAATAACGACGCGCCTTGCTCACACTGTTCACGACGCAAATTGTATTCGCTGTCTACCAAGCCACGTTTTACATTTGAGTTAATGATCACAATTTGATGTGATGATGGCAGTGGAGAATGTTCAATCGCCAGTGATTGGCAATCAAGCAACATTGCACTTCCTTCGTGACCCATTGCCGATACCAACTGATCCATAATGCCGCACGAACAACCCACAAAGGTGTTTTCAGCTTTCTGACCAAGTAAGGCCGCTTGAACACCGTCTAGCGGTAACTCATATAGTGCGCTAAGGGCTTTCAAAATAGCGATTTCAAAAGAAGCAGATGAGCTTAAACCCGCACCTTGTGGCACGTTGCCTGTAACAACAAGATTAGCACCAGCAAAATCAGGTAAGGCATCTTTAAGGACTTTAACCACGCCACGCACATAGTTCGCCCAGCCTTGGTTATCGTCATACTGAATATCAGCCAGTGAAAACTGGTTTTGCTGATTTTCATAATCAAGCGCAGACACTACTATGTCGTTGTCATCACGTTTTGATGCAGCAACCCACGTACCAAAGTTAATGGCGGCTGGAAACACAAATCCTTCGTTGTAGTCGGTATGCTCACCGATGAGGTTTACTCGACCTGGCGCGTGGGCAATAAGCGTAGGCTCTGCGTCGAAACAACGTGTAAATTCTGATGAAAGTAACTGGTTATCCATTGGTGTTCTCGCGTTTCTTATAATGCACTACAGGCAGTGCTTTTAATCGGTCTGCAGCTTGCTCGGGCGTAAGGTCGCGCTGAGCTTCAGCCATCATTTCGTAGCCAACCATAAATTTGCGTACACTCGCTGAGCGTAAAAGTGGTGGGAAGAAATGGGCGTGTACAGTCCATTCTGGATGCGTTTCGTTATCGAACGGCGCACTATGCCAGCCCATCGAATACGGGAATGACGTTTCAAATAAGTTGTCGTAACGGCTGGTGATATCACCAATAATTTGTGCCAACGAGTACGATTGAGCATCGGTTATTTTATCTAATGACTGTACGTTAAAGCGCGGAAGCAATAAGGTTTCAAAAGGCCAAGCAGCCCAGTATGGCACCACGACAACCCAATCATCATTTTGGCAAACTACGCGCTCCTGCTTTTCAACTTCTTGTTCGGCGTAATCAAGCAGCATAGGGCGCTGGTTTTCTGCGTAGTATTGACCAAGTTGAACTAGCTTTTTCGCCGGATCTGAAGGTAAGTGCTGCTGTGCCCATACTTGACCGTGAGGATGTGGGTTTGAACATCCCATTGCTGAGCCTTTGTTTTCAAACACTTGAACCCAAGTAAATTCTTTACCTAGCTCTTCGGTTTGTGCTTTCCAACAATTCACCACTTCAGTGCGTTCATCGTCGGTAAGTTCCGGCAACGTTTTGCTGTGATCTGGAGAGAAGCAGATAACACGGCTGCAACCTTGCTCGGTTTCAAACTGGAATAACCCACTCTTTTCGCTGGCTTGTTGGGTATCTTTTTTCAATGCAGCAAAGTCATTTTCAAAAACGAAAGTGCCAGTGTAATGAGGGTTTACTTCACCGTTAACCCGAGTATTGCCTGGGCATAAATAGCAAGTGGGATCGTATGATGGCTTTTGCTCGTTCGAAGGCTCTTCAGATTGTCCTTGCCAAGGGCGCTTAGCGCGATGTGGCGACACTAAAACCCATTCACCTAGCAATGGGTTATAACGGCGATGTGGATCGTCAGTTGGGTCGAAGGGCTTTCCCATAATTTCTCTCACTATTTATTTGGCTTTCGTTGCAATTTTGCCACACCGTCACCAAATAAATTTTGTGTGAGTGGGTGTAATCAAACCAAAAAGGTTAAACGTTTACCCTCAATAATATAGTAAGGGCTCACGATTATCAATTATCGAATAAAGATAATACATTGTTAAATAAATTAACAATTCAAATGTACTATCTTTTCGTTTAATTCAGCGTGAATTGATACCGTATTTCAGCGGTAAAGGGTTTATCGGGGTAAATGATGCAATCAGGAAACTCTGGTTTATTCGGTGCATCGGGGAAGTGCTGGGGCTCTAAACATAATGCGCCAAGCTGACTGTCAGTTTCTAAGCTACCCGTATAGAACTGAATACCCGGTAAGTCGGTGTATAAATCCATTTGCAGATTTGTATCTTCAGCAAACACCTGTGCCTGAGGCTTTCCAGCTGCCCCTTTATTTAATACGAAGTTATGATCGTATCCACCCACCAAATTATACAAATCATGTGATTTTGTGCTGTTTTCGTTCACCCGAGTGAGTGCGCTAAAGTCGAAGGGCGTGCCGGCTACTTCTATAAGTTTGCCTGTTGGCAATAAGGTACTGTCTGCATCAGTAACCCGCTCTGCGTCAATTTGCACCAAGGTGTTTTCAACAGTCGCATCTTTACTTAATGTAAAATACGCGTGTTGGGTAAGGCTGAAAGGGGTCGCTTTGTCTGTGGTAGCATTCAGTGAAAGCGATAATGTATTAGCATCATCTAGGGTATAAACAGCCTCAACGGTTACGTTGCCAGGAAAACCTCCTTCGCCGTCAGGGCTAGATAAGCTTAAAGATAACGAAACACTGTCTGCATGCGTTTGTGCCTTAGCTTCCCACATCTTTTTATGAAAACCTGGAATGCCGCCGTGCAAGTTATGTTCACCCCCATTTTTATCGAGGTGATACTCAGTACCTTCCAGGGTGAACTTCCCATGCCCAATGCGGTTAGCGAAACGCCCTACTATTGCATTTCTATAACTGGGATCGTCCACATAGCCATCGATAGTTGAATATGACTGCACGCAAGCATGAAGCTTACCTTGGTTATCTGGCACATTTAATTCGTGAATTATGCCGCCATAATTCAAAATTTTTGCCTGCATACCTTGTGAATTACTTAACGTGTAGAGGGTGACTTTATCACCATCAACGACACCAAAATCAGACGCTTCAACTTTCATAACAATGCATTAACCTTTTTTGCAAGAAATGAAGATTACCATTTTTTAATTAATAGGCTGGCACGACCTCAACAGCAAGGAGGGTATACGTTTTCTTATTCTGTTTATAGTGCTATTTGTTAGAACATTTTTATGTTTTTTTGTAAATATACTGTACGCTGTACGCCATAACAGAGGATAGTTGCAGCCAATATGGCTAAATTGAGTAGCAAAAATGCTTACTGGCCTACCTAAACTGCGAGTCTTCACTTCTATAACCTAATAATAATTGCTAATTTTTCTGTATGGCTACGATTAAAGACATTGCTCAGGCTGCAGGTGTATCTCTTGCAACCGTTTCACGCGTTATAAATAACGGCCCTAAAGTTGGCAAAGATACCCGTCAGCGGGTAAAACTCATCATGGAAGAAATGGGTTATAGACCCAATGCTAACGCCAGAGCTTTGGTGACTAAGCGCAGTGCCTCGCTAGGCGTAGTGTTAGCAGAACTTCACGACCCTTTCTTCGCAATGCTTGCCCATGGCGTTGAAACCGTTACTCGTAAGAATAACGTTCAAATTCTATTAAGTGCGGGCTCGATAGAAAAAGAAACCGAATTGCGTGCTATCGAAATTCTACTGGAACACCGCGTAGAAGCCATGGTGGTTCACAGTAAAGCATTGGATGACAAAACCCTTATCGACTTTGCTAAGCAAGTACCGGGCTTTGTATTAATTAACCGCTACATTCCAGAAATTGCTAATCGTTGCGTTTGGTTAGATAACGTCACCGGCGGGCGCTTGATGGCTGAACATGCTATCAATCAAGGTCATAAAAAGTTGGCGGTAATCAGCAGCCAATACCGTATTGATGATCCTAATCACCGTTTAGAAGGCATAGTTAACGCTACCGAAGCAGCCAAGCTTACCTTACCTGAAAGCATGATTGAGTATGCGACGCCAGATCAAGAAGGCGGCGAATTGGCCATGCAGAACTTACTCGCTACTGGCGCTGAATTTACTGCGGTGCTTGCCTATAACGATGCTATGGCGTCTGGCGCAATGACCATGTTACAAGACCATGGTATCGCTGTACCCGAGCAAGTATCAGTGATGGGCTATGATGATGTGCTGTTAGCCAAATATTGTCGCCCTAAATTGACCACTTTGCGTTACCCAATAGAAATGATGGCAGCAAAAGCGGCAGAACTTGCGCTGAAATACGCTGCTGGGGCAAAACCTGAAGAAGGCCTTACCTTTAAATATACGCCTACTATCGTTAAACGTGACTCGGTGGTAAGGGTCTAGCACGCTATTTGCCTACCCTAGAGCGCGGCTTGGTACTTACCTTCATCAATAGGTAAAAATTATGAAGGTAAGTCGCTATCTGTTAGAAAATTTCATGGATGATAGATCTTGACAACTTACTGAGCTTGATCTGTTAACGAAAACTTTTATCCCCAATCCCCTGCTACTAGCGATCCTGATACCACTAAAGATCTACTTATCGACCGATCTAAAATAAACTTGCTACAGCCCTTGATTTAATTGAGCTAACGTGATCTGACCAGTTGGTCTAGGCAGATCACGATCTTATTTTAAATTTATAAGCTTAGAGAGTTACCAACAACTTGATCCACACTTTATCCACAGGCTTAAAAGTGTGATAAACCTTGATTCTACGGGCTTATATGGCTGATAAACCGCTGATACTCTTCTATCGCGAAGTCGTGCTTTAGCGTGGCATTATGGGTCGCACCAGGCACTACACTAATGTACTTTGCGTGACTGGCCGACGTTGCTAACAATTGCTTACTAATTTCGAATGGGGTAATAACATCTTTCTCACCAACTAAGAGCCAAAGCGGGCCCTCGTAGTGCCTTAAAATGGGGGCGATTTGCATTAGGTGTACTTCAGGGTGAAGTTTCATGCTGGTCAGTGAATTCGAAAAACCAGGCACCATGTTGGCAATGAGATCGGATATGTCGTTAAACGCCCCATCGAGCACTAGCCCGCCAATAGGTTTATTCGCCGCCACATAGCTTGCGAAATAACTGCCCACGCCTCTGCCATGCACAATAGTGGGTAACGACTTATCGAATATACCTTCGGCGTAATCAAAAACAGTCAATGCATCGGCTTTAATCGCATTAATGCTGAGCTTTTCAGATTTATCACTGGCACCAACTCCTTGGTAATCCATCCAAAGAATATTCGCCGGAATCTTACCTAAGCGATGCAGCACGCTATTGTTTTCGCTCACCGGCATACGGTTATCGGCGTAAAAAACAATATTCACAACAGGCTCGGCATAAGACACAGCAACGCCTCTTAACGTTAGACCTTGCTCATTATCAATTTCTACGCGAGTAATCCCTGCCGACGTTTTATCTTGCTCAATGGCGGCATGTAACTTCGTGGTTGTCAGGGGCTTTGTTTGGTTGTCTTGATGAAAAAAAGCGCTTGGCGTCACATTAATTGCGCAGGCGGCTAAGCCTAATGACATAACCGCCACAGTAAATATTTTCGAAAATGTCATATCACAATCCTTGTTGACTACGTGTTTGCTTACACCAATGAATTTACTATCTTACCGTCTTTTACCATAACACATGTCATTCCTGCATCTAACGCGGCGCGTTGACCCATTTCAGTATCTTCAAATACTACGCAATCTTCTGGCGCAACATTCATTGCTTCTGCGGCCATGAGGAAGGTTTCTGGGTGAGGTTTGCCATTTTTGACATCATCAGCCGTGACCAATACTTTCAATTGCTCGATAATATTATGATGGCTCAATAACCACTCGGCATGGGGTCTATCAGAGCCTGTGCCCACCGCAATAGGGTGGCTTTGTATGTAGTGATTAAATACGGCAAGGGTATCTGGAATTAACCTAGGGATATCGGGTAAATTTTCAGAAGTCCGCTTTTTAAAGCCAGCGACTTCTTCGGTATCATTTTGTTTGTTGTATTTGGCATTCAACATCTCAACAGTCTCAAGCGTTGGTACGCCCCCTAAACTGTGAATGTAATCTGCATCAAATGGGTAGCCGAACACTTCACACGTTACTTGCCATGCGTTGATATGTCTGCCCATTGAATCAACTAGGGTGCCATCCATATCAAAAATAATGCCTTTAAAAGACGATAAATCTATCACGGTCGCACTCCTTACGTTCGTTATTCTTAGCAATTAAAGCCAATATGCTTACTACTAAGCGCTATCAATTACCGCCCTAGCTTGGGTAGCATCGAAGTCTCGGTTCACTTTTAAATATACCGTGCCATTTTGACTGTTTAAAGTCACCTCTAAAACACCTGGAACCAAAGAAATATTTTTCTTTAACGCGTCTTCCTGATGCGAACTAAAACTACCGTTCATCATGACACGCTTAACGCGGCTTACTTCTTTTAGCCCATAAATAATATAAAGCCAAAGTAACGTGCTGACCGCACCAACTATATAGGCGATATCAGGGGACCAAATATCGGTCACAACACCAGACAACATGCCACCTAAAAAAGCGCCAAAGAACTGGAAGCTAGCATAAATGCCCATGGCAGTGCCTTTTTGACCTGCCGGCGCAATACTGGAAACAAGAGAGGGAAAATTGGCTTCTAGATAATTAAACCCAGTGAAAAACAGCACTACAGCGGCTGTGGTTATCCACCAGCTATGGTCTTTCATGGCAAGCGCGGCAAATGCACTGCCCATAAGTACCACGGCGAAAAGTAGATAGGATTTTGGTGTGCGGCCTCTGGCCATACCCATCATAATAACTAACCCCACCACCGAAATACCTAATACCGGTAAGTACACGGTCCAATGGGTATCAAGGGCCATGTCGAAATGCAGTAAGGTTAAAGGTAATTGTACAAAAAGCAGGGTAATTAGCATGTGCAAAATAAGCACACTAACGTTTAAGCGCCAAAGCTGTGAAGAGAACACCAAGCGTTTAAGTTGACCCTTTTGCGGTAGCGTATCGCCGCTACTCAGAATCTCGCCATTAGGCACAACCCATTGCACCAACGGCATACAAACAATGGCTAACACACCGGTTATAGCGAAAATACCCGCCAAGCCCCAATTATTCGCTATGAGAGGCCCTAACAGCACTGCCATATAAAAGGAAAAGCCAATTGCAATACCGATAACCGCCAGCACTTTTGCCCGTTGGCTTTCACGGCTAACGTCGGTGGCTAATGCCATGATGGCCCCGGCGATGGCACCTGCTCCTTGTAATATTCGCCCTACAATAAGCCACGCCATAGTGTCGGCATTGGCCGCCACGAAACTACCGAACGCAAATACAGCCAGTCCGAACAAAATAACGGGTTTTCGACCCCATTTGTCAGACATCATACCCATTGGAATTTGCAAAGCAGCCTGTGTTAAACCGTATCCACCCACCGCTAGCCCCACCATTAAAGGTGAGTAGTCTGAATAATCCATAGCAGCGACGGCTAACACCGGCATCACCATAAATAATCCCAGCATGCGTAATACATAAACAGATGCTAGCGCTAGCGAGGCGCGCAATTCCAAAGCGTTCAAAGCTGTACCGTTCCTCTAAATCAGTCTGACAGATAGTGTGGGCGCGAAGTGTAGCATATATTAGTAAGCTGCCTACGTTCGAAATATTCGATTAATGTAATCTTAAGTTGATCTCATTGATAGCCAATCAGTATAACTTGATCATGCAATGCAATATCAATTTGCTTGACGACTATGGCATACTGATTCTTTTTTTCGCACTTAGGCTTCAATGGATAAAATCGAGATACGCGGTGCTCGCACCCACAATTTGAAAAATATCGATTTAACACTGCCACGAGACAAGCTGGTAGTGATAACTGGGCTGTCAGGCTCAGGTAAATCGTCTTTAGCTTTCGATACCCTATACGCAGAAGGTCAACGTCGTTACGTTGAGTCGTTGTCTGCGTATGCCCGTCAGTTTTTATCTATGATGGAAAAACCTGATGTTGATCATATAGAGGGTTTGTCACCGGCTATATCCATTGAGCAAAAGTCAACGTCACATAACCCTCGTTCAACCGTGGGTACTATTACCGAAATTTACGATTACCTTCGTTTGATGTTTGCCCGTGTTGGCACACCACGATGCCCAGATCACGATGTGCCGCTTGATGCGCAAACCGTGAGCCAGATGGTAGATAAGGTGTTGGCAATGCCAGAAGGCAGCAAGTTGATGCTGCTAGCGCCTATCGTGAAAGAACGTAAAGGTGAGCATTTAAAAACCCTGCAGAATTTGTCTGCTCAAGGTTTTATTCGTGCGCGAATTGACGGCGATGTATGTGACCTGTCCGATCCACCGCCATTAGATTTACATAAAAAGCATACTATCGAGGTGGTAGTAGACCGCTTTAAAGTGCGCGACGATTTAGCGCTGCGCTTATCAGAATCTTTTGAAACCGCATTAGCGTTAGCTGGCGGCAACGCGCTTGTAGCCGATATGGACAACAGCGAAGCTGAAGAAATTGTATTTTCAGCTAACTTCGCTTGCCCGCACTGCGGTTACAGTATTAGTGAATTAGAGCCTAGATTGTTCTCGTTCAACAACCCTGCTGGGGCGTGCCCAACCTGTGATGGTTTAGGTACACGACAGTTCTTCGACCCAACACGTGTGGTGGGCAACGACGAGTTAAGCCTTGCAGGCGGCGCAGTGCGTGGTTGGGACAAACGCAGTTATTATTATTTTCAGATGCTGCAATCGGTTGCCGACCATTACGAATTCGATTTAACTGGCCCCTTCGGCGAGTTAGACGATAAGCACAAAGATATTGTGCTGTATGGTTCTAAAGGTAAGTCGTTAGCGTTTAAGTATATTAACGAACGCGGCGATGTAATGGAGCGTAAGCATCCGTTTGAAGGCATTATTCCTAATATGGAGCGCCGCTATCGGGAAACCGAGTCTAACGCGGTACGTGAAGAGCTGGCTAAATACTTAAGCCAACAGCACTGTAGTAGCTGTAATGGCACACGCTTGCGCGTAGAAGCCCGTAATGTCTTTATTGAAGACACTACACTGCCTACCATTGCGGATAAATCTATTGCCGATGCCTACGAGTTTTTCGAAAACTTATCGTTAACAGGCCAAAAAGCCCAAATAGCAGAGAAAATTCTAAAAGAGATTCTCGATCGTTTACGCTTCTTGGTTAACGTTGGCTTGAACTACTTATCCCTTTCACGCAGTGCCGATACCCTTTCGGGCGGTGAAGCGCAGCGTATTCGCTTGGCGAGCCAAATTGGTGCTGGATTAGTAGGTGTAATGTACGTTCTTGATGAGCCTTCTATTGGGCTCCACCAACGAGACAACGAACGCTTATTGAAGACCCTTAGACACTTGCGTGATTTGGGTAACACGGTATTGGTGGTAGAGCACGACGAAGACGCCATTCGTGAAGCCGATTATATTGTGGACATTGGCCCTGGAGCCGGTGTACATGGCGGTGAAATTATTGCCGAAGGTCAGCTTGAAGATATATTAGCAAGTGAAGACTCACTTACTGGTAAATACCTATCCGGCCGTGAAAAAATTGTTATTCCTGAAGTTCGCACACCTATTAAAGATGATAAATGGTTGGAATTAAAAGGGGCCACAGGCAACAACTTGAAGTCAGTAGACTTGCGAGTGCCTATGGGCGTGATGACCTGCGTAACCGGTGTATCTGGCTCAGGTAAATCTACCCTTATTAATGATACCTTTTATAAAATCGCCCACTGTGAATTAAACAAGGCCACCACTTCTGAGCCTGCGCCTTATGTCTCGATGACGGGGTTAGATCAGCTTGATAAGGTGGTCGATATTGACCAGAGCCCTATTGGTAGAACACCGCGTTCAAACCCTGCAACTTACGCCGGAATTTTCACGCCTATTCGTGAAATTTTCGCCGGTACCCAGGAAGCGCGTTCTCGCGGTTATAAACCAGGTCGCTTTAGCTTTAACGTGAAAGGCGGACGCTGTGAAGCGTGTCAGGGCGACGGTGTAATTAAAGTAGAAATGCACTTCTTACCCGATGTATACGTTCCGTGTGACGTATGCCAAGGCAAGCGCTACAACCGCGAAACCTTGGAAGTGAAATACAAAGACAAAAACATTCACGAAGTGCTAGAAATGACGGTAGAAGATGCTCGAGATTTCTTCGACCCCATTCCGGCCATTGCCCGTAAACTGCAAACGTTAAAAGAAGTAGGCTTAGCCTATATTCGTTTAGGACAAGCAGCCACTACCTTATCGGGCGGTGAAGCACAGCGGGTTAAGTTAGCCAAAGAACTGTCGAAACGTGATACCGGCCAAACCCTGTATATTTTGGATGAACCCACCACAGGGCTGCATTTCCACGATATTAAACAGTTACTAGCCGTACTGCACCGACTCCGTGATCATGGCAACACAGTGGTGGTTATTGAACACAACCTTGATGTGGTCAAAACTGCCGACTGGATCATCGACTTAGGCCCTGAAGGTGGCTCAGGCGGTGGTCAAATTATTGCTGAAGGTACGCCAGAAGTGGTGGCTGAATCTAAGGTTTCTCATACCGGCCGATTCTTAAAGCCAATGCTTGAAGCACAAGCCTAAGCTATTAAGCTTCAAAGGCTAGGCTTTTAGGGTTTAGTATCAAGAACAAAAAACGCGCCTTTCGGCGCGTTTTTCTATTTAGTTCTGCTAAATACTTAAGTGCTAGTATAGCCGTGCTTTAGAACTTAGAGGCCTGGATAGCCAAGCCTTCACACACAGAGTTAAACGCATCGTTCTCTAACCGAGGCAACCCGGTTAGTAGCTCTTCGTACAATGCATCGATAATAATAGGTGATAAGCTCATACCACCGGTAACCATCACAACCTCAGGTGCCGCAGCGCTTTTCTCCAAACATTCCACCACTAACGCTTTTACCTTACTTAGCCAAGGTTTTAATGCACTCTTTAAGTCTTCAGTACAAATATTTACATCAAAATCATCTTCAATGTAATGCAGTGGTAAGGTGATCTTGTCTTTGCTAGAAAGCAGTTCTTTTGCCATTCTCACCGAGTTAACCACCCGCGCCGACAACTTGTTTTCTTGCACTAGCAACAAACGCTCTAATTGTTCTGGGTTCTTGGTTACTGACATAGTTTGAGAAATCTCTAACCCATAATCATCAGAGAAGAACCGAGTAAGTGCGGGGATATTATCAACCGCACACATATCTGAATAATAAGTAGGGGGAATGGGCAGGCCATTAATCATTTTTAGCCCCATTCCCATTTCAGGTGCAACCACTTTCAGTAACAGACTCTTATCACAATCCATGCCGCCTAAGCGTCTTCCTGTAACCGATAGCACGTCCTGCTTTCTATCCAGTTGGTTATTGCGTTCTGGCGAAAGATTAATACAACAGATGTCTGTAGTACCACCGCCAATATCCACAATAAGCGCCGTGGTATCGCGGGGTAATGTCTGCTCAATTTTATATGCGGCCGCAATTGGCTCGTCCAGAAAATTAATTTTACTAAAGCCAGCGTTAGACGCTGCTTCGGTCATTATCTGAATGGCTTGGGTATTGCCTACTTCACCACGGGTGCCATGAAACTTAACCGGGCGCCCTATTACTACCGAAGCAACCGGTTTTTCTAATTGGGTTTCTGCACACTGTTTAAAATACGCTAACTGTTTGGCAATAATGCCAATGAACGCCTTTTTCTGATCGCCATCTAATGATGCACCTAAGAAGTTTTTAGGCGAGTAAATTAGGCGGCCTTTATCAGGCATTTTTAAAAAGCGTTTAAACCCTTCTTCACCGAAGGCAAACTTGCCATGCTCCACTAAGCGTAATAATGGAATTTCTTCCAGCGACATAGCGTGCATAAGCTGCTGGATAGCCTTACGTTGCAATGCAGGTCGGTTATGGTATTCACCACGAAGCGATTCAATGCGGTTGCTATAGCGCGACTGCTCTTTAGGATCTTTAGCGTCGTAATAGCCCTGCTTGGCTTTGTCTATTTGCTCGTTGATTAAACGCTGCAACTGCGACACTTTAGCTTCCACCATGGCATCAGGCGGAGGCGGCAGTTCATCCTCAAAGTATATAAATACAGACGAGCGAATTTTATTACCCTGTTCAAGTGACGGGTCGAGCTTTATATGTCTATGGGTAGCGCCATCAAAGTACACCACCTCAGAGTTTGAGGTACCATAATCAATCCCAATTGCAGTCATAATTATTGTTTAATCAGAAATTTGGCGCAGATTGTAATTTAAAACTACGCTGGGATCACTTTTCATCTTAATTTCGTTTCCAATGGCCCGTCAGATTAAGCCTGATTACTGAAAAACCCAATGTAGCGTGATAAAGTGAATACACATCACGATAAAAATAAGAGGCGATATGTCAGCAGTAACTCCATCTGAAACCATTCCTATGGAAATGTCATTCGAAGTACGGTTTTGTGAGACCGATGCCCTGCAACACGTGAGCAACACCGCGTTAGTCAGTTGGTTTGAAGCTGCTCGGGATCCTATCTTCAGAATGTTCACGCCGACGATGGATTTACAGAACTGGCCGCTTATTTTAGCAAGCTACAAAGTCGATTTTCTTGCGCAAATTTTTTACGGCAAAACCGTTACTGTAAAAACGTTTATCAGTCGTTTAGGGAACAGTGCGTTTGATGTGTACCAAGAACTTTGGCAAGACGGTAACCTGTGCTCAACGGGTGTAACCACTATGGTACATTTCGATTATAAGCAGCAGCGCTCAGCCCCCATTCCTGACGATATAAAAACTACGTTACAAGCACATTTTAAGGCGCTACCTAATGGCTGATTTAATTGAAGTTATTGATGACGTTTTGTCACCTGAATTGTGTACTCAAGTTATCGCGCGTTTCGAGAAAAGCCCAAACCTAACTCAAGGTAAAACTGGCGGCGGTGTCGATTTAGATAAGAAGCGTAGTATTGATGTGTCTATCTCTCAACAGCCCGAGTTTGCCGACCTTTTTAAACAGGTGATGCAGTTAACGGGCGAACAGTTAGTTAAGTACATCGAGAAGTATTACTACGCTTTGGTAGGTCCTATTGGCCTAACCGTTCGCCACCCCAAAACGGGAGAACCGGTTAAGCTTACCGGCGAAAACTTTGAGGAAGTGGGTAAACCTAATTTACATAACTTGGTTAACTACCTATTTCGTATTGGCGACATTAACGCACAGCGCTACACAGCCGGTAATGGCGGTTACCCTTACTGGCATTCGGAAGTGTATCCGCAAGCGCCTCACAATGAAGCTTTGCATCGAGTATTACTGTTTATGTTTTACTTAAATGATGTGGAAGATGGTGGGGAAACCGAGTTTTATTATCAAGATAAAGCCGTAAAGCCTAAAGCAGGAAGAATGGTCATTGCCCCTGCTTATTTTACCCATACTCACCGTGGGCAAATACCTAGAAGCAACGACAAGTACATTCTTACTTCGTGGCTACTGTTCAATCGTGCAGAACAAATCTATACACCACAAGGCTAGGCCGCGTTTTTTCTTATGAGGAGCTCCCTACTCAAAAGGAGCTTACTTGCCTAAAAAGCACTTACCTCGATACCCTTAAGTCGATAACCTACCGATGCGATATCACCTTTCCAGCCTTCAGTGGTAAGCTCGCCAGTAACCCATATCGCGTCGTAAATATTATCTAGAGGAATGCCTTCTTCAAACGTCACGTACACAATTTGGTTCGACGCAGGCGGCGGCACATGAATACAAGCGCCAAAGTAAGGCACTAGCAAAAATTCGGTCGTGAGCTCAGGCGTGCCTTCAAGGGGCACCACAAAGCCAGGAATTTTTACCCGCTTACCATCGAATTTATCGACCACTGGCGCATCAGGCTGCAACTGTGACATTTCACCATTGTGCTGAACGGCGGGAGGCGCAAGCTCATTAAACCCTTCTGGTACCAAATCTTCCCAATACACTTCAATAGGTTCTTCGTCGCTATACGCAGAGAACGACGGAAGCAATATCACCAAGGCTAAAACCAATGCCTTTCCCATGACTTTCAACATAACACTCACTTAAATAAAAAAGGGTAGCTCTTAAAATAAAAAGGGCCGGTACTTACCAGCACCGACCCCTTTTTAGCATGTCTTGTAAGCAGCGTGAATTATTCTGCTTCGAAACGCTTAACGCTTGCGACAATTTCTTCTTTCGCTGCAGCTGAACCAGCCCAGCCGTCTATCTTAACCCACTTGCCAGGTTCAAGATCTTTGTAATGAGAGAAGAAGTGCTCGATTTGCTGTAGTAGCAACTCAGGTGCGTCTTCAGTTTCTTGTACTTTACGGTAAATAGTAGAAAGCTTGTCGATTGGCACTGCCAATACTTTAGCGTCTTTACCAGACTCATCAGTCATGTTCAAAACACCAATTGGGCGACAACGAATTACCGAACCCGCAAGCAATGGGAAAGGTGTCATTACCAATACGTCAACTGGGTCACCGTCTTCAGACAAGGTGTTAGGCACGTAACCGTAGTTAGTTGGGTAGTGCATGCAAGTTGCCATGAAACGGTCAACAAACATAGCGCCTGAGTCTTTGTCTACTTCGTATTTTACCGGGTCAGCGTGTGCTGGAATTTCGATAACTACATTCACTTCTTCAGGCAAGTTCTTGCCCGCAGGAATATCATTCAAGCTCATTCTAAGGTCCTTTCAATGATGTTTTAAAAAATTTGGCGCTAAGTATACGGTGACGGCGGCAAAATAAAAACGGTTTAGCGCTAATCACGCGCAAAACCGCCTTTATTTAGCGATTTTTCTATTCACTTTTACCGTAATAGCTTAAACAGGTTTCAACTTCTTCTTTAGAACCAATAATACATGGCACGCGTTGATGTATTTCTTCAGGCATTACTTCAAGAATACGCCCTGTACCGGTTTCTGCTTTACCACCGGCTTGTTCCATCAAAAATGCCATCGGGTTTGCTTCATAAAGCAAACGCAATTTACCTGGCTTAGATGGGTCACGTTTATCGTATGGATACATGAAAATACCGCCGCGGCATAACAAGCGATGAATATCGCCCACCATCGCAGCTACCCAACGCATGTTGAAATTTTTCTCACGAGGGCCATCTTTACCCGCTATCAAGTCGGCAATGTATTCTTGCATAGCCGGTTCCCAATGACGCTGGTTCGATGCATTAATAGAGTACTCAGTGGTTTGCTCTGGCACTTGAATATTAGGGTGAGTAAGTAGGAAACCACCGTGGGTTTTATCTAGGGTATAAATATGCGTGCCACGCCCAGTAGTAAGGGCTAGCATAGTAGATGGTCCGTAAAGCACGTAACCTGCTGCAACTATCTGTGTACCCGGCTGAAGAAACGCTGATGGATCATCGGGCTCCATCCACTGAGGCGCGTGGGTAATTGAGAAGATAGTACCAATTAAACTATTAATTTCTGTATTCGATGAGCCGTCTAATGGGTCAAAGCTAACCAAATAGTTACCATCTGGGTTGCACGGTACTACATCGTCTTCTTCTTCCGATGAAATGGCTTTTACATAGCCCGACTCGCGAAGCGTATCTTTAATGATGTGATTAGAGATAACATCTAACTTCTTTTGCGTTTCACCTTGTACGTTTTCTGACAAAGTAGAACCCAATACGCCAGCAAGCGCACCTTGACTCACCCGGAACGAAATTTCTTTGCAGCTCGCCAACAAGGTTCTTATAAGCAATATGAGCTCTAGCGGGGCACCATCTTCTTGCAACTGGGAATTTAAACGTTTCATCTTAGTTAAGCCTTTTTTTAGTGTGTAGGGTATGACAATACAAGGCGCGCAGCTTTCCTTACCGGCTTTCTCTTGCACTACCAACAAGCACTGCTTTATATGCTTGTTAAATTGATTGTAACCGTGAATGCACCGAAGTGGAATAAGGCAGGCGCTGCCAATCTACACAACATACCAGTGAAAGCAGGCATTATGAGTGAAAATGCATTATTTAACCGGCAACGGTTCTGATAAAGTAGCCAGTATTCAATGCAGTAAAAATGAGAATTCGCTATGCATGTACATATTTTAGGTATTTGCGGTAGCTTTATGGGTGGCATCGCAGCCATTGCGAAAGCCTTAGGCCATAAGGTCACAGGCTCAGATACCAATGTGTATCCGCCCATGAGTACCCAACTTGAAGCCCTTGGCATCGAGCTTACCGAAGGCTTCGATACTAACCAGTTCGAGCCAATTCCTGACATCGTGATTATTGGTAACGCCATGTCTCGAGGAAATTCAGCGGTTGAGTATGTGTTAAATAGAAACTTGCCGTATACCAGTGGCCCGCAGTGGTTACTTGATAACTTATTAAAAGATAGATGGGTAATTGGCGTATCGGGCACCCACGGCAAAACCACCACCAGCAGTATGGTGGCGTGGATTTTAGAGTACAGTGAATTAAACCCCGGCTACCTTATTGGTGGTGTGCCTGAAAACTTTGGTGTGTCTGCCCGCATTGGAGAAAGCCCGTTTTTTGTCATTGAAGCCGATGAGTACGACAGTGCCTTTTTCGACAAGCGTTCTAAGTTTGTGCATTACCGTCCTAAAACGCTGGTGATTAATAACTTAGAGTTTGACCATGCTGACATCTTCGCCAATTTAGCGGCCATTCAAACCCAGTTTCACCACCTTGTGCGTATGGTGCCAGAAAATGGCCTTATTCTTACGCCCAATCACACACCTGCTATTGAGGAAACCCTAAAAAAGGGTTGCTGGACACAACGCCAATCTTTAGGCAAAGAATGGTCGGCAGAACTCATCAATAAAGATGGCAGCCAGTTTAACGTGTTATTTAACAACGACGTTGTAGGTGAGGTGCAGTGGGAACTGCTTGGCCAGCATAATGTGGATAACGCACTCATGGCTATTGCTGCGGCTCATCATGCCGGTGTTACCCTCAACGATGCCATAACCGCGCTATCAAGTTTTAAAAATGTTAAGCGCCGCATGGAAATAAAGGGCGCAGTGACACTCGCGGCTGAAGGTAAACCCGTGACGGTTTATGATGACTTCGCTCATCACCCCACCGCCATTGCCACCACTATCGACGGACTTCGCAAGAAAGTAGGCAACGCCCGCATTCTTGCTGTGCTAGAGCCCCGTTCAAATACCATGAAAATGGGGGTGCACAAAAATACTCTCGCCCAATCTTGGCAGGCCGCCGATGCGGTTTATGTCTATGAACCCCAAGGGCTAGACTGGTCGTTGAAGGAAGCTGCGGCTACTAGCCCTGCCCCCACTGCCGTTTTCAACAAAGTAGAAACGATCGTGCAGGCGCTAAAAAACGAAGTGCGTCCTGGCGACCATATTCTTATTATGAGTAATGGTGGCTTTGAAGGCATCCACAGCCGTGTTTTACGCGTACTTACCCCGTCAATCGAGGTAGAAAAATGAAACATGATAAGCAAATTACGCTAGCTATTACAGGTGCCTCTGGTACCCCATACGCACTTTCACTATTAACGTCGTTAGTCAAAGCTGACTACCAAGTGTATGTACTTATTTCTTCTGCCGCCAAGGTGGTGATGGCGACAGAAGAAAACATAAAAATACCGGCTAGGCCTGCAGACGCCAGTGCCTTCTTTATTGAGCACTGCGGCGGTAAACCAGGCCAAGTGCAAGTCTTTGGGAAAGAAGAGTGGTTTTCACCTGTCGCTTCAGGCTCTGCCGCACCGGCTAAAATGGTGGTCTGTCCCTGCTCTACTGGCACTCTTTCGTCTATTGCTATTGGTGCCAGTGACAACTTAATTGAGCGGGCTGCCGATGTAGTATTAAAAGAAAGAGGTCAGCTAATTCTGGTGCCAAGGGAAATGCCACTTTCCTCTATCCATTTGGAAAACATGCTTAAACTGTCACAAATGGGTGCGACAATAATGCCAGCAGCGCCTGGTTTTTATCATAATCCAAAGACCATAGAAGATTTGGTCGATTTTGTTGTAGCGCGTATTCTGGATCACCTTGGGGTTGAGCAATCGTTAGTGGCGCGGTGGGGCTATGATACCGCTAAACACAACCCAAAAACCTAGCTGCCGACTTAAAGTTAATTACTACTTAAAACTAGCTATCCTATAAAAACAGAACAGAGGAATATGAATGACAGCGTTGAGAGACAGGACGTTCGCCGTCGCGCTTAGCTCACTTATTACATTGCTGATGGTATCTCCAGCTTTTGGCTGGGGTCAAACCGGCCATCGGGTTACCGGTGCTATTGCGCAGCAGTATTTAAGCCCATTGTCTCAAGCGGCAGTTGCAGAACTACTACCACACGGTTCGTTAGCAGAAGCGTCAACTTATGCGGATGAAATGCGCTCAGACCCAAGCGAGTTCTGGCAAAAGATGTCTACCCATTGGCACTACGTAACAGTTCCTCAAGGAAAAGACTATGCTGAAGTTGGTGCGCCTAGACAAGGCGACGCCGTTACCGCACTAGAGGCCTATACAAAGACGCTTAAAAGCGACACAGCCACTATTGAAGAAAAGCGCTTAGCGCTGCGTTTCGTTGTGCACATCATTGGCGATTTGCACCAACCGCTACATGCGGGTGATGGTAGCGATCGCGGTGGTAACGATGTAAAAGTAAATTTCTTTTGGCAAAACTCTAACTTACATCGGGTGTGGGACTCTCAAATGCTAGAGCAACGTAAGCTGTCTTACACGGAGTGGACATCGTGGCTCACAGAACACATCACACCGAGTGATATTCGTAGTTGGGCAACTACAGATCCTTTGGTGTGGATTGAAGAAAGCACCAATATCCGCGACACCATTTACCCTGAAGATGCCAACAATATGAGTTACGACTACTTGTATCAGCACCTTCCTACCGCGAAGCAGCGCTTACAAATGGCAGGGATTCGTCTTGCCATGTACTTGAACGAAACGTTTGACAAGTAGGCGCTAAAATTAATTTTAGGCACAAAAAAGCGGAGGCATATGTCTCCGCTTTTGTTACTTAAGCCAGATGTTTTCGTTAAAGACCTAGCCTAGTAGAAAGCCCCTAGTCAATATCAAGGGGTTCTGGCGAAAGAATAACGCCTGTGCTGTCAGCATAAAGGTGATCTTCTGGCAGGAAGGTAACGCCACCAAAATTAACCGGTACATCAACATCGCCAATGCTTTCGCTTTCCGCGTTAACGGGAATAGCCGCTACCGCTAACACGCCAATATCTAATTCGGCTAAGTTATCTACTTCACGTACACTGCCGTAACACACGATGCCTTCCCAGTCGTTGTCTATTGCCACTTGAGCAAGCGCTGCATCGAACAAGGCACGACGCGTAGAACCACCACCATCAATCAGCAGAACTTTGCCTGCACCAGGTTGAGCCAATACACGGTCGATAAGACCACGGTCTTCGAAACACTTAATCGTGGTGATTTCGCCACCAAAAGAATAACGGCCGCCAAAGCTTGCGAAGATAGGGTCAACTACGTCGACGCTGTCTGCAAATAAATCGCACAATTCAGAAGTGTTGTAATCCATTGCTCTACCTTACTTTAATTGAGAGTAGTAGGTTATTTACCTTGTTCTAGCATAGCATTAATTTGCTCGTTAAAAACGCCTGTTTTATGAAGTTTCAGGGAAACAACATTAACCTTTGCGCTAAATACACAGTCACTTTTATTAGTGAGGACATTTTCTCCTACTTAGCACGTAACTTGCTTACATTTTTTATGAAAGATTGCCTAACTTCGCACTGCACTATATAGAAGTTAATACGTGCAGTGCGGGTGACCAACACACCACTTTATCTGTCATAAAGGTTTCTTTTTTCTGTCACTGGTTGGTCACAGAATGCTTTTAAATTGTTCAATAATCAATCTAAAGGGGGCAAGGCTAATGCTTCTTAAATCCTTGACCAAATACGATACAAATTTGTTCTATCGCTTATACAGTCTTACCGTAAAACGAGATTGTCGCAGTATCATCTGGTTGTCAAAAACCGGAGATGGATACCTTTACTTGGTTATTGGTGCCTTACTATGGGCTTTTGAACCCGAGCATGGCGAACTTTTCCTCTATACAGCGCTGATGGCATACGCGCTGGAGTTACCTATCTATGTGCTGCTTAAGAAAATGTTCAAGCGCCCGCGCCCTTGTGATTTTTTATTGAATTTAACAGCACACGTTACGCCATCGGATAAATTCTCACTGCCTTCAGGGCATACAGCTGCAGCCTGCCTAATGGCAATTATTGTCGCGCATTACTATCCAGCATTTGCGGTACTGGCATACAGTTGGGCAGCTTTGATTGGCCTGTCTCGCGTCTTGCTTGGCGTACACTACCCATCAGATGTAGTTGCAGGTATGTTACTGGGTATCACTATCGCATCATTGAGTCTTTCCATTCTGGGGTAACATGAAATTATTGTATGGCGTGCAAGGCACCGGAAACGGACACATTGCTCGCGCACGAATTATGGCGGCAGCGTTAGCTAAGCGTTCAGATGTTGAAGTAGATTTTGTTTTCACAGGACGTGAACCCGATAAATACTTTGATATGGATGTATTTGGCGACTATCGCACTTTCACTGGCTTAAGCTTTATTACGAAAAGTGGCCGTGTAGACCGGTGGCAAACCGTTAAAGAAGCCAACATCAGTCAATTTCTTAAAGACGTAAAACGTTTTGATGCCAGTGGATACGATCTTCTCGTTAACGACTTCGAGCCTGTTACAGCATGGGCAGCTAAACGACAGCATATTCCGTCAATTTCCATTAGCCACCAAGCCGCATTTTCTTATGATGTGCCAAAATCTGGCGACACCATCATTGATAGGCTACTAATGAAAAAATTCGCCCCTACCGACCTTCAGTTAGGCGTACATTGGTTTCACTTTAATCAACCGATTATTCCACCTTTTGTGGCAGAAAAACCTGTATCAGTTCCAGGTAAGGGCCATGTATTAGTTTACTTACCATTTGAAGATGTAAGCGACGTTCAGCAAATGCTAGAGCCTTTGAGCGACCAACAATTTCAGTGTTTCCACCCAGATATTAGCGAAATTAAGGACGCTGGCCACATTCAATGGAACCCGACGTCGAAACAACATTTTCAGCGTGCACTACAACATTGTAACGGCGTTATTGCGAACGGTGGTTTTGAACTTTCAAGCGAAGCCTTACAACTCGGTAAGAAGCTACTTATTAAACCCCTTCATGGGCAATTTGAGCAGCTGTCGAATGTATTAACACTTAATAAGCTCGACCTTTGCCACACCCTATTTCAACTGGATACGGACATTGTTGAAGAGTGGCTAGAAGCAGTAGACATAGAGGCCATTCAGTTCCCAGACAACCCTGATGTATTAATTGATTGGCTGAAAAAAGGTGACTTGCAAGATACGCAGAGCCTATGTAATTCACTGTGGAAAGAGGTTCGCTACGGCGATAAAACACAAGAACGCTTATTGTCTCTTGCATTTTAATCACGCAATGCGATGATAACGGCATTTATTGTCGTATTCGCGGGATTTTTCGTGCTTAAGAAGTGGGTTTTAGTTACATTCGCAGCCATTCTACTCAGTGGTTGTGGCTATAAAGGGGCGCTGTATATTCCACAAGCGCCAGAACAAACGACGCCTACTGAAAAGCCAGACGAAGCAGCGTCTTCACCAAACACGCAAAGCCAACCCGCCTCCACACCAGGAGAGTCTCACTAGTGGATTTTTTCGCTTATAAAAACGGCCAGCTTTTCGCTGAAGATGTTGCCGTTGCAGATATTGCTGCACAGTACCAAACCCCTGTTTATGTCTATTCACGGGCAACGTTAGAACGTCATTGGCATGCCTTTAATGATGCAATTGGTGAGCACCCTCACCTTATTTGTTATGCAGTAAAAGCCAATTCAAACCTAGGTGTACTCAGTACATTAGCCAAAATTGGCTCTGGTTTTGACATTGTTTCTGGCGGTGAGCTTGCACGTGTTATTGAAGCCGGTGGCGATGCCAGCAAAGTGGTTTTTTCAGGTGTAGGTAAAAAAGCAGACGAAATTCGTTACGCGTTAGAACAAGGCATTATGTGCTTTAACGTAGAATCTGAGCCTGAATTGCATCGTATTAACGCGGTAGCAGAATCCCTTGGCAAAAAAGCGCCTATTTCGCTTCGCATTAACCCAGATGTTGATGCAAAAACGCACCCCTACATTTCAACTGGATTGAAAGCAAACAAGTTTGGTATTGCCCGTGAACGCGCGTTGCAAACCTATGAACTTGCCGCATCACTTCCTTATCTGAATGTAGTCGGTATGGACTGCCACATTGGTTCACAATTAACTGAAATTGGCCCCTTTGTTGATGCACTAGAGCGGTTATTGCTGCTTATTGATGAATTAGCCGAGCGCGGTATTACCATTGATCACCTAGATGTTGGTGGTGGTTTAGGCGTAACTTATAACGATGAAGAACCACCTCATCCGAAAGCTTACGCTGCTGCGATGGCAGAAAAAATGGTAGGTCGTGAGAACCTTAAGCTTATTTTAGAGCCCGGTCGCGCGATTGCCGCAAACGCGGGTATTTTGGTTACGGAAGTCGAGTTTATTAAAGAAGGTGAAGAGAAGAGCTTCGCTATTGTTGATGCCGCTATGAATGACCTGCTTCGACCTGCACTTTACTCTGCATGGCAAAATATTATCCCAGTTAAACAAGAAAGTACGGCCACAGCACGCAATTATGACGTGGTAGGCCCGGTATGTGAAACCGGTGATTTCATCGGTAAAGACCGTCAACTTGCTATTGAACCAACCGACCTGTTAGCCGTTAGAAGCGCCGGTGCGTATGGTTTTGCCATGGCATCGAACTACAATAGTCGCTGCCGTCCAGCAGAGATTATGGTAGATGGTGATGCCACAATTGTGGTGCGTGAAAGAGAAATTCTAAAAGATCTCTGGAAAGGTGAGCACAAACTTACGTAAACTAGGGCTAAACTCATAATAAAGATGCGCGGTTAATGCAGGTTCAGTTTTCAAAAATGCACGGTCTGGGGAACGACTTCATGGTGATTGATAATGTCACCCAGAACGTCTTTTTCTCGAAAGACAAAATACAGCAGTTAGCAAATCGAAACTTCGGTATAGGTTTCGATCAATTGCTTATGGTTGAACCGCCTTACGATCCTGAACAAGATTTTCACTATCGCATTTTTAACGCTGATGGCTCGGAAGTAGAACAGTGTGGTAACGGTGCGCGCTGCTTTGCGCGTTTCGTAAAGCAAAAAGGCTTAATTAACCGCAATAAAATAGTGGTGAGCACCAAAGCCGGAAAAATGGTGTTGTACTTGGAGAAAGACGGCCAAGTTACCGTGAATATGGGCAAGCCTGAATTCGAACCGGCTAAAATTCCACTTAAAGCGAACAAGCAAGAGAACACCTATATATTACGGGTAAACGATAAAACTTTGTTTTACGGTGCCGTATCTATGGGTAACCCGCATTGCGTCATGGAAGTGGAAGATGTAGATACCGCTCCCGTTAAAGAAATAGGTCCACTCGTTGAACGCAACGAACGCTTTCCAGAAGGCGTGAATGTGGGCTTTATGCAAATTATTAATGAATCGCACATTCGATTGCGCGTATTTGAACGTGGCTCGGGTGAAACCTTGGCATGTGGCAGCGGTGCATGCGCAGCTGTTGCAATCGGTCAGATTCAAGGTAAATTAAGCAAAGATGTTCGGGTAGATTTGCCCGGAGGCAGTTTACGGATCCGTTGGCCAGGCCCAGATAATGTATTAAAGATGACAGGGCCCGCCGACCATGTGTACGACGGACATATAAATTTATGAGTGATTTATCAGGACAAGCTAGCGCATCGTCGGTAGTAGAAGTGTTTTCAGGCGACAGCGATGTTTCCTCAGAGCAGGTTCGCGCTTTTTTGTTAGAAAACCCTGATTTTTTCGCTCAACATCCCGAACTACTCGAAAAACTCAAAATTCCTCATTCGCACAAGGGCAGCGTCTCGCTAGTTGAAATTCAAAGTGAGCAGTTACGCAAAAAAGTTCGCCAGTTGAATTATAAGCTTACGCAACTGGTGAGCATTGCCAAGCAAAACGAAAAAATTTACCGCGTGTACACCGACCTAAACGTACAACTGCTGCGTTGCGAAAGTGTGGCAGAAGTTCAGTTTACCCTTGAAGACGTATTGCAAGAACGCTTGCAGTTATCTTCTGCAGTGATAAAAAGCTTCAAAGGCCCCCACGCCATACCTGAATTACAACGCAGGCTATTTACCGAAAAGCGCTTTAAGACGTCGAACTTCTTTTTCGGGCGATTATCGCAGCACGAACGTCAGTTATTGTTTGGTGATAGCAGCGCAGAATCTGTTGCCCTCATGCTATTGGGCGACAACCAAGAGATTGGTATTTTGGGTATCAGCAGCAGTGATGCAAGCCATTTCACACCTGATATGGATACTTTGTTGTTACAACAGTTGCAGCAGGTGCTTAATATTATATTGCCTGAGATGATGGGGTACTAGTTTTCGTGACAGCGGAAACCGCCCTTAGCGAACCCTGTCATCTGTGGCTTGAAAAATTCCTGCTTCACCTACAAGTCGAACGCGGTTTATCGCCGCTTACTATTAGTAACTACCGTAGACAACTCACCAGTATTGCTATCACTTTAGGGCTTTATGAGTGGTCGGGTATGACGCCCTCTGATGTAAAACGTGTAATGGCCGCAGCAAAAATGGACGGGCATAAACCCCGTAGCATAGCATTGCGCCTGTCTGCTTTACGTACCTTTTGCCAATACCTGATTGATAACGAGCAGCTCTTCAGTAACCCCGTGGAAGGCATTCAAGCACCTAAACAAGGTAAGCCATTACCTAAACAGCTTAGTGTTGATGAAATGCAGCAGTTGTTGGCAAATGAACAAACCGTTAGCGGCGATATCGATGAAGGCATTATTTGTCGTGATGTAGCCATGTTTGAATTGCTCTATGGCTGCGGACTACGATTAAGTGAACTAACCGGCTTAAACTTAAGTGACTATCCTAAAGATGGCACTATTAAAGTGACCGGTAAGGGCAGTAAACAACGGATTTTGCCCCTAGGCCGACAAGCGCAAAAGGCGCTCCATGCTTGGCTTAAAGTTCGCCCTGCTTATGCGTCTCCCTATGAACCCGCTATTTTTGTTAGCAAACGCAAAACGCGCATATCAAATCGCCAAGTGGCCAATCGGCTTAATCAAATGGCTGAATTGCAAAGCCTGAGTCAAAAAGTTAGCCCCCATAAACTGCGCCATTCTTTCGCCACCCACGTATTAGAGTCGAGCGGCGATTTACGTGCGGTGCAGGAATTACTCGGCCATGCCAATCTATCAACCACGCAAGTGTACACTCATTTAGATTTTCAGCATTTAGCCAAGGTTTATGATGCCGCGCACCCCAGAGCACACAAAAAATAATCATAATTTGAAAATAGGCCTTTAACTATTATGCAGTTCTTCAGAGCTATTAGTTCCGTGAAGGCAATGACCTTCGATCTTGACGACACCTTATACAACAACGAACCTATTATTCGCCAAGCAGAAGCGGCCTTAAATGCGCATTTAAAGCAGCATCACCCTAAAACGGCTGCCTTACCCCCTTCTCACTGGCAGCAACTAAAGCGCGACGCCATTGTAGCCAATCCTACTTATTCATCTGATATGGGAAAGTTGCGTTTAGCAGTGTTAAATGCGGCATTGATTCACGATATTCCAACCCACGACAGCCATGCATTAGAGGCTGCTGTGCAAGCATGTTTCGACTGTTTTTACCATGCCAGAAGCGAGTTTGAGTTGGCTGATGATGTGCATAAAACCTTATCGATTTTAAGTGAAAATATGACTCTAGTGGGTATTACTAACGGCAATGTAAATGCCGACCAAATAGGCATTACGCCCTATTTCGATACTATTTTACATGCCAGCACTAGCCGCCCTATGAAGCCTTCACGGGCTATGTTTGATGAAGCAGCAAGCTTTATAGGAGAAGCGCCTAAACACATACTCCACGTGGGCGATAACATTATTAAAGATGTGTATGGGGCAATAAATGCAGGGTTTCAGTCAGCGTGGTTTGCATGCAATCGAGAAATGCATCTACCCCGAGAGAGAGCGTCTGTACTCCCTCACGTGGCACTAGATTCGTTAGACGAATTAGCTTACTTCTTATAAATAATGCAGTAAGTAGCGCTGGCTCTTTTGCTATGTAATCTTAAAGTACTAGCACTTAAGGCTTTTGCGAATAAGGCTGGTTGTCTTCCAATACGTTTTGACGCATAGAATCGCAAGGGCGCTGGCATACCGGGCGCCCAACTACTTTTGCAGGTACACCCACTACAGTAACGTGAGGTGGAACGTTGTCTAGCACAACACTACCCGCGCCCACTTTAGACCCTTCGCCAATTTCAATATTGCCAAGAATTTTAGCACCCGCGCCAACTAACACGCCTTGGCGAATTTTAGGGTGACGGTCACCCGACTCGTTACCGGTTCCGCCAAGGGTTACGCTTTGCAAAATAGACACGTTGTCTTCTATAACAGCAGTTTCACCCACTACAATACCGGTGGCGTGATCGAACATCACGCCTTTGCCTATTTTAGCGGCAGGGTGAATATCTACGCCGAAGGTAGCCGAATTACGGCTTTGTAAGAACAAGGCGAGTTGATGTCTACCATGCAACCACAAGTAGTGCGCCATACGATGAACTTGCACGGCATGAAAGCCTTTAAAGTGCAGCAATGGCACTAAGAAGTCATCTACTGCCGCGTCTCGAGCACGAATCGCGTTAATATCTGCCATTGCCGACTCACTAATCGACGGCTCTAACAAGTAGGCCTCATCGAACACTTCACGAATGGCAATAGCTGGCATCACTTCATCAGCCATTTTGCTTGATAGTATAAAGCTTAACGACGACTCAAAATTATGATGGGCTGAAATACAGGCGTGAACATAGCTTGCTAATAGCGGCTCGCTTTCTGCCACAGTTTGCGCTTCTTTTTTTAACGATAACCAAAAGTCAGTCGATGGAGAGAGTGCGTGCATGAGGCAGTTCCTGTAAAAGTAAAGTTCAAACCCCGTTTGAAAACGGGTAAACGGCGCAAGATGGTAAAAGGCCTAGATTCTCGTAGGCAGCTTAATGGCTCGAAGTGTACATGAGCCATACTAAAAACAACACCTATAGACTACGCTTCAAGCGTGAAAATTGTTCAACTTATCGATAACCCGCCTTTGAATACAGCCGGTATCACCTAAACAGGGCAAAATTCATCGCAAAAGTTACCCCCTAGCCGCTAAGCTTCATCAAACAAGCCTGTATAAATTCACAGTCAGCTGGCATAATGTTGCAGCATTGAAACTAGACAAATTAGGTTGACCATATTATGGATGTATCCCGACTGCTTGACGAGCTTAACGACAAACAACGTGAAGCGGTAGCAGCCCCTCTTTCTAACGCCCTCATATTAGCTGGCGCAGGAAGCGGTAAAACTCGGGTGTTAGTGCATCGCATAGCATGGTTAATGGAAGTGGAAAATATTGCCCCCTTTTCCATTCTGGCCGTAACCTTTACGAACAAGGCCGCCAAAGAAATGCGTGGCCGAATAGAATCGTTGATGGGCCGTGGCCTTAATAGCATGTGGATTGGTACTTTCCACGGATTAGCCCACAGGCTGCTTCGCGCCCACCATGCAGAAGCTAATTTGCCTGAAAACTTCCAAATTCTTGATTCAGACGACCAATACCGTTTAATCAAACGTATCTTAAAAGCCATGAATTTAGACGAAAAGCACTGGGTGCCCCGTCAAATTCAGTGGTATATCAACGGTAATAAAGACGAAGGTTTACGTCCTCAGCATATTGAAACCCACAACGATCAAACACAACAAAAAATGCGTGAAATTTACGCCGCGTATCAAGACGCGTGCGACCGCTCAGGGCTTGTGGATTTTGCCGAGTTGTTGTTGCGTGCTCACGAGCTTTGGGCTAAAAACCCCGAAGTACTCGCCAACTACCAGCGCCGCTTCCGCGCTGTATTAGTGGACGAATTCCAAGATACCAATAACATTCAATACGCGTGGCTACGCATGTTGTGTAGCGGCAATCAAAACAACATTATGATTGTGGGCGATGACGACCAATCTATTTACGGCTGGCGAGGCGCGAATGTTGATAATATTCAGCACTTCTTAAAAGACTTTAATAACCCCACAACCATTCGATTAGAACAAAATTACCGTTCTACTGGCACCATCTTGAAAGCCGCCAATACGGTTATCGATAACAACACCGGCCGATTAGGCAAAGAGCTTTGGACAGACGGCAACGATGGCGAGCCTATTTCTGTTTATGCTGGGTTTAATGAGTTAGACGAAGCCCGCTTTATTGTGTCGAAAATTAAAGACTGGCTGAATCAAGGCAATGCGCTAAAAGACACCGCGATTTTATATCGCAATAACGCCCAGTCGCGGGTATTAGAAGAAGCCTTGCTTCACCAAGGTACACCGTACCGCATTTATGGTGGCCTTCGATTCTTTGAACGCCAAGAAATTAAAGATGCACTTGGCTACCTTCGCATGATGAATCACCCTCATGACGATGCCGCCTTTGAACGTGTGGTGAACACACCTACTCGCGGCATGGGTGAGAAAACCCTCTCACAAGTACGAGAAGCCGCCAGAACACATAATTGCTCTATGTGGCAGGCTAGCCAACTGCTTATTAACGAAAACGCACTCAAAGGCCGTGCACTTAACGCCCTTCAAAGTTTCGTGCTGTTAGTGACCGAGCTTGAACAAGCTACCGTAGACGAGCCATTAGAGAAACACGCCGATGTGGCCATTAGGCAGTCAGGTTTATACGCCATGTATCAGGCCGAACGCGGCGAAAAAGCCCAAGCGCGCTTAGAAAACTTGGAAGAATTGGTTACCGCTTGTAAACAATTTACGGTACCTGATGAAGCGGAAGAAATGACGCCACTTTCAGCCTTTTTAGCTCACGCCTCGTTAGAAGCAGGTGAAACCCAAGCAGGTACCGATCAAGACGCCGTACAGATGATGACCATTCATACTGCGAAGGGCCTAGAATTTCCTATGGTGTTTATGGCCGGTGTTGAAGAAGGTATGTTTCCAAGCCAAATGACCAATGATGAACCTGGCAGAATGGAAGAGGAACGTCGCTTATGTTACGTGGGCATGACTCGCGCCATGGAAAAGCTGTATATTACTTACGCGGAAAGCCGCCGTTTATACGGGCAAGACAAATATCACACAGCTTCTCGCTTTATTCGTGAAATTCCTGCTGACTGTGTTGAAGAAGTAAGGCTCAAGTCTACTATTTCTCGACCGATACATAACCGATTCAGCCAAGCAACATCACATGCCTCTTTTGAAGAGACCGGCTTTCAGTTGGGCCAAAAAGTGGCTCATCGCAAGTTCGGTGAAGGAATTGTATTAAACTACGAAGGCAGTGGTGAACACGCTAGGGTACAAGTTAATTTTGACGAATTTGGTACAAAATGGCTCGTTCTCGCCTATGCTAAATTGGAAAAAGCATAGTCATCTGGCAAGAAGCCTGAACCCAAGTAGAGAAATATGCCGCAAAACGTGCTGGTGATAGAAAACAGCGATAAAAACTTAGACGTTGTATCAAAACTCGTCAGAAAATCAGGGTTAACCCCTGTTGGCGCTCACTCATTAACGGAAGCGAGCGCACGTTTTGCGCTTATGATGCCAGAGAGTTTTTTGTGCGCCATTGTTGCTCATAACTTACCGGATGCCCCGAATGGCGAAGCCATCGACTTCGCTATTGACGCCTTCATTCCGGCCATCGTTACTACCGATACGTTAGAGGCGAAAACCCGAGACAAGGTCTTAGAAAAAGACGTCGTTGATTATATTCCCAAAGAAAACGCACAAAACTACGATTACTTAAGTCGGCTTCTCTTTAGATTAGAGAAAAATAAATCGACGGGCGTTGTGGTAGTGAGTACTCACCGGTCATCTAGACGAAAAATGCTATCACTACTTTATCGACACAACTTTGTGGTTTACGACTGCCCTACTGCCAGCGATGCTATGAGCATATTGGCTGAGCATGCGCATATCAGGTTGGTTATCACCGATAACGCGCTTCCAGATATGACGGGCACGCAGTTTATTTCAGGCCTGCGTAAAGCCTTTTCAAAAGAGCAGTTAGCCATTATCGGGCTAGCAAGCGACCAACGCCCGCTTATGTCTGCGCATTTCATAAAAAGCGGCGCGAACGACTTTTTGCATTTACCTTACTGTCATGAAGAGTTTTTATGCCGCGTGATGCAGAATATTGAATATATCGAAAGCGTGGAAGCCATTCGCCGCGCTGCCAATACGGATTATTTAACAGGGCTGCCTAATCGCCGTCATTTCTTTTATACCGTTACCGTGCAGTATAAGAAGCTACCTGAGCAACATACGTTAGCGCTTATCGACCTTGATCATTTTAAGCGCATTAACGATACCTACGGGCATGATGCGGGCGATCTTGTGCTCAAAGCAGTAGCTAACCTATTGCAAGTGCATTTTAACGATACGCTGGTTGCACGTTTTGGTGGGGAAGAATTTTGCGTTTACTTGCCTAAAATCGACATTTATAACGCACAAGAGCGGTTAACCAGATTCAGAATGGCATTAGAAAAATTGCCCATTCAACTGGGCGAAGACACTGTGAAGGTAACCTGCAGTATTGGCCTTTGCAATACACCGACGCAAAATATCGAAACCTTGCTAAGTAGCGCTGATAAGCTTTTATACAAAGCAAAACATGCAGGTCGTAATCAAGTTACCCTTAACAGTGAAACTCAAGAAGTTTGAGTTTCACTGGTTTCCTTCGCCGTCTGCAGCGATGCCTTTTGGGCTTTTCGCTGTTTTTTGTAGGCGATAAGAGAGTCGACACTAAATACTGCCAGTGCTAACCACACAAAGCCAAAGGTGATTAGCCTAGCTTCATCTAACGGCTCATCGTACAAGTAAACCGCCAACACAAACATGAGCGTTGGCCCTATGTATTGCAAAAAGCCTAAGGTTGAATACATGATACGCCGTGCCGCTGCGGTAAAGCATAACAAGGGGGCAGTGGTTACAATACCGGCTGCTAAAATAAGCATGTTTAAACTAGCGTCGTTATTGAAAAGGTTGCTGAATTCTGATCCAAATAGCAGCCAATAGCCTAAAGCCAAGGGTGATAGCATTAAGGTTTCGATGAAAAGGCCCGGCAAAGAATCTACCGCGACTTGCTTGCGTAAAATGCCATAAATACTAAAACTGCCCGCCAATACAAGTGCAATCCAAGGCACATGACCGTAAGAGAAAATCAAAATAGCCACGCCCACGATGGCTAATACCACCGCCACTCGCTGAAACGTTCTTAGCCTTTCACCTAGAAAAAGCCGCCCAAGAAACACGTTAATAAGCGGATTGATGTAATAACCTAAGCTTGCATCCAGTATGTGATCGTTATTCACTGCCCAGATGAACAGTAGCCAGTTGGCGCCTAATAAAATGCCAGCGACCAATAACACCTGCATCACCTTTTTGTTGCGAAAGGCAGCCATGACCTTGGGCCACTGATTTAACGCCGCAATTAACCCCACAAGCACTAATACCGACCAAATTATCCGGTGCATTAAAATTTCTGCTGCCGGCAGTACAGTAAGCTGTTTAAAGTAGATTGGCGCTATGCCCCACATAGTGTAGGCCGCAATGGCAAAAATCACTCCGACTTGGGCAGCACTGGCTTGCTGAGCGCGCATAGTTAACTATCACTTTTTAAGGCTGAAAAAAGGCGCACAGTGTTCATTACCTTGCCTAAAATAACAAGCCTATAACGCCCAGAATGGGGTATTTTTCGATAAAGTTTGTTTAGGTAAGTAACTTACTTATATTTCCAGCTACAACAGAAACAGCGTACCCAAGCCTAAGAAAGCAACAAAGCCTACAATATCAGTTACGGTGGTAAGAATAACCGAGCCAGATAACGCTGGGTCTATTTTTAATCTATCTAAAATGAAGGGGACAAACACACCAGCTAGCGCTGCAGCCACAATGTTAAAGAGGATGGCAAGACAAATCACCATACCAAGTAGCGCATCGGCAAACCAAAAATAGGCCACAATGCCTATCACCAGTGCCCATATCACGCCATTTAGCCCTCCCACTTTCAGCTCTTTCATCATAAGTGCACGTAAGTTCGCAGGCGTGACCTGGCCTAGCGCTAACCCGCGCACAATTAGGGTAAGGGTTTGGCTACCGGCTATACCGCCCATACTGGCAACGACGGGCATAAGTACCGCAAGCGCAACAACTTGTTGCAATGTGGCTTCAAACAACCCAATAAACCAAGATGCTAAAAACGCCGTTAGCAAGTTGATACCCAGCCATAACGCACGGTTTCGCGCACTCTTTGCTACAGGCGAGAATAAATCTTCGTCTTCATCCATACCCGCCGAGGCCATCACTTGACGTTCGTAAGATTCATTCATTAATTCACTGGCCGATGCAATGTCTAATCTGCCAATCAGCTTGTTCGATTCATCCACCACAGGTAATGAGGATAGACCTGAGCGCTGCACCTGTAATGATGCTGCGGTAGACTCGTCGGTGCCTACTAGCATAGTGACATTTTCTTCGGCCATGCTAATTAGTGAGCTGTGTTCCTGCGCTGAAAAAAGACGATGAATCTTCACCAGTGCAGTGAATTGTCCCGAACGATTCACTAAGTAAATGCTATCGCAATGCTGAGGTATGTCTCGTCGTAAAAGGCGTAAGCCTTCTTTGACTTTTGCATTGGCCGGGAGTACAAGCAATTCATGACTAACCCAGTGACCTACTTGTTCATCGGGGAACTGAGTTGCTTCGCGGAAATACTTACGCTCTTGGCTATCAAGTGCTTCGTACGCGACATCAACTAAGCGTGTGGGTAATGAGTCGAGGAGTTCAAGTAAGTCTTCTGCGTCTATATCTGCGAAAATTGACGCCCACTCGTTATGGGGGGTGGCGTCGATGAGAATTTCACGAGGGTCGCTTCGCATTTCCACCAGCACGCTAAGCTTGCGGTCACGTGGAATGCCTTCCCAAACGACAAGACGTCGCTCTAGGGGTAACGATTCTAATAAGGAGGCAATGTAGACAGTATCCTGCCCACTTAATGCGGTAAGAATAGACGCTGGGTCATCACCCATACCATCTGTTACAAACTCTTCGATAAGATCGGGTAATGGCTCCGCCACTCAACACCTCCAAAATACGTTTTCTACCGGCTACCCCAACATATAGGTACCCGTACCAAAGGCAATATGATCGCCTTTTTCATTGTGAAGCTCCATCCTACAAACCGCCAGCTTGGCACCACCGCGAATTACCTTGGCCGTAGCGATGAATTGCTCACCACGACCTGGCCGTAAATAATCAACGCGCATATCTACGGTGCCCATTTTCGGTAAACGGGTTTGCAAGCTTGCTAGGTCGGCATCGTTAGTTCGTTTAATCGCTTCAATAATAGCGACCAAGCCGCCTATGGTATCTAGCATAGTGGCTGTTACGCCGCCATGAAGAATTTTTTGCAGTGGATTTCCGGTTAAGGCTTCACGCCAAGAAACATGAAGTTCTATGCTGTCACTTTCTAACCCTTCATTCGAGCGAATGAACTCTAGCCCTAATAACTGGTTAAACGGCATAGTATCACGAAATAAACTAATAACATGTGCAATCATATCGTTGCGGCTAGGCATATTTTTATTGTCTGAAATGCGCATATTGCATCCTTTCTTATGAGTAGCATTACTTCGACGTTAGCCTACTTTAAAGGGCTGCACTGTTTTTATTTGTTATACCTTTTCATATGACTTCTGAATTTTAGTCCAGTTTTTGCGTTTGTTTCGTGAAGAACGATGGAAAAACGCGTAAAATCCCCCGCCATGACTACTGTAATTGCCGACACCACTATTAGTTCTCCCGTTTGTGATGCGCTAACCCCTGAAAACGTTTTAAAAAATGTGTTTGGGTACGACGAATTTCGCGATGGACAAGGAGACGTCATCCACCATGTGTGCAAAGGTGGAGATGCACTTGTTTTGCTACCTACCGGTGGTGGAAAATCAATGTGCTACCAAATACCAGCGCTGATCCGCCCGGGTACCGGTATTGTGGTGTCGCCGCTTATCTCGTTAATGCAAGATCAAGTAGAACAGTTAAAGGCCTTAGGGGTAAAAGCCGCTTACCTGAATTCAACACTTAGTCAGGAAGAGCAAGCCAACATTTCCGAGCGACTGGTATCTAACCAGTTAGACTTGCTGTATGTATCTCCTGAACGCTTGCTTCAATTTGGCTTTCAGCAAACTCTTCGTACTACTGATGTCGCCTTGTTTGCTATCGATGAAGCGCACTGCGTGTCCCATTGGGGGCACGATTTTAGGCACGACTACCGTGCCCTCGGCCAGATTAAAGCCCGCTTTCCTGATATTCCTGTTATTGGGTTAACGGCTACAGCTGACATCGCCACGCAAGGTGATATTCTCACCCAATTACAACTTAATGAACCCTTGGTTTATAAAGGCAGTTTCGATAGACCGAATATTCGCTATCGGGTGATGTCAAAGTACAAAGCCTTTGAACAAGTCGTTACCTACGTTAAACAACAAGAAGGCAGCGGGATTATTTATTGTAATAGTCGCGCCAAAGTAGACGACTTACATGCCAAGCTATTCAAGCAAGGTTTTCGCTGCGCGGCTTATCATGCGGGTATGGATGCCGATGAACGAGAACTCGTACAGCGCCAATTTTTGAACGATAAAATTGATATTGTGGTGGCCACCGTCGCCTTCGGCATGGGTATTAATAAGTCGAACGTGCGTTACGTTGTGCACCACGATGTACCTCGAAGCGTTGAAAGCTACTATCAAGAAACAGGGCGCGCAGGACGAGATGGCCTTGAATCAGAAGCCATGCTACTGTTCGACGAAAAAGATGCAGCGCGGGTACGTCAATGGATAGAACAAGGTGAGCAGGCCGATAGAAATGCCATCGAACTTCAAAAGTTTGCGGCCATGGAAGCATTTTCTGAAGCGCAAACTTGCCGTCGACAAGTACTGCTTAACTACTTTTCTCAGTTTAGTGATAGCGCGTGTGGCAACTGTGATATTTGTTTAGATCCACCCACCATGATTGACGGCTTGGTCATTAGCCAAAAAGTGCTTTCTTGTATTCTTAGGCTTTCGCAGCAAGCATCTACGCAGTATCTTATTGATGTACTGCGCGGCAAACAACTAAAGCGCTTGCAAGAAGCCGGGCACCACCAGCTTTCAACGTATGGCATTGGTAAAGACAAGTCAGACAGCTACTGGCACAACATGATTAACCAGCTTATTCATAAGGGGTTAATTAGGGTAGATATTACCGCTAACGCAGCGCTTCGGTTAACCGAAGCGGCACGCCCGGTGTTGAAGGGTGAAGTGGCGGTACAACTCGCGGTACCTAGATTAGAATTCAAACCAGATAAAAAGGCCAAACAAGCACCGGCTAACTACGACCGCACTTTATTTATGCGCTTGAAGCACTTACGTAAAGTACTAGCAGAGGAAAACGAAGTGCCGCCGTATGTGGTATTCAGTGATGCTACGCTGGTAGACATGGCCGCTAAGCTACCGACCACCCGCGACACTATGCTAGATGTCAGCGGCGTAGGCCAAACCAAACTATCCCGCTATGGCGACGCCTTTATGCAGCTGATAAACGATTACATTCATCGCGAGCAGTAGCGGCAGTACTTGATTAGCTCTAGCGTGTCGCATTAGGCATATGCGTACTCGCCGCCTTTTTCTAGCGCTTGCTTATACGCAGGCCGTGCATGTACCCGTTTCACGTATTCCCGAATAGCAGGGAAATCTTTGGCATTCCCACTTGCCACTAATGACTCTAGTGGGAATATCATTTGTACATCAGCACCCGTTGGTTGTTCACCCGCAAACCACGTGTGATGAGCAAGGTAAGACTCTACGTAGCGCAAGCTCTGGGCTAAGTTCGGCCCATAATAGGCATTCAAAATACCATCAATTAACTTGTTCGTGATGGGTTTAATAAAGAAAGGCTTAGCACCTTTTTGACGGGCTTTTTCCAGCACTAATCTGGCTACCAAGGGTGGCATTAGCGAGCCTTCAGCAAAATGTAACCAAAATAAATACTGCTGCAGATTTTCACCACTCTCAGGAGAGGTAAAGCTTGTTTGCCCGTATTTGCGTACTAAATACTCAACAATAGCACCGGACTCAGCAATAGCACCATCTGGGGTAGTCAGTACAGGCGAGCGACCTAATGGATGAACTGCTCGCAACGAATCTGGTGCAAGATTAGTGGTGCTATCTCGCTGATAGTGTTCAATATTGTAATCAACGCCTAGCTCTTCCAATAGCCATAAAATACGTTGAGATCGAGAATTATTTAAGTGATGTAACGTGAGCATAATGCTTCCTTTAGACCCAAATAAGGCCGTTTTTTATTATTGCTGGCTTGCGTCTTTTATACACCCTTTGTAGAGGGGAAGTTTAATTTTAATCTGTGATAAGTTGCACTGTGTCTCACTGATGTAAATGACACTTTTATTAGCCCTCACATTTTGCTACTTTCCGCCCTATAGATTGTGACACGCTATCGGGAAACAAGTAACAAATGGGTTTATTAAATCGTTATGCTGAAACCCTATCGGAACTGGGTAGTTTTGTACTTCCAGCCCCGCTTAAAGACATGCGAGTTGGCTTGTTTAACACTACGCTAGCTAAGGAGCTTGCGCTTCCAGAGCCCTTGATGCAGTCTCAAAGCCTGCTTGATTGGCTACACTCCCCTGTTACGCCCCTTACACAACGGGCATTTGCGCAAAAATACGGTGGTCATCAGTTTGGTCAATGGAACCCTGAATTAGGCGATGGACGAGGGCTACTTTTAGCCGAAGTTATCGATTTAAACGCGCAGCCCCAAGATCTTCACTTAAAAGGAGCAGGCCCGACGCCCTACTCTAGGCACGCTGATGGGCGAGCCGTACTGCGTTCTACCCTAAGAGAATATATTGGCGCTGAGGCACTGCATTATTTAGGTATTCCTTCTAGCCGTTCGCTGTGTCTTTTTACCAGTGCTGATACCATATACCGAGAACGCGCCGAAACCGGTGCCATGATGATAAGAACAGCCCCTAGTCATATACGCTTTGGTCACTTTGAATATTATTTTTATGCTAGCCAAACTGATAAGCTACAACGCTTGCTCGATTTTACCATTGAGCATCATTTTGCCGAATGCAAAGAGGCGACAAACCCTTATGCAGCGTTACTAGGCGCGGTAGTAAGGCGTACCGCTAGATTGGTCGCGCTGTGGCAAACCCACGGTTTTGTACATGGGGTAATGAATACAGATAATATGTCTATTCATGGCATTACCTTTGATTATGGCCCATTTGCCTTTTTGGATAGCTACGAGTCTGGCGCGGTCTTTAATCACTCTGACCATCAAGGCCGTTATGCCTTTAATCAACAGCCAGGTATTGCCCTTTGGAACTTAAATGCCCTTGCCCATGCCTTTTCAGGTCATTGTTCGGTGGATGAAATAAAAGCCGCTTTATCTACCTTCGAGCCCAATTTCATTTCACAATATCAACACCTGATGCTCTCTCGTATGGGTCTTGAAACTAGTGAACAAGAGCAAAGCCTTGCGCTAATGCAGTCTTGGCTACAAATACTTGAAACCGAAAATCAAGATTACACTTACAACTTTCGTCACTTGGCATTAGCAGATGTAAGCTGTATACCGTGTCCTTTTCGCGATACATTTGTTGACAGAGAAAAACTAGATACATGGTGGGAAAGCTACCGGCAACTGCGTTTGGTAAGAGAAGATGAGCCTCAGCTATTATCGCTAAACCCGGCGGTCATACCTCGTACACATTTGCTGCAGCAGGCGATTGAATTAGCCGAAAAGGGCGACTTTTCACTTTCTGAAGCCTTGTTAGAAGCCACAAGCACACCTTTTGATACAAAATGGGATATACATCCATTTTCAAAACCACCGTCATCATCAACACACACGAGCTTGTCATGCAGCAGTTAACTATTCAAAATCTTAAAGCGTTGTCTAAAATAAATGGCCACGCTTTGTTTATCGATACCTCACTTCCTAGTACGCCTTTAAAAACTCAGCAGTGGGAGCAAACCTTCTGTTCACTTTTTAATTTAACGGCGACAAATCAAGAGTGGGGCGCCGATCGCTATCAAGTTACTTTAAGCAACGGCGGCTTCAGCTGCATGTTATTTATTGAGTGGCTCTGTGAAGCCATTTGGCTTGAACCAATAGGAAGTAGCGAAAGTGCGCAAGACCTTCATGATTATCTATTTAATGGAAAGTGAGTGAGTTTTTGTTATTTCTTTCCCCAAAATCAAAATCTTCCGTTACTATTAGTTTACTGATCTTTGAGAATTTACGTTAATAAGGTAGCTATGCCATTCACAAGAAAAGGAATGTTGGCATTCTTCATTGCTTGTATCACCTTATGTACATGGGCGTTAAGTGACGCTATCCAAAATTCAGCTGTTGCGTCAGAGCTTACCATTGACCAGTCTTTTCGTGTTGCCACTATTAACGAAAGTAGTTCTTTTTTTGTCGCACATAAATCAATGACGTACTTAGATGTACTCCACCCTTCTAGCCCCTTAACCAGCAGTATTCCGCTTAATAGAAATAATAGTCGACTCTGGATTTCCAATGAATTGACGAACGAGGGATTTAGCACTATTCCCCTAGTGCTAAATATAGACAGGCTCAATATTAACGACCTGCAAATCTACTTGCTTGATGGTAACGCCCGAATAATAAAATCTTACCGTTACCAAGCAGGTAAAGGGGATTTTTCTTTAAAAAAACCCTTCTCTGCAATTCGCTTAAACTTCTCACTCACGCCACAAGAAAATGTCAGGCTTGTTATTGGCGTGTATGACGATGGCCTTCGATACTTCCCTATTTCGCTATGGGAAAAAGAAGCGATTCAACAGTACGATGAAACCATGTTGATTCTGCTAGGTATCGTATTAGGTATGCTCACGGTATTGACTGGCTATTTCCTGTTATCGTACTTATACCAGCGAACCCCTGCCCGCTTCTGGTTGGCTGCGACTAATTTTGTTTTATTTGCGTTGTTCTTTATGGCCCAAGGTGGACTTGCGACATGGCCTTCCTTAACCAACGCAAGCGAAATAACCTTTGCTGTGCTCATTAGCCTTAGCTTTGTGACGCTCGCGAAAGTCACCCATAGTTTGTTTTCTCCCATTCCATTAGTGCTAAGAATACTTACCTTTGCATTACCTATTGGTATGGCTATCGCAGCATTGGCAACTAGTGCATACGATGCAACCCGCATTCTTTTTGCCGCCAGCCCGTTTATTGCGGCGTATCATATTGGCTTAGCCTTCATATTTAAGGATAAACAAAATTTAGCATCGAGTCGGCTATTCGCTTTTGCCTGGGTGTTCGTATTCATGCTGTATGCGGTATTTGTTAAAATCGCCTTCGACGATGCGTTTTATACCGCGCCCATTGTCATGATTATTCTAACTCTACTGACCTTGTCTTTGCTTTGCATTGGCTTTGCCGTTGAATTAAAAGAGCGGAACATGAGCAGGCTACAATTGTCTGAAAGTGAAGCTACTATTAGTAGCCTTCATCACTTTTATGATTTGTTTAGAAATTCCAGTGAAGGTCTATACACCTCAACCTTAGACGGTGAATTAAAAACGGTTAACCCTGCCATGTGTGCCCTCTTTGGCTATCCAGATGAAGCGAAAATGTTAGCCCAGGTGAAAAACACCAAGCAGTTTTACGCCAACTCAGAAGACCGCGACGTATTGGTAGGAGAGCTACTTCATAGCGGGCAGGTAGCGGCGCGGGAAATTAAAGGTATGCGCGCCAACGGCAGTGCATTTTGGTTTTCTATATCTTGCCAAGTACGAGAAAACGACAGTGGTAGCTTTTTGTATGGCTCTATTATCGACGTAACCGAGAAAAAGCAGTCAGATACTAGCCTACAATTTATGGCTACTCACGACTCGCTAACGGGGGTTTATAATAGACGACAGTTTGAAACTACGCTTACCGCTAGGCTAAGCGAAAAGTCTCCCATTCCGCCGTGCGTGCTGTATTTGGACTTAGATCGCTTTAAAATTGTTAATGATACCTCTGGTCACAAAGCCGGCGATGCCCTGATTAAAGACATTGCCCACTTGCTAGAAAAGTCACTGCCCAATGAGGCAATGCTGGCGCGTATCAGCGGCGATGAGTTTGGCGTAATATTTGAAAATCAGCCTGAAGAACAAGCTTATTTGCAGGCAACCACATTGTTAAATGCCGTTCAGGCTTTCCGCTTTTCTTGGGAAAACCGTATTTTCAGCTTAGGGGTTAGCATTGGTATGGTAGTGTGTACCGACCCAGATGCCAGTGCCGAGCAATACATTTGCATGGCTGATGCCGCCTGTTATTACGCTAAAGATCAGGGGCGTAATCAAATTCATAAGTACAGCAAAGACGATGAAAGTACGCTGCGCTACCAAAATGAGCTTGATTGGGTAAACAGCATTCATTCGGCATTATCAGAAGACAGGTTCCTACTTTACTACCAGCCGCTTAGACCATTAAGCCGACCTAATGACGGCCATTATTATGAAGTACTTCTGCGCATGAAAGAAACCGACGGTCGCATTGTTGAGCCCGCCGCATTTTTGCCTACCGCTGAACGTTTCGAGATGAACGTTAAGATAGATAAATGGGTCATTGTTAATACCTTTAGTTGGCTAAATGAGCACCCCGAGCATTTGGCTGAATTAAAGCGCTGTAGTATTAATTTAAACTGCCATTCCTTAGCCGACAGAGACTTTAAGCTCTTCGTGCTAAATGCGTTTGAACGTTACAACATTCCGTACGATAAAATTTGCTTCGAGATGATTGAGTCTGTCGCGATTATTAAAATGGAATACACCATCGACTTCATGCGTACCTTCCATCGTTTGGGCTGCTCCTTTGCATTAGACGATTTCGGCAGAGGGTTTGCGTCATACGGTTATTTGAAACATCTACCTGTAGATATTGTCAAAATTGACGGTACTTTCATTAAAGACATGCGAGCAGATCCTGTTGATGTGGCTATGGTGTCTTCCATTAAAGATGTGGCAAAAGCCTTAGGAATGCAGACCGTAGGTGAATTTGTAGAGTCTGATGCCACTATGACGCAGCTAGGTAATATGGGCATCGATTTCGCCCAAGGCTACGGTGTAGCTGAGCCCGCTCTGCTTGACGACTTCAAACCGTTATAACCTAAAACCGATTAGGCTATGGTATTGCTACACTTTAAAAGGGGTATATTGTAACATTCGCGGATTAATGAATGGGGAGCTGTACCTGTCTTAAGTCCTTGTAAAAGGCAAGAACACCCCCACATAACGCTTATGATCCAGGTGTAGAAGTAACATGAGCAGCAAACAACCTAAATACGAATATGTCAGTTCCGCAAAATTACCTACTCGTCATGGTAATTTTAAAATCCATGGTTTCGTTGAAACCAGTGGACAGGAGCACGTGGCGCTTTCCTATGGTGAATGGAAAGAAAACGATGTGGTACCCATCCGCATTCATTCTGAATGTCTAACGGGAGATGCCCTTTTCAGCACCCGTTGCGATTGTGGTTTTCAGTTAGAAAAAGCCATGCAGAACATTGCCGAAAATGGTTTTGGCGTTTTACTTTATCTTCGTCAGGAAGGTCGAGGTATTGGGTTACTGAATAAAATTCGCGCTTATAATTTACAAGATAGCGGCATGGATACGGTTGAAGCCAATGAACATCTAGGTTTTGATGCCGACTTACGTAGCTATGATATTTGTAAGCTAATGCTCGATACCTTAGCTGTGCATCGCGTTGAGTTGATGACCAATAATCCTAAGAAGCTAGCGGCATTAAAATCGTTAGGCATTGATGTAGTGGCACGTAAGCCTATCGATCACGGTATTACGGAAGACAATAAGAACTACATCAAAACCAAGACTGAAAAGCTTGGTCACGCATTCGACCCCCACTCTTTCAAATAAGTCACTTTTCCATTCAATCTATTCCAACCTGAATGACAATAATTCAGGTTGGTTCAGGTTACGTTAATAACCGATGGGCTATAACAGATACAGACTTTGTGACATTGCCTGTAAAAGTGCTTAGTTTAAGCACTCTCATGCAGAGTAATGTAAGGAGAACGTATGAGAAAACTGACTTTAGCTTTACTCGTAGCCATGGGAACTCTATCAACATCATTCCCCATGCTCGCATCGGCAACGGTTGAGCCAGAAACTAGTGTAGATAACTACCAGTATTCAGACGCTGAGCTAGATAGCCTACTTGCGCCCATTGCGCTCTACCCTGACACCTTGCTTACTCATATTATGATTGCGGCCACCTACCCTCTTGACGTAGTGGCAGCAGACAGATGGCGTCAAAGCAATTTGCACCTTACCCCTGAACAAATAGAGCAAGCGCTAGATCCGGTTACTTGGGATCCGAGTGTAAAAGCCTTGGCTGCATTTACCGATATTCTGCACACCATGGCCGAAGATCTAAACTGGTTACAAGCGCTTGGTGATAACGTGCTAATTAGTGAAGCCCGTGTACTGGATAGAGTACAGTTGCTTCGCCAACACGCCCTTAACACCGGTAACTTACAATCGAATGATTACCTTGAAGTAGAGCGTGAGATAGAACAAGAACGTAGCGTGATTGTTATCGCACCTCGCCATAGAGATGTGGTTTACGTGCCTTACTACGACCCGCTTATTGTATTTGGGCTTTGGTCTCATGCCATAGCGCCTGTGCACTGGCATCATAGGGTCAGCTACCGTCATCGCGGGAATTTTTTCTGGGCACCGCAGGTTAGGCTTTCAAGTTTCTTCTATTTTGGCGGTATTCGTTGGAGCAATCGACATGTAGTGATCCACAGAGAGCCAGTGCGTCACTATTACAGAGGCACCCCAAATAAACGCGTTTATAGCAAAGGTTATCAGCGCTGGCAGCATAATGCTGACCACCGTAGAGCTCGCTATTCTAACCGCGTGGTACATAGTGCGCCTAAACGATATAGCGCCACTCGCTCAGTGAAAGTAAGAAGCCACGAGCGTGGTAACACTAGGGTTATCAACGCTAAGTCTTCAAGGCACACGCAGACAAGCGTCTCTCAAAATAATCATCGAAACATACAACACAATAACCAACTTAAAGGACAAACTTCGCGCAATGTAAATGTGGCAAACAAGCAGTTAAAAACACCACGAACGGTGACTCCTAGACATAGCACTACGACGCGAACAGTCACGACCACTAAAACCGTGAAGCGTGAGAGTAATAAGGCTTCAGGGCAGAAGTACCAGCAAGGCGCTTCTACCCATGTAAAGCGGACGCAAACTAGCGCTAAAAACACGCAAGCTAGGGATACTCGTACAGCGTCTAACCGTCCGTCAATGTCGCAACAACGTACTACACGGAATGTTGATCGCAGCGCGAGTCGCGACAGAAGTGTAAGCCGTGAAAGGAGCGTAAGCAGGCAAAGCAACGTTAACCGTAACAGAAGCGGGCAAAGTAAATCTCATTCACAGAAGTAGGTTGAGACTAAATCGGTTGGGGCAAACACGCCTCTAACCTAAAAGCCAAACGCGCCTTGTTCATACAGGCGCGTTTGTTTTTGATGGCAAGCGGCTATATCTGTGCGTAGTATGAGTTAACTTTTTCTGATGGTAATGGGTTATATGCACGCAGCCACACCTCCTCAAGCCTTGTTATGGGCTTATTTACTATCTCCCAATGGTGACGTTACAACCATTGAAGCGAAGGCTATTCCCGACGCCTTAGCACAGTGTGCATCCAGCGATAATTACCTTTGGCTGCATGTACAGTCAGATGCTGAAGACGCTGGCGCCTTGTTGCATTCTAGTGGCTTACATCAAACCGTGATAGACAGCTTACTTGCGTTAGAAACAAGACCAAGAGCCATGACGCTGCATCAAGGTACCTTAGTGTATTTGCGAGGCATCAATAAAAACCCTGATGCCGACCCAGAAGATATGGTGTCGCTACGTACATGGTACAACAGCCGCATTATCGTAAGTGCTCGACGTAAAAACAGACGATTAGCCTCCATTCAAAATCTTCGCGATGAAATAGCCTCTAAACAGGTGCCAATAAACCCACCCGCCCTTCTGCTTAACATGATCACAAAAGTTGCTGATACCATTTTAGACACCGTTGATGAAATGGACGAGAGCTTAGTAGGATTTGAAACCCGCGAACAACTGCGAAAGGAAGATAGGCAAAATCTATCTATCATAAGACGCCAAGCTGCATCTATCAGGCGCTACCTTGCGCCACAGCGAGATGCGTTAGATGCCCTACACCGCTTACCTGATACCCTGTCTCAAAACCAAAGCTTTGAACTGCGAGAGCAGACCGACCGCATGAGTCGGTATGTAGAAGATATGGATTTGTTACGTGAAAGGGCAATTGTGCTTCAAGACGAATTACGAAACCGAATAGCAGAGCAACAAGGCGTGCGTATGTACGTATTATCGATGGTAACGGCGATTTTCTTGCCCTTGTCGTTTTTAACGGGAGTGTTTGGCATGAACGTTGGCGGATTACCTGGCACAGAATCTGCCAATGCTTTTCTATATTTAATCCTTGGAATGGGTGCACTAAGTCTCTGCATGTTGGTCGCAATGCTATGGAAGCGATGGCTTTAATAGCGCGTATCTATCCTATCAAATTCATTAAAAATAATTAATTTTCAAGGTATTAGTATAAAGGCTAATAGATTTTAATTTTTTTAATCGTATGATTGGTCAAAATAGCGCTCTTAGCATTTTTTGCCTACACTTAGGCAAACTGCTTTAGTGGAGAGAAAACAATATGCAGTACCCTTGGATACAAGAAGGACACAAGATCTTTCGAGTAGTTATACTTATTCAATTAGTCATTTCTTTTATCATAGGCTTTGTGACAGGCGATATCATCACAGCCGTGGTGCTTGGCATTCCTATCGCTGCTCTGCCTCTATACTTCAGCTTTCAGCAGCCTCAGTCAGTTATCAGCCGTCATGCAGTAGCCATTGGCATACAATTACTCACAGCGCTGCATATTCATCAAACCTTCGGGCTTATTGAAATGCACTTTGAAATATTCGTGACATTGGCGTTTCTTTCTTATTTCAGAGACTGGAAGGTAATTGCGACAGCCACTGCCGTGGTTGCGGTACACCACATCAGCTTTTATATTCTGGCTACGCAAGGTGCTCCTGTATTTATCTTCCAAGAGGGAGATCTAACGTTCCCTATTTTATTAATGCACGCGGCTTTTGCATTAGCGGAAGGCGGCCTTTTGATGTACATGGCCAAACAAGCCCATCAAGAAGGGGCTGGCGCCGCAGAATTACGTATTGCTATAGAAAATATGCAGAGAACTGAAGGGCAAATAGATTTATCAGTATCCTTCGAGCGAGAAAACGAGATACTTCGTCCATTTGGCGAACTTATTGACCAGGTTAAAGACTTAGTTGCTTTAGCGTCTTCATTAATGAATGAGGTCGTTAAAGGTTGTGAAAAAATGGAAACTGCGGCGAGCAATATGTTCGAAATTAGCCGTAATACCGACCAAGAAATTGCCATGGTGTCAGCTTCGTCTGAAGAAATTGCGCAAACCATGCAGATGTCTGCCGAACAGACAACACGAGCTAGCGACAAAGCGTCTGCGGCAGAGGCCTCTTCAGGTTCAACTCGCGACTCTATTGTCACCACCAGCAGAACCATAGATTCGCTGCGTAGCACGCTAAATAACGCTGCAAAAACTAACACTGCACTTAACGAACAATGTTCGCACATTTCAGAAGCCATGCGCGCCATTACTTCAGTGGCAGAGCAGACTAACCTGTTGGCGCTTAACGCGGCTATCGAATCGGCCCGTGCTGGTGAGCACGGTAGAGGGTTTGCTGTGGTTGCCGATGAAGTACGTACCTTGGCTATTCGTTCAAAAGAAAGTGCTGACCAAATTACCTCGGTTACCGAGCAGTTAGTAAGTCAAACGGCAAGTTCGGTCGACCAAATGCAAACCTGTATTCAGCTTGTTGATGAAGCGGTACTATCGGCTGATACTGCCACCCAGGCAATGTCTGAAATCACGACGCAAATTCAGTTTGCCAGTGAGAGCATGACAGAAATTGCGACCTCTGCCGTTGAGCAAGAAACTGCATCGGCTTCCATCGCAGAAAGTACAGCACGATTAAGTGAACTGACTTCTGAAGAGCTAGCTACGGCGGAATCGTTATCAGCAGAAGTGGAAATTTTGTCTCAAATTTCACAACAAATGCGCGGTGCTATAGGTCGCTTTAAGCTGTAATGTCGAAAAAGGGAAGTTGGACGCTGCTGCTTGTATGGGCAATCAGCTTACTAAGTGCTGTTTTGTTTTATAGCCAGCGTCAGATTTCTGAGTTCGATCCTAAAGGCACTTTACTGCATCAATCAACAAGCGTCACCTTTGACGCTTCTTTGATAACGCTGCTTAAAAACTATGATGTGCCTGCTGGCAGTATTGTTCATGTGGGTACGCAGGAAAATTGTTACTGCGACACCCTTACCGATCCCCATCAAACTCAGCTGATTAACAAACTAGGTCAATTAGACTACAGCGGTTTTAGGCTAGACATTGAAAATGTGCCAGAACTCGCCGCTATATTGCCTTCTGTACCTGCACTTATGGTTGTGGACACCCAATATAACCTTCGCTACTTGGGCCCTTATGCAACAGGCTATGGCTGCTTCACCGGCAAAAATTTAGTGGACGAAATTAGTGGGTATGCATCAAATTCGTCTTACATAAATGCTGTGGTAAAAACCGAAGCCGATGGGTGTTTTTGCAACTCGCACCGTTAGGGGTGAGCTAGCCCTTTTAAATGTGCTACCACACTGCGCCCCAGCGCACTTAAATCGTACCCGCCCTCAAGCGTGCTCACTATACGGCCATTACAGCATATATCAGCAACACGCCTGATTCGCTGGCTTACCCAAAAATAGTCATCTTCGGTAAGGCGAAGGTGCGCCATAGGGTCTTCAGCATGGCCATCAAACCCTGCCGATATAAAGATAAGCTCGGGCTGAAAGTTCTCTAGTGCATTAAACCAATGGGAGATTTTTTCTCGAAACACCTCGCCGGTAGAACCCGCTTCAATTGGCACAGATAAAATATTACTTGCTGACACAGGCGCACCGCTATGAGGATAAAACGGATGTTGAAAGCTAGAGCACATCATAATGCGCTGATCCCCTGCAATAATATTTTCAGTACCATTGCCGTGATGCACATCGAAATCGATAATAGCGACGCGAGAGAGTTGATAGTTTTGTAAGGCATAGCGAGCAGCAATAGCCACGTTATTAAACAGACAAAACCCCATTGAACCGTCGTAGGTAGCGTGATGCCCTGGCGGACGAGCCAAACAGAATGCCTGTCTATCATCACCCTGCATAGCCCAGTCTACTGCATTGCAACCCGCCCCTGCCGATTCCAAAGCGGCAGGCAGGGTGTATTCCATCAACCCAGTATCATCATCTAGCCAAGTAACTGGGTTACTGTCGTTATGATTTACATCGGGATGTGCCTTTGTGGCTGCTGACAAGTGTTGTGCACGGGAAAACACACTTTTCACATACTCTGGACTATGTGCCAAGGTGAGATACGCTTCAGCAATAGGCTTTGCATCAGCGTGTTCACACACCATTTCTAAACCTGACGCTAATAGCTGGTCGTCTATTGCATACAATCTATCAGGCGACTCAGGATGCTCTGGCCCTAAGTCGTGCTTAATACCATGTTTTGTGCGATAAATTCGAATGGTCATGGTAACTCACTCACGTTTAAAACTAATTCAACGTCACTGGGGTCATCGGTAAAAAGCCGCTTAAACTGCATTTGTTCAAAGATTGTGATCATAGGGGTATTTTCTCCCCTAACATAGGCTACCATCTGATTTATTTCACGGGCTTTCGCTATACGAATAAGCTCGTTCAATAGCCTACTTGCCATGCCTTTACCTTGCTGTGTTTCTCGGGTAACAAATGCTACCTCACAGGAGTTATTAACAGCGTTGTAGTAAAAGCGTCCGACAGCATGAATAGTAATTCGAGACCCTTCTTGGCGCACGATACACAGCGCCACATCAGAGGTTTGATCTACACTCACCAAATTACACGACTTCTCTCTCGACATTTGTTTGGGGTCGTAGTTGTAGCGAAGTCGCAAGGTTTCTTTGGTGTGCGAATAAAAGAACTCTTGAAGGCGGCGTTCGTCAGCGGGATTCAGCGGGCGCATATAAAACTTCTCGCCCTGAATATTCAGCCGTTTAAGCTGAATTGCTCCCAACTCTGGAATATCAGTGGGGTACTTTTCTTGATAATGCGGCACCCAATAATGCTGTCTGACTTCTTCTAATAGCTGAGATCTGAACTTAGGGTGCGCCACACGTATTAACTCTAGCGCTCGTTCGCGAATGCTTTTCCCTTTAAGAGATGCAATACCGTACTCAGTAACAACATATTGTACATTTCCTCGCGAGGTCACTACACCAGCCCCTTCGGCAATACGAGGGGTAATGCGAGATACAGTTTCATTTTTAGCCGTGGATGGCAGTGCAATAATAGCTTTGCCCCCTTTGCTAATAGATGCACCGGTGACAAAATCGACCTGACCGCCAATGCCACTATAAAAATCATAACCCAATGAGTCGGCAACCACCTGCCCCGTTAAATCAACTTCTAAGGCACTATTTATCGCCACCATATTGTCGTTTTTGGCAACATTGGTAGGTTTGTTCACATAACTGCTAGGGTAAAATTCAATATGTGGGTTGTTGTCGATTAAATCGTAGAGCTTTCGGGTACCAATAGCGAAACTGGTTACTACCTTGCCAGGGTGAAAGGTTTTTTTCTTATTCGTCACTGCACCAGATGCTAACAACTCGATAATACTGTCGGTAAGCATCTCGCTGTGAATACCCAAATCTTTGTGATGACAAAGGTACTTAAGCGTGGCACTTGGAATTTTACCAATACCGAATTGCAGAGTAGCACCATCATCAACCAACATTGAAACGTACTGCCCGATACGTTCTGCCACACTATCAATAGGCGGAGGCATAACTTCAACTAAGGGCTCGTTTGCTTCAATACATGCAGTAATTTCGCTTACGTGAATATAGGAATGGCCGGCGGTTCGGGGAACTTGTGGGTTTATTTGAGCAATCACGTATTTGCTTTGGCGCACTGCCGACATGGCAATATCAACCGCCGCTCCTAATGAGCAATAGCCGAATTCATCAGGGGGACTAACATTAACGAGTGCGGCATCTAAAGACAGCGTGCCATCACTAAACAAACTTGAAATTTCAGACAGGAATACGGGGGTGTAGTCGGCTCTGCCTTCATCTACGGCTTGTCGCATCGCCTCACCACCAATAAAGAAGGTATTGGCTTTAAAAAGATTTTTGTACTCTTCTTTTACCCAGCGAGTATCGCCGAGTGCAAGCATGTGTACTAACTCAATATCACTAAAGCCATCGCTGTGCTCGATTAAATGTTCAATTAGTGCATATGGTACTGATGCGTTGCCACCCACAAATAATCGACAGCCCGATTTTATCAGCGCTTTCCAATCTGGTTCAGACGGTAAACCTATTGCCATACCCTCGGCCTTATTCCCGCTAATCTGTACCACTATAATGACACATTTTTCCCATTGTGCGTTACCCAGCTAGTAAGACAACGGGAAAAACGTTAAAGCAGCACTGCTTCCATTAGTTCAGTGTAAACGGATGCAGCCAATTGCGAAAGAACGGCGATATGGCAAACATGCTGTTTGACAGTCTGTGACCATCTTCAAGCAGCAACAGTTGGGAATTACGCAGCTTCGCGTAATCAATACTATGGGCAACGGGAATGACATCATCATTCCAGCCGTGGATAACACTGGTTTTACCGGTGTAGTTGTACTCTTGCACTTCATAGTTTGGCATATACAGCGCTGGCGCTAATAAGAACAGTCCCCTTGCAGACACTCGCTCAGCCGCCACCAAAGACACGTAACCGCCCATACTAGAACCTACTAAAATAACTTCGTCGCCTTGCTCTTGTACCGTATCTACCAATCGGGTAATACGGTCTTCGGGCGACGGTAAATCTTGGTAATCCACACTAATAACATTAAAGCCAACATCGCTAGCCACGTTAGACAATGTAGTGATCTTACTGCCCCAAGGGCCACTTTCTTTTCCATGAGAAAAAATGACAGTAGTCATCGTAAAACCTCAACGTCTAATTTATTTATCTTGTTTATGAAACAGCTTTTCAACCATCACGTAGAACATAGGTACAAAGAAAATCGCTAAGAAGGTGGCAGCAAACATGCCCCCCATTACCGCAATACCTATCGCGTTTTGGCTTGCTGAACCTGCACCGCTAGCCAATGCCAGCGGTGTTACACCGAGTATAAAGGCCATAGATGTCATTAATATTGGGCGAAAACGCTGAGAAGCTGCGTTTGATACCGCCGTCATTAAGTCTATGCCTTCTTCATATTGGTCTTTTGCGAACTCAACAATAAGAATAGCATTTTTCGCCGCCAGACCCACCGTAGTCAAAAACGCAACTTGTAGGTAAACATCGTTTGGCAGATTGAATAAAAACGCTGCTGTCACTGACCCTAGAATACCTAAAGGCACTACTAGCATAACGGCAAATGGCACAGACCAACTCTCATACAATGCTGCTAAACATAAGAATACAATGAGAATAGAAATAGCATACAGCATCGGCGCTTGCGAGCCAGCTTGTTGTTCTTCAAAAGATAACCCTGACCACTCAATGGCATAACCGTCAGGTAATTGAGCAACCAGCTTCTCCATTTCTTCCATGGCTTCACCGGATGAAATACCTTCAGCAGGGCTACCTTGAATGTTGACCGACGAAATACCGTTAAAACGCTCCAGTTTAGGCGAGCCATAAACCCATTGGGTAGAGGCAAAAGTACTGAAGGCCACCATGTCACCGTCGGCGTTGCGTACAAACCACTTATCTAAATCGTCTGGCGACATGCGATATTGAGCATCCGCTTGCATGTACACCCGTTTAATACGGCCTTTATCAATAAAGTCATTAACGTAGCTTGAACCCCATGCGATTTGTAGCGCACTGTTTATTTCGCTTAAATTTAACCCCAATGCAGATGCTTTTTCACTGTCTATATTGACCTTAAACTGAGGTACGTCGCTTAATCCATTCGGGCGAACACCCGCAAGTTTAGGGTTTTGTGCGGCCATACCTAACAACTGATTACGGGCATTCATTAAGGCTTCGTGGCCGTTGCTTCCGCGATCTACAAGTTGCATATCAAAACCTGTGGCGTTACCCAATTCCATAATCGGCGGCGGTACAATAGGAAATGCTGAGGCATCTTGAATTTGACTAAACGCACCAAATGCACGGCCCACTAAGGCGAATGCTGAGTCGCTTTCGTCTCGTACGCTCCAGTCATTCAAGTTAACAAAACCCATACCCGCGTTTTGTGCTTGACCAGCAAAACTAAAACCAACGACCGTAAATAAGCCGTTTACTGCACCTTGCTCTTGGTCTAAGAAAAAGTCTTCAGCTTTTTTAACCGATTCCAATGTACGACCCGCTGTAGCCCCAGGCGGTGTGCTAATTAGCACCATTAAGCGGCCTTGGTCTTCATCTGGCAAAAACGCGCCTGGTAGTTGCGCAAAAATATAAGCCATGCCCGCGACTAAGATGCCGTACACTGCAAAGTAACGTTTTGCGCGCTTTGCCATATGTGTGGTGGTGCGCTGATAACGGTCCCGCCCTTTGTTAAAGGTGCGGTTAAACCATCCAAAGAAACCTTCGTTTTTGTCGTGTTCTGGATCGTGTTGTTTTAACAATGTGGCACATAAAGAAGGTGATAAAATGATAGCCACTAGGACTGAGAATCCCATGGCTGATACGATAGTAATTGAAAACTGACGATAAATAGCGCCTGCAGAACCACTGAAAAAGGCCATAGGAATAAATACTGTCGACAAAACTGCCGCAATTCCTACTAACGCACCAGTGATTTGAGACATAGACTTTTTAGTCGCCTCAGCAGGTGGCAAGCCTTCCTCTTCCATTATACGTTCGACATTTTCTACCACGACGATGGCGTCATCTACCAACAAGCCAATGGCCAATACCATAGCAAACATCGTTAGCACGTTAATGCTGTAACCAAACGCAAGCAGTACCGCAAATGTACCGAGTAAAACAACAGGAACCGCAATGGTAGGGATAAGGGTAGCGCGCCAATTCTGCAAAAACAGAAGCATAACGAAAAAGACCAATACCACGGCTTCAATTAGCGTGTGAACTACCGATTCAATTGATAGTTCGATAAAGGGTGATGCATCAACCGGATAAACAACTTTTACGCTATCTGGTAAATTGCTGCGAAGCTCTTCGACACGTTGTTTGACGGCATTAATCGTATCAAGCGCATTCGCACCTGACGCTAAACTTATCGCCATGCCCGAAGCAGGATGACGATCGTAACGAACGATGACATCGTAGCTTTGTGCACCAAGCTCAACCCGCGCCACATCACGCACACGAACCTGAGAACCATCGGTATTAACTCGCAACACAATACTTTCAAAGTCGTCCACGGTTTGCAGACGAGACTGTGCTTGAATAGTTGCGTTAATCTGCTGACCCTGAATAGCAGGTAGCCCACCTAATTGACCGGCTGACACATCAGTATTTTGAACTTCTACCGCACCTTGAACATCCACAGGCGTTAGGTTGTAGCTATAGAGTTTATCTGGATCTAACCAAATACGCATTGAACGCTGGGCGCCAAAAACACGTACGCTACCGACACCATTAACTCGAGATATTGGATCTTGAAATTGAGAGACTAACAAGTCACTTAAATCATATTGACTCATTTGCCCTGTTTCGTCATAAAAACCAACAGCAAGTGAGAACGCAGAGTTAGATTTGGCAACGGTTACACCTTGTTGTTGCACTTGAGTAGGTAACAAAGGTAGTGCAGATTGCACCTTATTTTGGGTTTGAACCTGGGCAATGTCTGGATCTGTGCCTGGCTCAAACGTAAGGCTGATGGACATACTACTATTTGAACTACTAGCCGAAAAATAGCGCAGGTTATCTATGCCTGAAAGGTTCTGTTCAACCACTTGTGTTACTGAATTTTCAACGGTTTCAGCTGACGCACCAGGATAAGATGCCGTAATAGTGACCGTCGGCGGAGCGACTTTAGGGTATTGTTCAATAGGCAGGGAAATTATAGCAAGTACACCTGCCATCATGGTAATGATGGCAAGTACCCAAGCAAAAACAGGTCTGTCGATAAAAAAGCGAGCCATAGTAAACTGATCCTATCTTAACGTGAGCCGCGTGACGGTGACTGCCACTCGCTGGTGTTTACTTTGCTACCGGGTTTCACTTTTTGGTAACCAGAAACAATTAATCTATCGCCTTCTTTAATACCCGATGTGACAATATATTGGTCTTTATAGATGTCGCTCGTTTTGAGTGCGCGAGCTTCTACTTCGTCATTACTGTTCACTACATATACAGATAATGAGCCGTCTTGTTGACGCATGGTGGCGCGCTGAGGCACTAACAACGCTTGTTCTGTACCCGTAATCACATGACCTTTCACGAATAAACCTGGTAATAACAAGCCATCTGGATTTGGCATTTCGGCGCGAAGGGCAACTGACCCCGTACTTTCATCTACGGTCACTTCTGAAAACTTCACACTACCTGTGTGTTCGTATTTTTTACCTGTGGCTTCATCAAGAGTTAGCTCAACAGGCATAGAGCCTTGTTCTTGCATGGCCTGGCGAAGGGTGAGTATGGCGCGACCCGACTCCTGCATATCTATAAAGATAGGGTTTAACTGAGTGATTGTGGCAAATTGCTGAGTTTGGTTAGTCGTCGCTAGTGTACCTTCAGTGACGAATGAGCGACTGATACGACCGCTAATTGGCGCATACACCTTGGTATAGCCTAAATTAACTCGCGCTAAATCCACCGCTGCTTCAGCAACAATAATGGCGGCTTGTGCTTGTTCTTTTTGCGCAATCACATCGTCGTATTCTTGGCGACTAATTGCATTTTGTTTAATAAGGTCGTCGTAGCGACGAGCTTTCGCTTCTAACGTTTTCAAATTCGCTTCGGCACTTTTAACATCAGCAATGGTACTGTTTAACTGAGCACGATAGCGTGCATCATCAATTTGATAAAGCTGCTGGCCTTTTTCAACTTGTGCACCTTCTTCAAATAAGCGATCTGTAATTACCCCATCCACTTGAGGACGCACTTGAGACTGACGAGACGGTGTGACCCTTCCAGGAAGAATCATTTCATGGGTTACCGATTGGCGAGCAATCGTAAGTACCGACACAGACTGTGGCGGCATACCTTGCTGCCCTGCACCCGCCTGTTCAGACTCAGTCGAACACCCAATCGCACCTACCAACAAAGCGAGGGTAGTGATGATATAAAAAACGCGTTTCATAATAATTTCTCGAATTTTAAAAACTAACGGTTACCGGCAAACGAGAACGTTTAACCCATAAACTTAAATTTTGAACCTGTCTCAACTTAGGTAGCATTCATGCGCTGAACTATAAATACCTTGGCATTACTCAGCGCGATCACATCAACTGGACTAATGAGATCGTACGCTCCAAATGCAGCGTGACATTACAGTAATTCAACAATGTAACAACCTGCTGTGACGAAAGGGTGATTTACCTGCCAGCATGAACGCTGGAATATCCTTACTCGCGTATATACCTGACACAAGTTTTACATTGTGTGCGCTTATACTTAAGATTAAAAGTAAAGGGAGTTGAAGATGCTGATCTTGTCGGTCAGTTGCATCGTTTTTATACTATATCGCACTATTAAGCATGTAAAACTCGCTTTTCATTCAATTTTTAGCGTTAGAGCCCGTAATATCGCAATAAAGTTTGATACGCTGAAATAACACCTTGCGCCGCTTCATGGCTGCCCCCCTTGTCTGGGTGCGCCGTTATTAACTGCTTCCTATACTGCCTTTTGAGGGTGGTTAACGTAATAATTTCTGCCTCATCGATACTGAGTATCGCATGGCAGTGCGCAATATTTTCTTTTGAATCATAAATAGGCTCACCGCCCATCATTTGCTGCCAAAAACCATTCAATAAGGCTTCTACATCGGCTTCACCAGTACTGATTAAGTTTTGCCAGTTCAGATAGTAATCAGCAAGTGAATCGCTTTTACCCAATGTGGTGGCGTTACGCTCACCGTCGCTTTGACTACTCGCTTTTAAGGGCAATAGCACTATACGGGTAGCATGAATATCTAGCTCGCCCACCAAGGCATCACGCCAAAGGTTTCTTAGTAAATATAGAGTATGAAACAAGATGAAGTGCGTATTGAACAAAGCGAGGGAGTCGCGCAGCGCATTGTCATTAAACAACTGATAAGGAGGTGACTTAAGCTGCGAAATTAGCGCGTACTCTGTCATCCCTTCTTCAAACTCTGCTTTTTTGGTGGAAAGTATGTCTAACAACAACTCCACTTTTTGCGCATTAGTCGCGTTAAAAGAAGGTATCTCTTGAGCATTCCCCATGGTAAACCTCATGTTTGTATCAGCCTATAGCATAGCAGAGGATGCTTACTTCCCCTTATCTAAAAACGCACTTGGGCTTCTAGTACCTTTGTAATTTCACTGCTTTATATGATTTTTGTAATATATCAAAAATTCCTCTTACAAATTTAGTTGAAAATTTGAACCAAAATAGCCAAATGGCTGTTAAAGTTATGTTATTCAAAGCAACAATAATAATTAGGAGCTCACTTGAAAGCACTCATTGCATTGACCAGCATTATTGGATTTTTAATGGTGGTATTACCAGGCCCGCTATATCAATACGCAGGCGTCGATTTAGGCATCGCATTTACCTCGCTGCGCTATGGCGTATATGTGGGTGGTGCAGCCATTATACTTATCATTCTACAAGTACTAATAAAACGTAAAAGCGTCAGCTGGGGAAGTACATTTGTTTTCGCTGTATTAGCGTTAATTGCCGTTGCCATGCCAGTTAGCATGATGGGCAAAGCCAGTACTGTACCGCCTATTCACGATATTACTACCGATGTGACCAACCCTCCGGCGTTTGTGGCTATTGCACCGCTGCGTGAAAATGCACCAAATCCTATTACTTACGAAGGTGGTGAGGTAACGCGTCAGCAAATCGATGCTTACCCTGAAATTAGAACCCAATTATTGGCGCAAAGTATTGATGAAGTCTTTGCCGCTAGTGAGCGTACTATTGACGCACTAGGCTGGGAGCGTGTTGCCGATGGCGCACTGCCCTACACTTTGGAAGCGACTGATACCACCCAGTGGTTTGGATTCAAAGATGATGTGGTTATTCGCCTTAAAGCTAAAGACGATAATACCCTGGTAGATATTCGTAGTAAGTCTCGGGTTGGTAGAAGCGATTTAGGTAAAAACGCCGAGCGCATCGATACCTTTTTAACTGCACTTCGCGCCCAACTAAACCCTAGCTAGGCGCTAACTAATCGTTACCCTTAGGCTATACACAAAAAAGCTCAGGTACTACCTGAGCTTTTTTATACCCGACATTCTGATAGTGGTATTAGTGGGCTAATTTCAATACCACCACGCCTGCCACGATAAGAGCTGCGCCAAAGTAGCGCGCGATAGAAGTAGGATCGCCATAAAACACGACCCCAACTAAAAACGTTCCTGCTGCGCCTATGCCTGTCCACACAGCATATGCAGTACCTATGGGAATATTTTTTTGCGCCATCCATAGACAAAAACCACTGGCCGCCATAAACCCTATCGCTAACATTATCCCCATCACGCGGGTTTCAGCTTCTTGAGACAGCTTCAATCCTACAGGCCAACCTATTTCCAATAAGCCCGCCACAATCAAATAAACCCAGCTCATTTCTTCTCCTTTTACCCTCAGCTTTTCACCAATCGCTTTCACTACTGGCTTTGCACTACAAGCTAGCCAATTGAATGCTTACCGCCCCTAATACTGCTGCGTTCAAGCGGTTGAACCAACGCCAAAATGACGGGCGCTGCATATGGTGCGCGAATTTAGCGGTTAGGGTACTTAGCCCAACAAACCATACAATAGATGCCCAAATTGCACCGAAGACAAACCACCATTTATCCAGTTGCCACTGGCTGGCCAAATTTCCCATCAACAACAGCGTATCTAAGTAAAAATGAGGATTCAACCATGTCACCGCCATGGCAATAAGGAACGCTCGCTTAAATGACGTTTGCTTCTTCGACATTTCAAGCACAAGCGCATCATCAGCCATAGAGGCTTTAAGCTTGTTAAACGCAAACCACAAAAGAAACACAACGCCGGCCCACTTAGTTACTGATACCAACAAAGGATATTCTTGTAACAGCAACCCGAACCCCATTGCTCCTAAGCTAATAGAAATGGCATCGCTCACGATAAACAGCAGTACGAACAACCCTGTCCATTGACGCTTCAAAGACTGTTCGATTAAAAAACTATTTTGTGCACCAACGGCAATTATTAGGGTACCGCCCATCACAAAACCACTCAACGCTGCCGCAAACATGAACTAGACCTCAAAAATTGAAATGAATGAATAAGAGGCGTTGATTTTAGCCACTCTTTTATACTAAATTAAATTAATAATTTTTCTTTGTTATTAAATTAATTAATACCACTGTAAGTGCTTAGTTATAAAGAGAACGAGCCTTTATCATGCTTGATTACGCCGCCCTACATAGTTTTCGCGAAGTACTACGCTACGGCAGTTTTGAGCGCGGTGCACAAGCGCTCAACCTGACTCAGTCGGCAGTTTCACAAAAGATAAAGCGACTAGAACAACAAGTGGGCGGGCCGGTTTTAGTACGAATTAAACCGTTAAAAGCCACGCCACTTGGCGAACAACTCTTGTCCCACGTGCAAAAAGTGAGTGTATTAGAAGAGCAGTTAACCACACGCAGCGGTGCCGCGGACAGTGCGTCACCACTGAGTGTGGCAGTCAACAACGATGTATTGGCTACGTGGTTTACTGAAGTGATGGCAAGGTTCAGCGAGATACGTTCTAACCCCGTACATATTTATAATGCTGATCAAACCCAAACCCGCACCCTATTGCAGCAAGGTAAAGTCATGGCCTGCATTAGCCAAACTGGCACTCCCATTACCGGCGGGCAATCAGCTAGGCTGGGTACCATGAATTATCAACTCTATGCATCACCTAGCTTTATAGAACGTTACCTTAAAAATGACGTAAGCCCTGAACGGGTAATGGGCACACCGGGCTTACTTTATGACGAATTTGATGCCACCCTACTCACCGATTATCAGCGAGAGTGTTTAGACTTCGCACCGTCACTCACCACATGTCATTGGTATCCGTCGTCTCATGGATTTGCAAAAATGGCCGTAGAAGGCGTAGCGTGGGCGTTATTGCCAACCTTACAAGTTAAACAAGAAGTTACATCGGGCCAGCTCATCTCGCTATTTCCTAGCAAACAATTAGGTGTGCCTTTGTTTTGGCATTGGACAGAACAGGCATCAAGCGCCCTTGGCGATTTTAGCCAAATGGTTAAACACATATCAAAAGAACAGCTAAAACCATGAAGTACAATAAACACATCGCGTATTACCACCAGCATGCTTCAAAGCTTGCTTCACAATACACTAGCGTTGCATTTGAGGATGTACATGGCGATTGGTTGTCACATATACCATCGCTAACCCATACCACTATATTAGACATAGGTGCGGGGGCAGGCAGAGACGCGAAAGCCCTGGCTGATATGGGAAATCACGTTACCGCTATTGAGCCTGCAAGCGCGTTAATGCAATCGGGCATGGCCTTTACGGGAGAGTCGGTAACGTGGATTAAAGATACCCTGCCCTTACTGACATCACAGAAAAAACAACACTACGGGCTAATTTTAATTAGTGCTGTTTGGATGCACCTAACCCACGTTCAGCAACAACAAAGCTTGCAACGATGTAGCCAATTGCTTTTTGCCGAAGGACATTTAGTCATTACTTTGCGACACGGTGAATTTGATGACGAACGGGTAGCTAACCCGGTGAACGCAAGTGACACCATCGAGTTCGCGAAATCTTGCGGTTTAACCTTAATGCATAACATCGCCTCTAGTGACAAATTGCACCGCCAAGGGGTAAGTTGGCAAACATTGATATTTACAAAATAAGCAGAAATGTGGCTTCACTCCGAACACTTTTCATACTAACCTAGTGCTCGATTGAAGGTTAATTAAGCAACGTAAATCCAAGCGACGTTATTCAAGCACAGTTAATTAAGCAAAGTTGTAGCCATTCGGGGGGCTTTTTTTGGCTGTAGTACATAGACGTACCTGTTTCTTAATATTTTTCGCCGCTTTGGGGGTGCTGTTTAGCCTTTCTTTTTCTGTGTCTGCAAGCTCTGATACTGCAACTACCACTACGCCGGTTTCTGACACTACATCAGGCTCAATTAGTGAGAATGCATTGCCTGATTTTGAAGAGGCTATTTTTCTACACCCTAAGCAGACCTACCGAAAATTAACCACACTCGCGCAAGCAAATGACTTTAGCGAAGCAGGCAGAGTTTGGTTACTGCTGCGTAAAGCCCAGTCTGAAAAAGTTTTAACCCTATACAAAGAAATGGATGCCACCCTTGTTACTGTTGCACCGTTTGCCAATATAATGACGAACAAGCAACATGCGCTGTGGCTTTATTTACAAGGGAGCCGGATGCACCAAACAGGCAATATTTCTGACGCTATCGACACCTTAAAGAATGCAGTTGAAGTCGCCAAAGAAGATACTAACAGTACTATTTATGTGCTCGCTATTAGAGAATTAGGCTACGGGTTTGCACTTTCCGGGGACTATTACCGCGCCACCCTCGTACTGCAAGAAGCTTATAAAAATCTCGTTACTTTAAACAACCCCTTTTTTAATGGGTTGTTAGAAGAAAGCCTAGGCGACACCTATAACTATTTAGGTAATTACACCAAAGCCATTGAGTATTACGAAGGTGCTATTGCCTTCTTCGAATCAATTGGCTACCAGCCCCATGTTGCCAGTACCTTGTTGGGTTTAGCGATGGTGAACCGGAAACTCGAGAATTGGGATGATGCACTTTCCTATTTTAACCGTTACGAAATAGCACTTAGTTTTACTGATAATCACAGCGAAAATTTCTATTTGCATTATGGGCGCGCCATGACAATGGCAGAAAAAGGGGAGTGTAACCTTGCTATTGGTGCTATCGATGATGCATTGAGCTTGTCGGGGCCCATTGACTACAACGCAGAGCTTTACAAAAAACGCGCCCTATGCAATTTAACCCTTGATAACTTGCCTGCAGCTAAACAAGATTTATCGAAAGCACGCACTATTTTTAACGGCATAGAAGCATTGCACAATACGCAGTGGCATTTAGAGCTTGATTACATTGCAGGTTTAGTGGCATTTAAAGACAATCGCTTTGAGCAAGCTTTTAAATTTATTCACATGTATTACAAAGACTTTCTTGAATTGCAGCGGTTAAACAATTCAGACTATGTCACCCAAGTACAGACCACGATGGAGGCCGAGCGTAAAGACAAAGAAATAGCTCTATTAAAACAACAAACTCAACTGCAAGCGGTAACGGCAAGAGAACAATCACTGAAAGTACGGCAGAAAAATATGATGTTAGCAGGGGTAGTACTTATATTCGCCTTGTTACTTATTTTTGTGGTTTTCCAATATAAAAACTCAAAAAAGCTACTGGCCCTTTCTATTCGAGACGACCTTACTGGTTTACATAATCGGCGTTACTTCTTTGATTATTTTGAGCATAACCTTGTTAAATTAAGCCCTCATCACGTGGGATTGGCGCTCATTTCTTTCGACATAGATAACTTCAAACACATTAACGACAACCTTGGTCATCACGTGGGCGACGAAGTCATTAAATCCGTGGCGCAAACTGCGGCAAATACCCTACGTACTAATGACGTTATTGCACGTATTGGGGGAGACGAGTTTATTATTGCCCTTCCCCGCACCACGCTATTACAAGCCGAAGACATAGCCAAACGAATCCTCGAGAATATTAGAAGTCACCGATTTATCACGAAAGAAGGCGCAGATTTTAGTGTAACAGCCAGTTTAGGCGTGGCCTACCATGATCAAAATAAGTTTGTTGCCTTAGACGTGAAATCATTGATGGAGTCTGCTGACACAGCGCTATACCAATCTAAGCGTGCTGGCAAAAATCGCTTCACGGTTGCAGCTTAGGAAAAACGCGTCTAACGCTTTATTTCTGGCAAAACTTACCTATTATTTAGGTAAGCTTCAAGAAAGGGACGTTATGATCAAAGCGATATTGTTTTGCCTAGGCTTTTGTTTAATTTCATTTTTCAGCTGTGCAAACACAGGCTCTCGCCTAACTGCAACGGGCGGCATAACTGGGTTTGAAGGTACCGCTGGTGGTGGTATCACCCCTTGGGCTTTTATTAGCGGCTATGGCAGTAAAGAAGAAATTAACGGTACCGCCAATGTTCAATACCTGCATTTAAACGACTACACCTTAACTTCCTTTGGTGCCAGCTTAGGCATTTACGACCGCATAGAATTAACTGTGCAGCGCCAAAGCTTGGATATTTCATCTGGCATTACCAGCAATGTTTTCAGTTTACTCACCGATGGGGCAATTAGCGCCGCACAATCTACCCGTATCGACATGGATATTGTGTCTGCAAAAGTGAAAGTGTTGGGTGATGGCGTATTTACTCAACGTTCTTGGATGCCCCAGGTGGCTGTTGGTGCCCAATATAAAAAGCAGCGAGATTTTGATACCACCCTTCTATTGCCTGATGGCACCGGCCCACTTCCTAATCAAGGCGTAGCACGCATACTGGGCGCTAAAGATGATAGCGGTACTGATTTTTTTGTTTCTGCTACCAAGCTTTATTTAGGCCACATTAACGGCCTTAACTTATTGACCAATTTAACCGCCCGCTATACCAAAGCTAACACCTTTGGCTTACTTGGTTTTGCTAGTGAGAATGACGATAGCTATAAATTGGAGTGGGAAGGCTCCTTAGCGCTGCTAACTAGCCCTTCAACCGTAGTCGGCGTTGAGTTTAGAACTCAAACCAATCGCCTAGGCGGGTTAGCTGAAGAGGATACGGTAACCGACGCCTTCATTGCTTACTTTCCCAATAAGTCATTTTCCCTCACCGCAGCTTATGTAGATTTGGGCAACTTGCCTATGCAGCCTAGTTCGACAGGCTTCTATCTAACTGCCACTGCTAATTTTTAAGTTGGTGATGATGAGTAGCTATTTACAGAAACCAAGAATAACAACAGCCGTAATCGCGTTACTTTTAAGTATGTTAGGAGGTATCGGTGGGTGCGCTTCTACGCAAACGGCAAGCAAAACTTCTGCTAGTCTGTACGATGAAATAGGTGGCAGTAAAACCCTTAACACTGTGTTTGGTGTTGCTATTAATCGAATATATAAAGACCCTGTTATAGGACATTATTTTAATGGCGTGCCTAAAAGTCATTTACGCAAACAACTGGTATCACAAACTTGCGAGCTTATTGGCGGCCCTTGTGTTTACGAAGGCAAAGCCATGTTAGAGACCCACAAAGATTTGAACATCAAAGAACGAGAATTTTATATTTTAGTAGAATATGTACAGGGCGCTATGCGAGATGTAGGCCTAACCTATCAGCAAGAAAATCAAATATTGCAAAAATTAGCCCCGATTAAATACGAAACAATTTACCTGTAATTGTTGAGAAGGCGCCGAAGACAGTTGCCTTGTAAAATATAAATGTTAACCCTTGCGAATAAAAAAGCTGCGTCCAATACGTTATCTTACGCGTAAGGTTAATATCGCCATTAAAAAAGACAACTTTTCATGTATTTACGTTTTGCTCAATTGCCTTTACGTTTCTCTTCTGTCTCCATTGCGCTTGCACTGTCATCAACACTTTTCATACCCGTTAGTTACGCACTAGACGATCCCGACGCGGTACCAGAACAAGATGTAGAACGCATCCGCATTCAAGGCAGCACGCAAACACAGAGTGGACAATTTGTTTCAGCCTCTCAAGGTTGGGTGTCTGGCGATACCTTAGTCGAGCGCCCCATGCTTCGCACGGGTGAAATGCTAGAGTTTATTCCGGGCATGATGGTGACCCAGCACAGCGGTTCAGGTAAAGCGAACCAATACTTTTTACGCGGGTTTAATTTAGATCACGGTACCGACTTCGCCGTCAGTGTAGATGGCATGCCAGTAAATATGCGAAGCCATGGCCACGGACAAGGTTATTCAGATCTTAATTTTGTTATTCCTGAAATGGTAGACAACTTAAGCTATTTTAAAGGCACCTACTACGCCAACATTGGCGATTTCTCTAGCGCCGGTGGCGCGTATTTTAGTTCTAAAGATAACCTTGAAAGTAACCAACTACTTGTAACCTTGGGTGAAGATAACTATCGCCGTGCCGTAACCTTAAATTCAGCCAGTATTGGTAAAGGGACGGCTATTGCCGCTTTGGAATACCAAACGTATGACGGCCCATGGACAGACATCAACGAAGACGTAAAGAAAAAGAACGCTAATTTACGTTATATAGTGCCTTTATTTGATGGTGAATTGGCCATTAGCGGCATGGCTTATGAAAACAATTGGAATAGTGCCGACCAAGTTCCTGCGAGAGCGATTGAAAGCGGCCTAATAGACCGTTTAGGCTCGATTGATACTCAGGTAGGCGGTGAGTCATCGCGATACAGTTTGTCAGCGCAATACAATAGCGACACGATAAATGCATCGCTATATGCTATCGATACCGACCTTACCCTTTTTTCTAACTTCACCTATTTCTTAGATAAACCAGACACCGGAGATCAATTCGAACAAGCTGATGATAGAAAAATCTATGGGGGTGAACTATCAACAACACTTCCTCTTTCTACTCCATTCACCGTTGGCGACGGAAGCAGTATTACCTTGGGGGGGCAATGGCGATATGACGACATAGACAATGTGGGGTTGTATCGCACGCAAGACTTGCAGCGTCTAGGTACTAATGGCGAAGATACTGTTGATGAAAGTACTGTTAATGAAAGTACCATTCGTGAAGATGCGATAGAAAGTAGTTCATACGCTGCCTTCGCCCAATCTACAATAATGCTCTCAGATGCGCTTTCTTTATCGCTAGGTGGGCGTTACGACTACTTTGACGTAGAGGTAGACGGCCAAAGTGAAAACAGCGGTAGCGAGAGCGATGGTATGTTTAGCCTAAAAGCGGGCTTGAAATATCGCGTCGCCGACACGGTTACCACCTTCGCTAACATAGGCCAGGGTTATCATTCCAACGATGCCCGAGGGACTACCATTACCCAAGACCCGGTCACAGGTGAAGCCGTAGAACCCGCACCGTTGTTGGTTCGCTCACTAGGTTACGAAACCGGCATTAACTGGACTGACGACAAGACCTACAATATTTCAGCCGCCCTTTGGCAGCTAGAATTAGACAGTGAGTTAGTATACGTAGGTGATGCAGGGTTTACTGAAGCTAGCCGCCCCTCTACACGTTACGGGGTGGAGCTAAGCGCTTATTACTGGTTAAGTCATCACCTTACTGCCGATGTAGAAGCGGCATACACCAAGGCACGATTTAGCGATAACGTTGATGGTGAAGGTGATCACATAGACGGCACAGTACCTGTAGTAGTAAGTGCGGGTGCCACATGGTACCAGCGAAGTAATCAACAAGGCTTCAGTTATACCCTGCGTGCAAGGTACTTAAGTTCACGCACAGTAGACAGCTTTGATGTTATTGAACCGCCCTCAACATTTTTGCTTAACACCCAAGTTGCTTATCAACATAGCGATTGGCAAGTGGGTTTAGAGATATTGAACCTGCTTGATAACGATGCACACGACATCGATTATTACTACGCCTCTCGTTTACCTGGTGAGCCAGAAGAAGGGGTAGAAGACTTACACTACCACCCTGTAGAACCAAGAACCGTTAGACTTACCTTTGGGATTAAGTATTAGTTTGAGAATGCCGCGCAAAGTACTTGTTTTAATGCATAATTCATAAAGTACTTTGCGCCGCTTAAAAACAAGTTTATCGCTATTCATTATAAGTAGAAATGTCTTCTTTTAACCTGAACATTGATTAACTTAGCGTTCATTTTTCGTTCATCTCATATCCCCTATTCTTCTTATTAGTTCTCCCAACCTAATAAGGATATTCAATGTATAAACTACTTATAGCTCCAACCTGTTTTTTAGCAGCCAGTGCTGTATTTGCGGCTGACAAACCTATTAATAATGCCCCCTCTTACGACTTTGCGCAGGTTTCATTAGTGCAAACAGAATTTGCCGATATAGATATGTTTACCCCGAAGGGCTTTGAATTTAAGGCAAGTAAAGAATTTGGCATGAACTTCTTTGGTGAAGCCACCTATTTTATGGCTGATGACAAAACCCAAGGGGTAAACATGGATGTGGATCGCTGGAAAGTTGCACTTGGCTACATTCACCGTTTTTCGAACCGCACAGTACTCGACGGTAAAATTGGCTATGGTGAAATTGATATTAAAATAAACGACAGTGACAATGCCGTTTCAGCAGGAACCGAGTACTTTACCGGTGAAGCCAATATTCGACATATGATTACAAACAATCTGGAAGTCTATGGCGGATTAGAATGGCAGAAGTGGGATGAAGGTTCTGATCAAAAAGCCTATAAATTAGGCACGCAATACTTTTGGGATTCAATAGCAGTTGGTGGTGAATATACCAAATTCTCCGATTCTGAGGTATTTGCCGCCTTTGTTCGCTACACCTTTTAAATACATATAACACTCTGAATATTATAACTAAAGCAGCGAAAAAAGGCTTTTTTTCGCTGCTTTTCTTTCATAACTTCATACTATTGATGAATACCTTTAATGTCGATTATGACCTATAACATAGCGGCTTGAAGCACCCTTACGAATCTTTAAAGAAAAATCAATCGTTATGAGGAATTTTAACATGGAAGAATTTATTGCATCACTTGATGTTGATCAGTATCTCCCTGGCGCACTAGCGTGGGCCACCAATATACTACTTGCGTTACTTATATTAATTATAGGCATGTGGGTAGCAGGTAAAGCCTACAAAGGCATGGTTGCACTAGCCGGTCGATATCCCCAATTAGACGACACCCTATTTAAGTTTTTTGGTAGCGTCATTCGCTACACCATCTTAGCGTTTGTGGGCATAGCCGTACTTAACCGCTTTGGTGTACAAACCGCTTCTATCATTGCATTGCTTGGCGCAGCGGGGCTTGCCGTAGGCCTAGCGCTACAAGGTACACTATCTAACTTAGCCGCTGGCGTTATGCTACTTATCTTCCGTCCATACAAAGTAGATGACTTTGTAGAAGCAGCAGGCAAGTTTGGTAAAGTTACCGAAATAGATATGTTCACAACTATCTTGCAAACCTTCGATAATCAACACATTATCATTCCAAATAGCCAAATTTGGGGCGAGCAAATTACCAACCATTCACACCACGAAATTCGCGGTGTAGATATGACCTTTGGTGTTGCTTATGGTGAAAGTATTGATGCTGCACGCGCCGTTATCGACAAAGTACTTGCTGAACACCCGCATGTACTTAAAGAGCCAGCACCGTTTGTTGAAGTTGAAACCTTAAACAACAGTTCGGTAGACTTCATTGTACGCCCGTTCTGTGAAGGCCAGCACTACTTCGACATTCGTTACTCAGTGCCTGAGCAAATTAAGAAAGGGCTTGATGAAGCGAACATTGAAATTCCATTCCCACATCGTAAAGTTATTTTGGTTAACGAAACTAATCAGTAACTAGCTTTGATGTGAGGCAGATAAGCACAAAAGTAGCTATGTAAAAAATAGCTAAAAGCGACTGTTCAATATAACTGAACAGTCGCTTTTTTGTATTTCTATAGCAACTCGTTAAATTTCCAATAAACCCTATGTGGGTTTAGCTTGATAAGTGCAGCTTTTAAATTAGAAAATAGAAACACTTCATTACTTATTTCTCCACCATAGAATATCGAGTTCTTTGGCACAGACTAGCCTTTTGAGGTACCAAATATTACCGCCACATATAAAAGCATTTCGCTTTTATATAGGAAAGGGTGACTACTGGGTACTTCACCAAAGTATCTTTAGCATAAGTTATCAAAACATTCTTATCTTATCTTCTAATTCTCTTTTGGCTTCACGGTCTATCTGCTGGTTAATGTTGTCAATAAAATAAGAGGCCCAATTTCTTATGTTAGCGTTTTCACTTTGCTTTAGAGGTGTTATCACATCTTTATCCGATTGCAAATGTGGGATTAAAGAGCCGACCCAAGATCTACTTGAAAAGTTTGCAGATATTTCATTAAGGAAGCTCTTGCTATCGTAAAATTCAGCTATCAACATGAGTATTAAAGGATTTACGACCCGTTCCTCTCCACGATTTATAAACATGGAGATTGATCTCGCCACAATTAGAAGTGCGAGTTCATCATTACACCAATCTACAACTGCATTTGCTTCAAGGATATCAAAAATACAAGTATCTCTTCCTCTATGAGAATTACCGCTCCCTAATAATTCTAATAACTTGTACCTATTGGAAGAATACCGATCTGTGAATCTATCTTTTATCTTAGGCCAGATATAACTGCCATTAACTTCAAAAGCTTTGTAGAAAGCTTCTCTCAAATAGTCCCATACTTCTGAGTAGCTAACATCGCTGCTGTTCACTTGATTAATGATATGGACGCAGAGCTTTAGTGAAAACTCAGCATTTTGAGATTTCAATAGTTGATTAACAGATTTAAGCCAATGGTAACTCCCCACCTGACGGACTCTGTCATTCTTATTGAATGAAACATGCAAAACAAGGTGAACTGTTGTCGGCGCTATCTTTGTAAAGTCGATGTCATTGCGCCCATGGGCGTATATATTTACTATTTCAAGAGCAACCCAAGTGCCTATTGCATCAACTTTACTTAATGAACTACAAAAGTTAGCAACATCTTTCTCTGAAAGATGTTCAGTAGCTTTGCCATATATAAGTATTAGTGCAGTATGGCTGGGAAGACTACCTGCCTTAATTAACGCAATAAAAACATCCAAATTAGAAACTTCTAATTTTCCTGTGACTATTGCATCAGGGTAATATTCTATAAGCTTCTCTTCTGTTCCAATTGCCTCAATTAAAACCTTCCACTTTTTTAAATCCTTACTATAGAGGCCAGATAGCAATCCAGAAAAAAACCGAGTAATTACCCCGTTATGGCTTCTCAAATACTCTAAAACCTCATCAAAAAACTCATCAACACTATCTATTTCAGCTATTAATTGTTTTCCAAATATCCAACTTTGTTTTTGCTCTGAAAAAGTCATAAGCAAATTAAAATACTGATATAATCCAGTAAAATTACTTTTAAATTCCTTCGCTAACTGTATCGCATCCTCAGCAGCCAGATCTCTATATTCGCCACTGTCATCCTTTATGTATTCTTTTGAAGGATCGAGTACGATCAATTTCAATTTTTCTTCAACGCTATTTTTATCTGGGGCAAGCAATTCGCCCCAAGACTCCAATAGCGCTTTTTGCTCTGGCTTCATTCCTTCTATATCGTAATGTAAGGCATGAGTTATAGACTGTGCGGCGGAAGGCCAGTATTTTCCCGTAAGAGCTACTACTTCTTTTACAAAGCTATCCAATCGTTCTGGCATGCTAAATCTGATTAAGCCCCTTATCGACTGACCAAATGCATCTTTTACTTGTTCAACTAAGCGCTCACGTCTGACAATTACAACCAGTATGATTAGTAAATTCTGCCAGTAGTCATAAATTTCTTCATACCTTTTTGGCATCCATTCTTCAAGCGCAGCTCTAGTACCTTGAAATTCAGCGCCTATCGTTCTAGAACCTCCCCTATTATCAATAGCAGACTTTACGGCCTCTATAATTACAGTATCTGCATTTTCTATATTTAAAGCCAAAGCTCTATTCAAAACAGTAAGTCGCTGATTAAAGTCAGCCTCGGTACCCGATAATTGCCAGCGAAACAATTGTGAAAACTGCCCCTGTGCGTTATTACTAAAATTTTCATTTTCATACTGTGCTAATTTAAATAAGCACCAAGCGGCCTTATCAAAGCAAGATTGATGAAAAACAAGCATCTCTAGGGCCCACACAAGATTTCGCCTTACATCCCCATCAATAGCTGCTATTTCGCTGTCGGTCAAATGCGTGAACACTCTATACAATTGCATATTGGTGACTGCAGGGTTCACTTCAACTAATGCGCGGAAAAGTCTTGAACCCTGCTTAGATAGCAACAGTTCCGCTTGGCCAAAAGGGCGGTTTGCAGAACAAAAGTCTTCTACAAACGATTGAACATTGACCGATGAGTCTAAGTATCTAATTTGGTCACAAAAACTATCAGTGAGCATATCAGGCAGATTTAAAACAATTTCACGTTGTCTATCAAGAGCGCTAGACCTCCACCATTCCATCGCTAAATTAAGAGCTAACGGCTTCGGCACAACACGAGCTAAACTTCCAGTACAATTAATTAACTCTTTTTGATTAAAAGTCGTTATCGTATTTTCAAAGGTGATTTGATCTACACCTGCAATACGTTTCAAGAACTCAGCGTCTTCATTAACGTCTTCACTTGGCGCTTTTTGAAATCTGAAATAATCAAATAATGAAAAAACTTTGAGCAGTTCTCTATTTTTCGCTGAAATAGTTCCATCACCGTTAATCAACTTTTCTACAAGATCAGATTCATCGAAAGCGGTAGTTACCTGTCCTTCTTGTTGAAGTTCCTTAATCGTCATTTGTGCCAAGAGAGGAAATCCTTCAATAAACTTTTCTAGTTGTTTTTTTAAGGATGGAGTCAGCTCGGGTAGGCGAGAGTCGATAATATTAGTGACGCTATCTGCCCCTAATTTTTCTAATTTAATGCGAATACTGTTCTTTAGTTTTTTGGTCTCTTCATGATAAAAATAAGTAGTAACAAGTTTTAGTGGGGATTTATTGATTCCAAATGCATTCGTTGCATAATTATGTAGCTCTACAGAGCAGTTATCTATTATTACAATTCCTTCAGCTCCACTCTCAGATACTGATTTTAACGCGTCCTCAACTGCATGATTATTTTCGGCACCATTGAAAATAACAAAAGTATCGTCCTCTAAATTACTCCTATTTTTATACTCTAGTAATAATCTAGACTTTCCTAACCCTGATAGACCAGTTAACCTTACAAAACAGCTCTCAGAATTCATAGCTGCTGATAATGCTAAAAATGCTTCCCTTCTTGCTTCATCCTCTTCATAAGCTAGTTCGTGCTTGCGTTCATGATATTTGAGCCAATCTCTTATAGGCTTGGCCAAATCTAAATTCAGCTTACCAACAGTGACAGAGTTTTTAATAAATGACTTCAGCAAAAGGACAACTGTTTCGTTTTCCGATGACGGTTTTACTATGGTAGAGTGATTTACATCATTTATCGTTTCGATTTGGTGGTATCTGAACATGCTTTTTGAACTTACGGAAGATACAACTGTTTCGTTTGCATCAATAATGCTAAGAATGTTCAGTTGTTCACTTAATTTCTGGTCGACCCAGTCTTCGTCTAAAGCATCCAAGTCACTAGAGTTATTAACTAAAGACCTTAAATGTCGATTTCTTAAAGCGATGTATTTCCCTATATTTGCTAAACCTGAACCTCCATGAGGAACATCAAAAAAGCATATTTTTTTGATGTTATGCTTGAGCCCGAGTTTACTTAGTCGCACTAAAAGGCGCTTTATAACAACCCCTCCCATGCTATGACCGACCAATACAATTTCATCATTCTCAAGATTACATTGGGCCTTGATGTCGCTCAATAAACCGTTGGCAATGTTTAGGATTGTAGGTCCTGATTTGAAGAATTGCTTTACTAGATGTGGAGATGTATATCCATACTCAATTACTTTATGCGAAATAGTGATGTCATCAATAAGATATTGAGGGAAATTGCCCCAAGTTTTATCAACCTTACCTCCTAAGCCGTGAACAAATATCACAAACTTATTCATAAATTAGTCCTTTAACTCAATTCTGCTAGGCTTAACATAATTAACAACATATCACGTTGTAATTTGAGATTACTATTTCTATTCGGGGTTATTTCTAGTAAAAGCTGAGGAGAAACCAAATTTTCTATCAATTGATAAAATTTTCTCGTTCAAGAAGTTGATTCTCAGACACTGAAATTAATTTTTGCTCCACTAAATGACTGAGCTGGCCCGCGTTTTGAGTTAGGAATTGCGGATGGGAATTTTTAGCTAGCATGTTATTTCAATAGAAGAATCATGTGAAATATGTGGCAATTGTTCGCGAATATCAACAACACTTTCCCTGATGCCAGGTAAGTTACTGGTTCCACAATACTATTGTTCAACCAGTATATATTAATGCACCAGCTTTATTATGCGAACGTAAACTACACTACCTGCCCGGCCGCCCAGCCGCTGCTCCAAGCCCACTGGAAATTAAAGCCGCCCAGCCAGCCGGTTACGTCTACCACTTCGCCTATAAAATACAAACCTTCTACATTCTTAGCCATCATGGTTTTAGACGATAACTCGTCGGTGTTTACGCCACCTATGGTAACTTCGGCGGTTCTGTAACCCTCGGTGCCATTGGGTTTTATTTGCCAGTTTTCTAGCGTATTGGCAATAGCCTCGCATTCACTGTGGCTTAGTTGCTTCACCGGCACGTTGCGCCATTGATGGTATTCAATAAAGCTTTGTACCATGCGTTTAGGAAATACTTTGTTTAAGCACGTTGCTAGTAAGGCATCTGGGGTGTCGGTGCGAGCGGTGTTGATAAACGCCTGCGCATCGTCGGTAGGTAGCGTATTGATACTTAACGCATCGCCAGCTTCCCAGTAGCTTGATATTTGCAGCATGGCTGGCCCACTTAGGCCGCGGTGGGTAAATAGCATGGCTTCACGGAATGAGCTGTCGTTACATTCTGCATTTACGTCTATGGCAATGCCACTTAGCTCTGCTAATACGTCTTTGTCTTTATCTTGCAGAGTAAAAGGCACCAGCGCGGCGCGGGTGGGCAGCACGTTCAAGCCGAACTGCTCTGCCACTTTGTAGCCAAACGGTGTGGCGCCTAGCTTCGGCATGCTCAAGCCGCCGGTGGCAATAACGAGTGACTCACACTGGTATTCACCCATAGAGGTATTGAGCGTGTAACCTGTTTCGGTTTTCTCAACGCTTAGTATTTCACAGCGAGGTGTAATGGTTACACCGGCTTTCTCACACTCTTTTAGCAGAAGTTCTACAATGTCTTTCGCGCTGTCGTCGCAAAATAACTGACCTAGGGTTTTCTCGTGGTATGCAATGCCGTGCTCGGCAACCAATCCAATAAAATCCCATTGGGTGTACCGGCTTAGGGCCGACTTACAAAAGTGCGGGTTTTGCGATAAGAAGTTTTCAGGCCCAGCGTACATATTGGTGAAGTTGCAGCGCCCGCCTCCTGACATGAGTATCTTGCGCCCCACTTTTTTGGCATGATCGAGCACCTCTACACTGCGTCCACGGGCGCCAGCTTGCGCTGCACAAAACAACCCAGCTGCACCAGCACCAATCACAATTACATCACGCTGTTTCACACTACTCACCTCTAATTGCTGCACTTTTAATGGCTGCACCTTTAACTGCTATACCTAACTTGACCTAGCGAACTTATTGCCTTGCCAGTTAAATAATCAGGCATTAGGGCAAAACGCGCTGAATTATACGTCATTAGGTAGTCCTCTCAACGTTTGCCTGAAGGATTGTGTAAATTAAGGTGGTTAAAAGTATCTTAAAGTCTACTGTCGCTTCCAACACTATGTCGCTATCCTTTTAAAAAGCTCTCGATATGGCAGCATTATGGCTATTCAAGCAAATTTAAGTTTATTAGATCGGTCTCTTCGCGGCGCTATAGGTATCTGTGTAACCGCATTTGCTTTTCTTAACGGCGATATTATCGATGATGTATTCATTGAAATATTACTAGGCATTTTTGGGGGGCTTAACCTAATTTCTTTGTTTTCTGGTTGGTGCCCGGTTTACCAAATAGCCGGAGTAAGTACGAAAGAAAGCTAAAGTTTAGGTTTTGGAGTCATAACTCTATATGCAAAAAGTGCCTATACTCCTTCAAAAAACAGCCATTCGCACTAGGCTTATCTTTGCGTGCCTTACGGTTTCTATTTTAGTTTCGGCTATTTACGTTACCGTGTCTTATCGCCTTGCCGCTGATGTTGGAATTCAAAACGAACTAGCTAGAATGTCTCGTGTTGTCACTTTCTTAAAAAAAGAAATACAAACAAACGAAGACGCGTTTTTTAACGGCAATTACACTTTTGATCCTCAAAACCGTTTAGCAGACCCTTCTTTACCTACGCTGTTCCACGTAAATGCACCGCAAAACCAGTGGACTCAAGCACACCTTATAGACTCACTATCCATTCGTAATATAGTAAAACGTATAGACTTATTATCTGAAGATAGTTCTTCTATCCTTACATTAGACGACCGAAATTATCTTTGGTTGAACGTGACGTTTGGTCAATATAATATTTTTTATTTTAAGGAAACAACGTTAATTGATGCGACACTTCAACTTGTTGCTAAACGCCTCATTATTACCTCTGTAATCGTATTTTGGATAACCGGTTGGCTAGCCTTAACGCTTTCATCAATAATAGCAAAACGTGCTGATGAGATTAACGCTTCACTTGCAAAGCTTGCTACGAACGATCCTTTAACAGGTCTTGCAAACCGTCTCTATATTACTGAAATCTTACATGAAATTAGCACTAACGAGCACAAGAGAAAAATGCTTTCACAGGCATGCTTGTTCGTTATTGATCTGGATAAATTCAAAGAAGTTAATGACTCTTTTGGTCACAACACCGGTGATGAGTTATTGGTAGAATTAGCGAACCGCATGTCTGCAATTTTAACACTTCCTAATGAACTTATACGGATTGGTGGAGACGAGTTCATAGTATGGGCACCACATTGTGATGCTAAAAAGGCGGAAGCACTTGCACAAGCGCTTGTGCAGGTATGCGACACAACGGTTCCTCTTCATGGCTTAGAGATTAATACGGGCGCCAGTGTTGGGTTTGCTCACTACCCTTCACATACTAATAACCCTGAAACGCTTATTTCATGCGCTGATACCGCAATGTACAAAGCAAAAAAACAGCGAAGTGGTTGGGCAATTTACGACAACCAAAATGTGCTTGTTAACGAGCGTGACGTTATGCTCAGAGCCGATTTGAATAATGCAATGTTAAACAATGAGTTGATCCTACATTTTCAGCCAAAAGTTGATATGAGAAATTGCGACATTGTTGGTGTCGAAGGGTTATGCCGGTGGCAACACCCTAAATTCGGCTTATTGACGCCTTTTGCTTTTATCCATTTGATAGAGCACAGCGGTAAAGTGCAAGATTTTGGTCGTTACATTATCAAAAAAGCTATTGAGCATGCGTCCTCATGGCGAAGCGAAGGCTTTAGTACTCCTATTGCCATTAACCTTTCTCCCTATAATCTTTTAGATCCAGGTTTATCCACTTTTATACAAGACGAATTAAATCAACATCAATTGCCCGCAAACTTACTTCAAATCGAGCTGACAGAAAATGAAACTTGCCTCAATATAAAATATATAGAGTCTGCACTAAGGAAAATTCGGCAACTTGGAATAGCAATCGCTATCGATGATTTTGGAACCGGGATGAGCTCATTGGCATATCTCAATAGCCTAAAAGCAAACACCATCAAAATTGATAAAACGTTCATCACTGATATTGAAACCAATAAAGGTCATCGTGCTATCGTTTCTTCTACCGTCACGTTAGCAGAATCGTTCGAATGCGATGTTGTGGTGGAAGGTGTAGAAACAAAGCGCCAAGCAGACTTATTATTATCATTGGGTTGTTTTATTGCACAAGGTTACTTCTACGCCAAGCCAATGCCAGAATACGATATGAAATGCCTTTTGAAAAACGGGATGAAGTTAGATACTTCTGTTTATGCGGCTAGTATCTTTGAGAAATATTAACGACTTGCAAGCCGCTTAACGCATTACTCGTTTCGTGCGAAAACGGCCAAAGGGTGAGATGTGATAAGTTGCATATTAGCTCTGGTTCCAGGCTTAATTGCGTTTTCGTGACTGACACGAACCTTTAATTGGCTACCGCTGTCTAGGGTTACCGCATAAAGACGGCTTTCCCCTTCGTAACGCACCCAATCTACGGTGCCATTCGGTGATTCATGCTGCGCACTTAAACTTAAATCGTCTGGGCGCACCAATAAATCTACTTTGCCAGTAGCACCGTCTACCGAAGTACCTGGCACTGTGCCAATGTCAGTGGTGACAGTGTCGTTAGTAAAGGTACCAGGAATGAAGCTCGCCTCACCCATAAAACGTGCTACAAAGCGACTAGCAGGCTCTGAGTAACAGGCCTCTGGAGTAGCAAGCTGCTCTAGTACACCTTTATTTAGAATGCCGACTCTGTCGCCTACGCTAAGCGCCTCTTCTTGGTCGTGAGTTACCCAAATAGCAGGCACGCCAGCAGTTTTAAGCGCATCGCGTATTTCCCAGCGAAGGCTGTCTTTTAAGGCGGCATCTAGGTTTGAAAGCGGTTCATCTAGCAGAACAAAAGCGGGTTCATGTGCCAAGGTACGGGCCAATGCGACCCGTTGCTTTTGACCGCCCGATAAACGTGCGGGTTTAGCATCACGAAAATTTTCAAGGCCAAGAAGCTTCAACCAATGATCGGCAAGTTTAGTATCTTTCAACCGAAAGCAGACATTTTGCTGAACGGTTAAATGCGGAAACAGGGCGAAGTCTTGAAACACCATACCCACATTACGTTTTTCAGGGGGAACGGTTTTCTTAGGTGTGGCGGTCCAATTACCTAGGGTCATTTGCCCTTCAGAAATAGGAATAAGGCCTGCTAAGGCCTGTAAGATAGTGGTTTTACCGCAGCCTGTTGGACCTACCAGCATAAGAATTTCGTCTGAACCTAATGCTAGGTTTAGCTTATCCACTACACGGGTAGCACCATAATCAACTGACAACTCACTCACTTTAAGCATTAACTACGATCATCCTCGGAAACGGTAAACTGGGCGCGGCGTTCGCCAGAAAGCATTAATATTAAGCCAAAGCCCGATAACAATACCAGCAATAAACCCGGTACAGCAGCGCGACCAAAATAGCCCGCTTCGTATACTCGCCACATGTAGGTCGCTAGAGTTTCAAAGCCCGTGGGCCCTAGCATTAAGGTGGCCGGCAGTTCTCGCATGGCTTCTAAAAACACCAACGCGGCACCGGCTACCATGCCTCTTAAGGTAAGTGGCAAGGTAATGCGCATGAAGGCTTCACGTGGGCTTGCACCTAATACTCGTGCGGCTTTCACTAATCCAGTATCTAAATTTTCTGCGGTACTACGTACACTGCCCACGGCAAGAGGTATAAAACGCAGTACATACGCCATCACTAACAACCCTAAGGTTTGGTACAAATACGGTAATTGAAGCCCAACGTAAACCAAAGCGGTACCCATTACGATACCCGGTACGCCAAAACCAAAATAGGTAATGCGCTCCATTAAACGCCCCGCTTTGCCTGCAATTGCCGCGTGGGCAACAGGTATGGCTAACATCACCGCCACGATAGCCGCAAGGAATGATGCGTAGGCTGAATTCCACGCGTAGCTAAATTCAAACCCACCAGTACCTTCGCGAATTAGCCACAAAGTAAATACCGCAAGAGGCAATACAATAGCCAGCAATAATATAGGCATTGCTGCTAATAACATAAGGTTACACTGCCAACGGGCAGGCCATAGGCTTAAATGTCGCCCAGGGCGTTCTTTAGCGCCGCTAATACGGCTTTCTATAAATAAGATTAATCCAACAATTACCATTAGCTGCAAGCTGAGCATGGCAGCTTGGCTTAAACCAAAGGCATTGTATTCAACAAAAATAACGCGGGTGAACGTGTCTAATCCCATAATGGCAGGGGTACCAAAATCAGACAGCGCATAAAGTGCAGCTAATAAAGCGCCGGCAGCAATACTGGTCGCTACGCGGGGCAATACCACGCGCCACAAACTGGTATATAAAGATACGCCAAGCGTGCGAGCAGCGTTAATTAGGCTAGCATCAAGGCTTAGCAACGATGCCCGTGTGGTCATCATTACAAAAGGATAGGTGTATAAGGACATGACGAGTGCCGACCCCCACAGCCCCTCAATACTGGGTGTGGAAATTCCCAATACATTTTCTATTTCGCCGCCCCGACCAAATGAAAAGTACATGGCAAAGGCGCCAATATAACTGGGCAGGGCTAAAGGTGCAGCTAATAAAATTAACCAAAACCGCTTGAAGGGCATTTGAACATAGGCAGTAAACAGCGCTAACGGCACGCCTATTAGCACCGAGCCAATAATGGTTAACACCATAAGGGATACGGTGTTCCCGAGTACGCGCAAGTTGTGGGTGTCGAAAATTTCTGCGCTATCTGATGCTAACGAAAATAAAACGCCTACCGGCAACAGTGCCATTAACGCGATAATTAAAGCCAGCGGATACGACTTTGGCCAGTTGCTCACAGCACCCCGACTTTTCGCATGAGATTAAGCGTAGGGCGTAAATCTGCTAGTTTTCTCAGGTCCATATCAGGTGGTGATATCTCAGATAATGCAGGTAAACCTTGCGGCGGTGTTACGCCTTGCACAAGCGGAATTTCATACGCTTCACTGGCTAAGTAACCTTGCACTTCACGGCTAAGTAAATAGCGAATGAAGTTCACCGGTAAATCGCCTTCGCTTAGTGCCACAATGCCAGAGGCATTCACTAAACAGCCTGCGTCATTTTGCGTATAGGCAAGAGCAACATTCGCGTTTGGCTTACCGGCTTTTAAGCGCAGTGTGTAGTAATGGTTTGCAAAGCCCATATCCACTTCGCCGCGTTCAACGCCCATGACTACACCCAGTTCGCCTGCGTACTTTTTCGCTTTGCTATTAACGCCTTTAAGCCAATCGGCGGTGGCTTTTTCGCCTTCTAAAATGCGCATAGCAGTAACGAATGACTGGAATGATGCATAGGCCGGAGCCCAACCCAACGCTAAGTCGCTATCGGCTAAGGCCATTACGCTATCTGGAATTTGATCAGGTGTTACACGTTCTGTGTTATACGGCAATGTACGAATACGGCCAGTAACGGGTGTCCAGCTAGGATACTGGAAACCGTCTTTCAATTGAGTGGTTAAGTCGGTAGGTAACGGCTTAGCTAAACCTGAATCGGTTACCATGCCGATACTACCGGTATCTACTGCCCAAAATAAATCCGCGCGTTTCACCCCAGCTTTTGCTTCCGCAGCTAGGGTGTTAGCTAACGCGGCTGAAGCGCCGCGCCTAATTTTTAAATTAAGCTTTGGATTTCGTTTTTTAATGGCATCGAGCACATTTTCATACAAACCACCTTCACCACGCCCCAAATAAAGGGTGAGATCACCTTCCAACTTAGGCAGTGACTCTACCGACACACTTGCGATAGTGTTGGCAAAGCTCAAACTGCTGATAGGTAAACTACCTAACGCACCTGCGGCGGCTAAACCTTGTAAAAATGTTCTACGTTGCATTTGAAAAAACTATTCCTTAGAAAACGTCTTTACGACTTTTTTCTGCTTCTACTAACAAGGAACGTGCGCGATCTAATTTCGTTTGCATAGTTTCCACTACGCCACGCACCGCTTCTACGCCTTTTCCGCCAGTAATTGCTTGTGGAAGGGTTACGTTGAAGTCTTTCTCTAAGTCTTCAACTAGGTCAGCGTCTAATTCAATTAACGCCCCTTCTACCCCTTCAAAACGCTGTAAGTAAGTATCGTGAACCAATGTGGTGGCAACTTCAGTTAGTTGCTCTGCCGACTTAGCCACTACGCGATCTAAACGCTTTTTAATATCGTCTATAACTTCAGGCGCTGTGGTTGGTTCAACTTCAGTGGTTTGTACTTTGGCAACCAAACCCTGCTTTTGATATTGTGACGCAAGTTTAACTGCGCCTAACGCTTGCCACAAGGCTTGATTAAGTTTGGTTTGCTCTGCGCGAACATCTTCTACTGATTTACCGTTTTCGATACCCATTTTGATGCCATAGATACCTTGCCAGATAGATGCGTAAACAGGCACGTACTGGGTTTCGATAGCAGAATGAAAATCGACTTCTTCCCAATATTCAATGAGTGCGTCTGTGTCTACGTTCTTGCTGTCTTTTTCGTAAGCATCCACAACACTGCCGAATTTTTCTTCTAACCAGTGTACTTCTTCTGTGTACTCACCAATATGAGCCTGAAGGTTGTTTACATGTTCGCTGATCACACCATTTGCAAAGGCGCTGCTTGTGCCAAATGAAAAGGTCACTGCCAATACTAATACCGAGGCACTTAGCTTCTTAAGTGTTGTTGTCATCATTTTTCCTAGTACTTTTCTAATTATGCAAATGATACTTATTATCATTAATTAAGTAAAGGTAACTCAACGTATGATTATGTCATACTTTCGCATTACCAAATTGGCTTTAAAGTCAGTAACTACGGTGTTTGCGGTGGAAATTGTATTAAGCAATTCATCGTATAACCGCCATTTGCTGGCTGTTTACAGCATAGTTATATTACATTTTAACGACTCAATGCGATCAACTTTATTGATGCCAAGCAATCGTAAAAATCTATTGATACTTTTTATAATGATCACTAATTTAAGCTATTAGGCTAGGTTCAATTGAGATGGGCGGGTAAATATTAATAAGATCAAAAAAGGCCTGAGCATCACTTCACATTATGCTCAAGCCTTTCAATAGGTTTAGTGCTAAGTGCTACACTTACTGTTACAAGCTTTTTAACATGCTTTCAGCGTCACTGACTTCAAAGCGGCCTGGATCTTCTACACTGATTTTTTTCACAACGCAGTCTTCAACTAACATGGCGTAACGCATAGAACGCAGACCACCAAAGTCACTGGTATTCATGTCTAAGCCAATTTGCTTAGTGAAGTGACCGTTGCCATCTGCCAGCATCATAATCTCTTCAGCGTTGTTCATCTTACCCCAAGCATCCATTACAAATGCATCGTTTACCGATAAGCAAATAACCGTATCTACGCCTTTTGCTTTGATTTTGTCTGCCAATGCGACATAGCCTGGTAAATGTGCTTGAGAGCAGGTTGGCGTAAATGCGCCAGGCACTGCAAACACTACTACACGCTTGTCGTTAAAAAGCTCGGCAGTGCCGGGGTTTGTCATCTCACCATTTACTAAAAGGCTGAAATCCACCTCTGGCAAGGTGCTACCTACTTCTATCATGCTGCTCTCCTAGGATTTTTGACGTAAATACACATCGAATCTATGTTTTTTACTTTCTATTGCCATTGATGGATTGTTTCCGGCTAACACTTCTGCGCTGTTAGGCCGTTTCACCACTACTCTAGACGACGCTAATGCCAACGCGGGCGCGAGTAATGCGTCGGCGTCGGGGTCGTGTCCAAGCAATTGTTGAAACAATCGCATTTCCTTCTTCACCAAGGCTGATTTCTTTTTGTGCGGAAACATAGGATCTAAGTAAATCGCATCTACGTTCTCACCATTCCAGTATTGCATTACATCGGCACTATTTCCATGTTGTAGTGCGAATCGCTCTGCAAGCTCGGGGTAGGCAGCTTTTAAACGTCGAATACCATCATCAAGTAACGCCGCTACAATGGGCGAACGCTCTATCATAGTGACTTTGCAGCCTACGCTAACCAATACAAATGCGTCTCTTCCTAATCCGGGCGTAGCATCTACTACGTGCCATGGCGCCGCACCGTTATGCACATTACCTTTAAGCCCGATGGCTTTTACAATAGGCTCTTTTCTACCGCCGCCATGGGCTTTGCGATATAAGCTGGCAGGCGAAGCAAAGTCTACTATAACGGGCAGCGTTTTCTTTTCGTTTGCATCAGCCAGCCCAAGTACGTTATGACAAACCTGAAGGTAGAAACCTTCAACAGGCTTTTCGTCAATGGGAAAACCCCAGTTCTCACTAATAGTCAGGGCAAGGGCTTTATCACTTTCAAAGCTCACGTCGGTTTCGGTGCTAGCAACCACAAGAGGCAGAGTACTAAGCATGACCATATTGTTCCTTGTGCCCAATCCAGCGATTGATAATAGCTTGCGCATGGGAAGGATATTGCTCCCATAAGGTATAGGCAATTTCTTGTACTTTGGGAATAAGCGCGGCGTCTCGCACTAAATCAGCAATTTTAAGTTCTGCCATGCCGGTCTGACGCGTGCCCATAAATTCTCCCGGCCCACGGATTTCTAAATCTCGCTGGGCAATATAAAACCCATCGTTAGATTCACGCAGTACAGTTAATCGCTGAGTTGCCGTTTTAGACAAAGGGCTTTGGTACATAAGTACACATTGGCTTTCTACGGCTCCGCGCCCTACCCGTCCGCGAAGCTGATGTAATTGAGCTAATCCTAACCGTTCGGGGTTCTCAATTATCATGATACTAGCGTTGGGGACATCTACCCCTACTTCAATCACCGTGGTGGCTACAAGTAAATCGAGTTCACCGGCTTTGAAATCGGCCATTACTTGTAGTTTTTCGGCAGGTTTCAAGCGTCCGTGCACCAACCCTACGTTAAGTTCAGGTAATGCGGTGCGAAGAATAACCGCAGCATCTTCAGCGGCTTGGCATTCCAACACTTCTGACTCATCAATAAGGGTACAAACCCAGTAAGCTTGCCTGCCATTTGCTTTACAGGCTGTGCGAACGCGCTCAATCACATCGGCTCGCCTGCTGTCGGGTAAAACCACCGTGGTTACTGGGGTTCTTCCAGGCGGTAACTCATCAATAACCGATGTGTCTAAGTCTGCATAAGCGGTCATAGCTAACGTTCTAGGAATTGGTGTCGCCGTCATAATTAACTGGTGCGGGTATCGCCCCTGTTGTTCGCCTTTATCGCGAAGCGCTAGGCGCTGATGCACACCAAATCTGTGTTGTTCATCTACAATCACCAAGGCGAGTTGTTGGTATGTCACGCTTTCTTGGAAGATAGCATGGGTGCCTACCAGCATTTGTACGTCGCCACTTTCAAGCCGCGACAATACTTCGGTACGCGCTTTGCCTTTAAGCTTACCGGCTAACCACCCTATTTCTATGCCCAGCGGTGCGAACCACTCTCTGAAATTATTGGCGTGCTGCTCAGCAAGTAATTCGGTAGGCGCCATTAACGCCACTTGATGCCCTGCGCCAATAGCGGATAACGCAGCTAGTGCTGCTACTAAGGTTTTCCCTGAGCCCACGTCGCCTTGTACTAAGCGCATCATGGGGCGCGGGTGTTGCATATCTTGCTGAATATCGGCCACTACTCGCTGCTGGGCACCTGTAGGCGAGAACGGCAGCTGCGCCAACATCTTTTCAATAAGGGGCTTGTCTACCTTTATGCTAATGCCAGGCTGTGCATCTGAAAGCTTGCGAACCTTGAGTACACTTAAATGATGTGACAAAAGCTCTTCTAAAATTAACCGGTACTGAGCAGGATGAAGCCCTTCTTCCATTTCATGCACATCGGTATCGGGGGCTGGCCGATGCACTGCATGTAATGCTTCGTTTAGGCTTATCTGGTCGCTATACATACCTTCAGGCAGTAAGTCGGCCAGAGCGCCTTTGTCTAACATTTTAAGGGCTTGGTCTGTTAAGTTTCGTAAGGTAAGTTGCTTCACCCCTTCGGTGGTAGGATAAACAGGGGTTAACGACTCTGCTTCAAGCGGCGCATCTTCATCGATAAGTTTGAATTCCGGGTGCATCATCTCAATGCCCCACTTGCCCGTGCGAACTTCACCAAAGCATCGTATTACGTTGCCTGGCGTCATCATCGTGCGCTGCACTGCCCCAAAGTGAAAAAAACGTAAAGTAATGGTGCCCGTACCATCGCTTAACTTCACCACTAACATGCGTTTTTTACCATATTGGATGTCGGCGCTTTTTACTTCACCTTGCACGCTAACATGGGTAAACGGGCGGCACTCGGCCACACTGTAAACCCGTGTTCGATCCTCATAACGTAGAGGCAGGTGGAACAGCACATCTTGTAAGGTAAATAAGCCAATTTTAGCCAGCTTTTCGGCCACTTTAGCGCCTACCCCTTTTAGGGCGGTGATGGGCGTGGTGGCAAGAGTTTGCATTTGACCGACATTCCTTAGATCAAGCGTCTGATTTCATTGGTGTTAATGAAACCAATCATTTATTAGAAACGAAGTGTAATAGATTGCGGGAAGCTTGGCGAGTACGGTTTAAGGCCAGTATGGCAGGTGCTATAAGTTTGTGCAGACTAGGCGCGAGTAGACACTGTCTCTTCATCGTTAGATAAGGCGTGTAACGCCTCTGGCGTCAGCTGCATTTGCTTCCACCAACTTGCCGGTGCATCAATGCGGCCAATCTCATCTATCGCAGGATAGGGAACACCCTTCGTTTTGCTTAAGGCGCAAAGTCTGGGGTAGCCTCTTTCGAACAAGAGTTTTTGGCATTCTTCTTCGGGTAAATGTTCAACGTCGTACATACCGGCTAGTTCTCGCTGGCGCTGCGCTTCGTAGAGCACAAGTGCTGCAGCAACAGACACGTTCAATGACTGCACCATGCCCGCCATAGGAATGATGATATCTTGATCGGCCATGGCAATAGCTTCGTCGGTAGCACCGTAGCGTTCTTGACCAAAGATAATCGCGGTAGGTTTGGTGTAATCAACTTCACGAAAGCCTACTGCCGTGTCAGACAAGTGTGTAACCAACACCTGCATACCCTGTTGCTTCAGTGCACCAATAGCGTTACCAAGACTGTCGTGATTAGTTTGGCGAACCCATTGCTGACTGCCCATGGCGGTGTCGCCACGAAACTGGTATTTCTCTTCCCATACGGTGTGAACACGGTGAATACCAATGGCATCACAGGTACGAACTACCGCCGATACATTGTGAGGTTTATGTACATTTTCGAGGCAAACCGTAAGGTCGGTTTGCCTTTTTGCCAACGCACTTCGAATGCGAAGGTAACGCTCGGGCGACATTGTTTACTCCGGCAATTCCATCACGCCGTCGATTTCAATTTGTGCGCCTTTAGGCAATGCAGAAACTTGCACTGCAGCACGCGCTGGGTATGGCTTGTTGAAGTAACGGCTCATAATTTCATTTACCGTCGCAAAGTGACCTAAATCGATAAGAAAGATGTTCACTTTTACCAAGTCGTTGGTGGTACCACCAGCGGCATCACACACGGCTTTTATGTTTTCAAAAACCTGTACCGCTTGTTCAGCGAAGTCTTCTGACACCATTTCCATAGTTTCTGCAACCAAAGGGATTTGGCCTGAAAGATAGACCGTTGTGCCAGCCTTAACGGCTTGACTGTAAGTACCAATAGCGGCAGGTGCCTTATCGGTCTGAATAATAGACTTAGACATAATGGATCCTAAAAATTTTTTAAAAAGTTAGTGTCTGGACTGACTATGACGTGACACTTTCTGAACCTCTGGCATGGTGCGGATTTTTTTCATCACTCGAGCCAAATGTACGCGATTTTGCGTGGTAATTTCGATGTCGATAAAGTAGATATTACTCTCTTTTTCTTCTGTTTGCAGTCCAATAATATTGGAATCGCACCCAGAAATTGTGTTCGTTAGGGTAGCAAGGGTACCCTGATGATTAAACAGTTCAATTCGCAGCGAGGCTTTAAATTCACCCTGAGGTTCTTCGTCCCAACGCATAGGTAATACGCGTTGAGGCTCTTCTCTTGAAAGCTTGCGAATGTTGTTGCAACCAATTTGGTGAATCGTCATACCACGACCAGGGCTTAACACCGCCACAATTTCATCGTCAGGAATAGGGTGACAACAACGAGCATAATGCACCAGTAAGCCTTCAGTACCACGAATAGCTACGTTACCTTTCTTCTCAGGTAAGTCTGTGTTTTCACCAAGCAGTCTGCGGGCGACAATAGCGCTTAGCTCATTTCCTAGGCCTATATCGATAAGCAAAGAATCAAAGTCGTCGTGCTTAGTTTCAGCCACTACCCGTTCAATATCGGCCTCTGGAATATCGTCCAGCTTCACTTCACCTAAGGCATGGCGCAGTAAGCGGTTACCCATGTTCACCGCTTCTTGAGAGTGCTGTTTACGCAAATATTGGCGAATACGAGTGCGTGCACGAGCACTCACTACAAAGTTCAGCCAGTTAGCATTGGGCTTGGCTTTAGGCGAGGTAATAATTTCTACAGTTTGACCATTTTGTAATGGCTTACTTAAGCTGTAGTTTCTGCGCTCTACTCGAACCCCTACGCAGGTGTTACCAATATCTGAATGCACTGCATACGCGAAGTCTACAGCCGTGGCACCCATGGGCAGTTCAATAATGCGGCCATCTGGGGTAAACACGTAGATTTCTTCTGGGAATAAATCTGTTTTAACCGATTCAATAAATTCGAAGGATGAGCTGGCAGACTGTTGAAGCTCAAGTAACGACTGCATCCACTTACGCGCTCGTAGTTGCGCAGTAGTGCCGTTGTCGCCAGGCTCTTTGTAAAGCCAGTGCGCAGCAACCCCTTTATCTGCCATCTGATCCATTTCTTGGGTACGAATTTGAATTTCTACCGGAATACCATGGGGGCCAATAAGCGAGGTGTGCAATGACTGATAGCCATTAGTACGAGGTATAGCAATGTAATCTTTGAAACGGTTCTCGATAGGTTTATACAAACTGTGCATAGCCCCTAGCGAGCGATAACAATTATCTACCGAGTCTACCACTATGCGAAACGCATAAATGTCCATCACTTCGTTGAACATTAGCTCTTTATTACGCATTTTGCGGTAAATAGAGTACAAGTGCTTTTCGCGTCCGAGTACGTCCGACTCAATTTTATAAGCCGTTAGACGGGTGCTAAGTTCTTCACGAATATTTTCAATAATTTCTTTACGGTTACCACGGGCTTGGCGAACCGCCGATTTTAGTGCGCGATGGCGCATGGGGTACATGGCAAGAAAACCTAAGTCTTCTAGCTCATTTTTAATATCGTGAATACCTAAGCGATGGGCAATAGGCGCATATATTTCAAGCGTTTCGAGAGCAATACGGCGGCGCTTATCAGGGCGAAGCGAACCTAACGTACGCATATTATGCGTACGGTCAGCTAGCTTAATCAGAATAACCCGGATGTCTTGCACCATGGCCATCATCATTTTACGAAAGTTTTCAGCTTGAGCTTCTTGCTTACTGCTAAATGCAATTTTATCTAGCTTACTGACCCCTTCCACCAGCTCAGCAACGGTTTCACCGAACGCTTCAGCAAGATCTTCTTGGCTGTAATGGGTGTCTTCAATCACGTCGTGTAGCAAGGCTGCCATGAGGGTTTCATGGTCTAAATGCATGTCGGCAAGAATACTGGCAACAGCAACAGGGTGCGTAATGTAGGGGTCGCCACTTGAGCGCATTTGTCCATCGTGGGCTTCTTGCGCCAACACAAACGCCTCTTGTACCAGCTGAACTCGGTCAGCAGGCAAGTACTTTATTACTTTCTGTTTTAAGCCTTCAAACAAATACACGGACTAGTGCGACTCCTGATTAACGTTACAACCTTAAGAATACGTAGAATTGAGCCTTTAGCCAATACCCAAAAAGCAAAGCGCCAGTGCTTTTTTCAAAGCACTGGCGCTTAAACATACAATAGTTACCCTTGTGGTGTAACTATTGATCAGAAAGAATGTTTGCTACTGAAGAAAATTCAGCGTGTTCTTGTTGTTCCTGATCACGCAAATCGTCTTGTTCTAGTGTGCTAGCAGTTACCAAACCTTCTTCGATTTCACGAAGTGCAGTTACAGTAGGCTTATCGTTTTGCACATCAACCATTGGATCTTTACCTTCGGTGGCAATTTGGCGAGCACGACGAGCCGCTACCAAAACCAAATCAAAGCGGTTACCAATTTTATCTACGGCATCTTCAACTGTTACGCGGGCCATGTATTTCTCCGAAAATTAGGTTGATCAAGTAATTCAAAAAACGGCCGCGTAGTATACACCCTTGTAGGGCGCGATCCTAGCGGTTTGTTTGAAATTAAAACAATATATATATTAAGCAGATCCGAGCAATTCGTCCAATAAAGGCTGATAACGCATTTGTTGTTTCATTGTTCGTAAACGCTGTGAAATCACAATCGCTTCTAAATCGTTAAGCGCAGTGGCGAAATCATCGTTAACAATAACGTGGCTGAACTCACTAAAGTGAGACATTTCTGCCACCGCTTCTTTCATTCTACCGGCAATCACTTCATCGCTGTCTTGGCCACGATTGGTTAAGCGCTGCTCTAGCACATCGATTGAAGGGGGCAAGATGAAAATACCACAGGTATCTGGCATGAGCTTTTGCACCTGGCGTGCGCCTTGCCAATCGATATCTAGAAACACGTCGATACCACGGTGCAAGGTTTGCTCAATGGTCACCCTTGATGTGCCGTAGTAATTACCGAACACCTCAGCCCACTCAAAAAAAACGCCTTGCTCAATCAGCGCTTCAAACTGCTCACGGCTTACAAAGTGGTAATGCTGCCCATCAACCTCACCCGGTCTAGGTTTACGAGTAGTGTGGGACACTGACACTTCCATCGCATTGTTGCTATTAGACGCGTACTTTTCCATTAACGCCTTTATTAGGCTGGATTTTCCTGCGCCGGAAGGCGCTGCAAGTATAAATAAATTACCGAGTAATGATGCCATGAAAGTATTAAATATTTTATAAAATATGGTGATTTTGTAGAGCAATGATAGCATATTGAAGTGGTAGGTAGCAGCAACAATAAAAGCAAACTGCTTTGGGTATGTTTGCGCTTACACTCTACACATAAAATAATGAATTCATTGCGTGCTTACCCTCACGCTGTTTTGGGAAAAAATAAATAAGTAGGAACACACTAACATGGCTCAAGAACTTCTGCCGTACGTTGAACAAACTCCCAATACCACACCATCTGCATGTGTAATTTGGCTACATGGCTTAGGTGATTCTGGTCATGGCTTTGCGCCCATCGTGCCCGAATTAAAATTACCAGATAGTATGTCGGTAAAATTTATCTTCCCTCACGCACCTGAGCGCCCTGTGACTATAAACGGTGGCATGCGCATGCGTGCGTGGTACGACATCAAATCACTTGATTTTAATAGCCGCGCTGACTTAGACGGTGTACTTGAGTCGGCGAGTCAAGTAGAGGCCCTTATTCAAGAACAAGTAGATAAAGGCATTCCCACCAACCGCATTGTGTTGGCAGGGTTCTCTCAGGGCGGCGTAATTGCGCTTCATTTGACGCCTCGTTTTAAGCACAAACTCGCGGGTGTGTTGGCTTTATCTACTTATATGTGTGAACCAAACTTATTGGCTCAAGAGGCAACTGATACGAATCGTGACATACCCATTATGATGGCCCATGGCGATCAAGATGAAGTTGTGCCTATTTTTATGGGTAATGCGGCATATAAGACGTTAACCGACAATGGTTTTAATGCTACTTGGCAAACGTATACCATGCAACACAATGTCTGTATGCAAGAGCTAAACGATATTTCTGCTTGGCTACAAAAAGTGCTTGCTTAGTATGCCTTTAGGCTTAGCTTAAACGCGTCATTTAGCTTTATTAGGTGGCTAAATGACGCGATTTCTCCCAGCACCTTTCGCTTCGTAAAGGTGCTCGTCTGCCAACTTAACCGCGGCATTAATATTGGCGTCAGTCAGTGCTGTTGCCACGCCAAAACTGGCTGTGATTGGATGGTAGATTTCACCTTCTTCGAAGGGTGAACTTTCAATTTCCACTCGAATTTTTTCAGCCAACTTTACGGCCATACTCAAGGTTGTTTTGGGGTAAAGAATTAAAAATTCCTCCCCCCCTGTGCGTGACACAATATCGGTAGCTCTAATGGCATTTTTCATCAACGTAGCAATGTGAATTAAGACCTTGTCTCCCACATCATGCCCATAGCTATCGTTTATTCTTTTAAAGTAATCGATATCCACTACCACAACACTTAAGGGAAAGTAATCAGCGGGGTTTTTCATTGCTCGCTCAAAGTAAACTGACTCTAAAAACCGCCTGTTTGGTACTTTGGTTAGCGGGTCAGAATTAGCTTGCCGTAGTTTCTCTAGATTATCGGTCAACATCTCCTTTCTGCTTTGATGCCAAAAGTATTCAGAAATAAAAGCCACTGTAATGAAACAACAAAGCGCGATTAGGAAGCGGGATACATCCTCTGCTCGATAGTTCGCGGGAATAGATTCTTGGTGATAAACGATGAACGCCACCACGGCTACCGTGCCAGTAACGTAAATAATAGCCGCTCTAAAACGCACGATAATAATTTGTATCAAAATGAGCGGGTAGACAAAGTGCAGCCCGGTATTGTGATAACCGCCCGTTAAGGTAATTACCGCCACCATAATCACCACAATACCGCCCGCTAAATAATAGAAAACGTCATTGTTTTTATATACATGTGACAACATTGCATTGGCAAAGACGGAAAACGAAAAAAGCCCAAGCCAAAATGCAAGAAAGTGGTCGCCACGAGCAATATTTTGGACTGTCAGCACAGCCATAATAGTGCCACCGATATACGATATGAAATACAAAGTTAAGCGGCGACGTTTCGCTTCAGCACCATTTAAATGTGTATTTTCCAGAAATTGACTTAAGGAAGAACTATCCATATAGCAGGAGGCTTATCCATATATAATAATTGCAATAAGCATAGACACCTTACTCACATTTTCGCAACCGTAAACCTGTGCGCAAGATAAAGATTTAAGTACAATAGACTTATAAGTCGTAAAAAAGCCTTAAGCAAGCGTCGTCTGATTGCTTCAGGTTCTATGCCTTAGATAAGGCCCTAGACAGGATATTAATGATGCAAGCAGCACCTAAGAGAACAATTCGTATTGCCACACGCAAAAGCGCCCTCGCGCTATGGCAAGCAGAGTACGTGAAAGCGAAACTGTTAGAACACCATGATTCAATTGTCGTTGAACTGGTTCCTATGAGCACTCAAGGTGATCGAATTCTTGATACGCCGCTAGCAAAAATTGGCGGTAAGGGCTTGTTTATCAAAGAACTTGAAGTTGCCATGCTAGAAGGCAGAGCTGATATTGCGGTACATTCAATGAAAGATGTCCCCGTTGAGTTCCCAGAAGGCTTTGGCCTTCACGCCATTTGCGAACGTGAAAATCCGTTCGATGCCTTTGTGTCAAACCACTTTGATGATTTAGATGCATTGCCAGGTGGTGCGGTGGTTGGAACCTCTAGCCTTCGCCGCCAGTGCCAAATTCGTAAACATCGCCCAGACCTGAAAATTAAAGATTTGCGCGGCAACGTAAATACCCGCCTAGCCAAACTCGATGCTGGCGAATACGATGCTATCATCCTTGCCTCTGCTGGCCTTATCCGTTTAGGCATGGAAGAACGTATTAAAACCGGCTTACCTGCTTCTGTATCGCTTCCTGCCGTAGGGCAAGGCGCTGTAGGTATTGAATGTCGCAATGACGATGCCGAGCTTATTGCGTTACTTCAAGCCCTGAACCACGGCGAAACGCAAACTCGAGTAAGTGCAGAGCGCGCGATGAACGAGCGGTTAGAAGGCGGGTGCCAAGTACCTATCGGCAGTTTTGCTACGCTTGATGGAGACAGCATAACCTTAACGGGTATGGTAGGACAGCCAGATGGCTCAACGTTATTGTTTGCCTCTGCCACAGGCCCTACAAAAAATGCGAAGAGCATAGGCGTAGAAGTCGCCGAGGCACTGCTTGAACAAGGCGCTGGGGAAATTCTTAGCGCATTGTATGACTAATATATGTTGTTGCTGACTTATGCTATTAATCACCCGTCCTCTTCCTAAGTTACAGGCAAGTGCAGATGCTTTCGAGCAGGCGGGTATTAATGCCGTAGGGGTTGCTACATCAGATATTCAAAGCATCCCTAGTAAGGCCAGTGAGCTCCAACAGTTTTTGTTGGGCCCGCCCATCGTTAATAGCATTATCGTTACCAGTATTTATGCCGTGCCAGCGACACTCGATGCACTCAATCAAGCCACTTTTTTATCAGTGCAGCCTACGTTAATAGCGGTTGGCGATGCCACGGCTAATGCATTACATAGCGCGAATTTACCTTTCAAAATCGTTACGCCTTCGCTACATACATCCGAAGGTATACTGGTCATGCAGCAACTTAATGAGGCAAACTGTACACAAGTCGTTATTATTAAGGGCGAAGGTGGCAGAGATACGCTTTCTCACGTTTTAAGCGGTAGAGGCATATCGGTTACCGAGTTTTGTGTTTATAAAAGACAACCACTTACAAACCCAATTTACACAAAGATCTGGAAAATTGGCGATGTTAGCGGCATTATCGCTACAAGCGAAAATATGGCAAAACAGCTTATTTCTAGCCATAGTATGCAATTATTAGCGTTGCCCTGGCTAACGGTAAGTGAACGAGTTGCAACGAGTTTACGTAATCTTGGGATAGCACGCGTTTCGGTGTGCAACCGCGCCACCGATCAGGCATTAATTGCCTGGGTAAAGGAAAATTGGGAGTATTAAATGTCTGACAAGAATGAGAAGGACCCTCAAAACGGGGAATTGGTAAGCGTGAAATCATCATCTAGTACGACATCAGAATCGACGTCAGCGAACGCGGCATCAAGCACAGATACCGTCTCACCTAAAGGTACGTCTAAAAACACACCGAAAAAAGCGAAAAAATCATCAGGAACCAAGCTTCTATGGTTTGTGGTCCTTATTATTTTCCTTTTAGTTCTAGGCATTATTGGTGCTGGGTATTGGTACTACATGCAACAACAGGGCAGCAGCGATACCCTTGTCCAAACCCAACAGGCGAATACAACCCAACTTAACAACTTAAGTTCTGATCGCAAGCAAACAGCAGATGCCTTACGCATGCTCAACATGCAAAACGGTGAACTAAAAGACGCTGTGGATGCATTGCAGCAACAAAATAGTGCCTTAGTGCAACAAGCCGAAGCCACACAACAACAACTTAATAGCATGGAAGGTCAACGCCCTGCCGATTGGCTTATAGCCGAGGCTGATTATTTAGTTCGCATGGCGGGTAGAAAACTGTGGTTAGAAAACGATGTACGCACAGCAACCTTGCTGTTAGTGAATGCCGATAAGCGTTTAAAGTCACTAGCCGATCCTTCGGTATTACCGGTTCGCGCCAAGCTTGCTGAAGACATTCAAACTCTTCAACAAATGAATCCTGTCTCTCAAAGTTCGGTGGCTCTTGCCCTTACCGGCATGCTTGCGCAAATTGACAAGTTACCGTTAGATACTTTTGAAAAGCCAGTAGATGCAGATGCTGATAGCAATGAGCTGTCTGAATCGGCAGACGACTGGAAAGAGAACCTGGCGAAAGTGTGGCACTCTATTGTTGATGGCTTTTTAACAGTGAAAAGTTTAGAAGGCCCGGTTGAACCTGTCATGTCACTACAAGCCCAGTTTTTAGTGAAAGAACAGCTTCGCTTGCAGTTAATGCACGCACAATCTGCTGCACTCAAAGCAGATTCAGGCCTGTATGAGCAATCTTTGCTTTACGCTAAAGCCATGCTTGAAGAGCATTATGATGTTGAAAAGAGCCAGGTTACTGGCTTTATCTCAGCACTTGATAACCTTGTTGATACCGACATTTCTCAACCCATTCCTAGCCAGTTAGCTTCACAAAAGCCGCTTGAGCAGTTATTGGAGTCTCGTGTAAAGCAAGCATTCAGTCAGGGAGCTAGCGCATTATGAAATGGTTAGTCATTGCCCTTGCGGTGCTGGCCGCATTTATTGTTGCGCTTATTGTTGGCCCTATGATTTTGGGCGACAAAGGCTACGTACTCATTTCGTTAGGTAATACCGCGATAGAAACCAGCCTTATTGGTTTTTGCATTATCATTATTTGCGCCATTATCAGCTGGTATATTATCTCTAAATTGGTGTTATGGACATTAAGCTTGGTAACGGGTTCTCACCGCTGGTTTGGTGCTTTAGGCGAGCGTAAACGCAAACGTGCCTTTTACCATGGTTTACAGTCATTGGCTGCGGGCGACCTAAAAAGTGCTCACAAGGCACTTAGCCAAACCACCAACGGCGATTTTGAAGGAGTGAACTACTTGGCCGCTGCGCAAGTGGCTCAAAGCCAAAACGACCCGCAAAAAGCCCGTTATTTCTTACTGCAAGCGGCAGAGTATGACAGCGCTAAAGTCGCTGCCACTATAGTGATGGCGCGTATAGATGTTACCGAAGGTAAATATACCGACGCACTTGAAAAGCTAGATAGCTTAGATGAAGAAGAAGCCAACAACCCGCAAGTGATTAAACTTAAAGCATCGATAATGGCTGAACAAGGTCAATGGCAAGCCTTGCAAGAAAAGCTAAGTGGTTGGCGCAAAGCGTTACCGAAAGAAGATTACACCTTATGGTCGCAGCGAATTGCCAAGGGTAAGTTAGCTGAAATTGCCAGTAAGAACGGTGCCGCTGAGCTTAAAACCCACTGGGAAGGATTACCTCGTAAAATTAAGCAAGACGATGCTTATCGCGCAGCTTATATTCAGCAATTGCTTGAACAAGGCATGCATGCCGAAGCACAAACTCTGCTAGTAGAATGGCAGAAACGTGGTCCGCACCCTGCTCTATTCCATTATTTCACCCAGTTAAATATTCCGAATGCTGCACCATCGTTGCGGTTGCTGGAAAGCTGGATTAAACAAGACAGCGAAAATGTAGAATTATATTCTACGTTGGGTAGAGTCGCATTCAATGCAGGTGACGATATTCTGGCCGAGAAAGTATTGTTAAAAGCCGTGAAGATGGAATCAAGCAAAGATGACTTGTTATTGCTGTCAGCCATTAGTGAGCGTAGACACGATAGCACTACGGCACTGCAATATTACAAGGAAGGTCAACAGCTGGTGTAGTTTTACGCTGTTCACTTTTAACTTGAAAGAAAATACAAAAAAGGCCAGTCATTTCAATTGACTGGCCTTTTTCTTTATTATTGTCCGTTTTACGCTGAAGTGCGGTCTACCGCTTTAGGTTCGGCCAATGCCTTACGCTTTTGTAGAGACTGATAAAATGGTGCATAAGTAGGACGCATAACGTATTTACCGTCACCTGCCTTCGCTAATAACTCACCGTTTTGCCACGCGATATTACCGTTACAAATAGTCATCACAGGTACACCTGTAATTTCCATCCCTTCAAAGATATTGGTTTCGATATTAGACATATGGGTTTCAGCAGAAATTACTTTTGTGCCTTTCGGATCCCATATCACTAAATCGGCATCGGAGCCTTCCCGTACCGCGCCTTTGGCCGGGTACATATTGAAGATTTTAGCCGCATTGGTAGAAGTAACTGCGACAAACTCATTAGGAGTAATTTTGCCGCCGTTCACACCTTTTTCCCACAATACTGCCAAGCGCTCTTCTACCCCAGCAGTGCCGTTTGGAATTTGGGTGAAGTTGTCTTTACCCATGGCTTTTTGTTCGTTACAAAAAGCGCAGTGATCGGTAGCGGTAGTTTGCAACGTACCCGCTTGCAAGGCTTTCCATAGCACGTCTTGGTGTTTCTTAGGACGAAATGGCGGGCTCATTACGTGGGCTGCTGCGCGTTCCCAACTTACATCTTGATACACACTATCATCTACCGTTAAATGCCCAGCTAATACTTCACCATAAACGTGGTGCCCGCGCTGCTGTGCATAACGAATCGCATCAACCGACTCTTCTACCGAGCAATGCACTAAATACAGAGGTGCGCCTAGAGTTTCAGCAATGCTAATAGCACGGTAAGCCGCTTCACCTTCAACCATGGGTGGACGAGATAGCGGATGGGCTTCTGGCCCAGTAATGCCTTTATCCATTAGCTGTTGTTGTAAGTGGTACACCAATTCACCGTTTTCAGCATGAACCGTGGCAATAGCACCAAGTTCCATACATCGGGTAAAGCTTGATACTAAAATATCATCGGTGGCCATAATGGCGTTTTTATACGCCATAAAGTGCTTAAAGCTATTAATACCGTATTCAGTAGCGAGGGTTTCCATATCTTTGTGAACACTGTCATCCCACCAAGTTATTGCCACATGAAAGGTGTAGTTAGACATGGATTTTTCAGACCAATCGCGCCACTGTTGATAGGCTTCCATTAATGGCTGACCTGGGCTTGGGATAACGAAATCGATAATAGTCGTGGTGCCACCAGCAAGGGCGGCAGCTGTACCAGAAGCAAAGTCATCGGCGGCTACCGTGCCCATAAATGGCAATTGCATATGGGTGTGCGGATCGATACCACCTGGCATGATTAGCTTTTCAGATACATCAACAATTTCTACATCTGTGTCTTCTACAGAAAGGTCTTCGCCAATCTTAGTAATTTTGCCGTCTTCACAAAGTACATCGGCTTTGTAAGTCATTTCGTGGGTAACGACGGTCCCACCGCGTAATAATATGGCCATTTTTGTGTCCTTTTCGCTTTAAATTATGAAGCTTTTGCTAGTTCACCAACGTTCGTGTTCACAGTGTTAACTAGCTTGCCTGCAGCAAAGTAATAAATGATGGCGCCCGAAATAGAACCGGTAAACCAGCCATAGCTATAGAACCACGTTAGTACATCTGCGGTTATGGCTAGCAAGGTAATGCCTACTGGAATTAAAAAGGCAACAAAACCGGCCCAATTCACTTTCGGGTAAGCAGCACTGCTGGTGTAAAGCGCCGCTACATCTAGCTCTTGTTTTCTAATAAGGAAGTAATCAACAATCATAATGCCCGCAATAGGGCCTAAAAGGCTTGAATAGCCAAGTAGCCAGTTTGAGTACAAGCTATCTACACTTACATCAGATTCAATAAGCCCAGCTTTTTTCAGTAGCTCCCAACTCATCAATAACACGCCAACTATGCCTGTCAGCAGTACCCCACGGGTGTGATTAATGTATCTAGGCGCAATATTCTGAAAGTCGTTGGTAGGTGAGACTACGTTAGCAGCAGTGTTAGTCGATAACGTAGCCACAATAATGAGTAACATGGCGATAGCTACAAAAAATGGACTATCGATATGGCCTATTAAGGTAACAGGATCTGATACGGTTTCACCTACCAGTGTGGTAGAGGCTGAAGTCAGCAATACACCGAGGGCGGCAAACATGAACATAGTGAGCGGTAAGCCAATAATCTGCCCAGTAACTTGGGCTTTTTGGCTTTTTGCATAGCGGCTGAAATCAGGAATATTTAGCGACAATGTTGCCCAAAACCCAACCATGGCAGTGAGCCCTGCGAAAAAGTAGCTAAAGAAGCCTGCACCTTCGGGACGACTGGCAGGGGTAGCAAGCACATCGGTTACCGATACTTTGTCGCTTGCCCACCAGATAAGCCCAGCACCTACAATCAATAGCAAAGGGGCTGCTAGGGTTTCTAGCCACTTTATCGACTCTGACCCTTTAATAACGATAAATACGTTTAACGCACCAAAGGCGAAGAAGCCAATAACCTCTCCCATACCGCCAAGTTGTGCCCAACCATCTGAAATAGAAGATAGAAACAAATGTATGGCGAGGCCACCAAACATGGTTTGAATGCCAAACCAACCGCAGGCGACAAAACCCCGAATCAAACAGGGAATGTTAGAGCCTACGATGCCAAATGACGAGCGCAGTACTACCGGAAAAGGGATACCGAACTTAGTCCCAGGAAATGCATTTAACGTAAGCGGAATAAGTACCACTATGTTCGCTAGCAAAATAGTGAACAAGGCTTCCATTACCGACAAACCAAAGTACGTGGTTAATACTCCGCCTAAGGTATAGGTAGGCACACAAACCGCCATTCCTACCCAAAGTGCGGCAATATTACCCGTACCCCAAGTACGCTCCGATAATTTAGTCGGCGCTAAATCTTCGTTAAAATAATCGCTCTCGGTTACCGATTTACTGAGTGCGATTTCACTAATTTCTGCACTCATACGCTCGCTCCCTCATCTTCAGCAACTGGGGCTCCGGCAGCTTCAGCAATACGCTTGCTGGCGGTTAGCATGGTATGAAGCAATACGTTTGCGCCGTCTTCACACTGCTCTGGGCTAGAGTATTCAATTTCGTTGTGGCTGATGCCGTTTTCACATGGAGTGAAAATCATGCCCGCTGGGACTAGATCTGCCATGTAACAAGCATCGTGACCAGCGCCGGCGTAGATATCCATGTGTGAATACCCTAAGTTTTCAGTAGCGGCTTTTACATCGTCCGAGGCATTAAATTCAACTGGCGCAAAATACCAGAAGTTATCCACGGTGATTTCCAAGTTACGTTCTTTGGCTACCGAGTCGCAGTAAGCCACGAACTCTTCATGCATGGTGGCCAACACTTCGGGGTTAGGGTTACGTAAATCAGCGCTAAACTTCACGTTTCCTGGAATAGTATTTCGTGAATTAGGATAAACTTGCATGAAACCTACGGTGCCAAGACCATTGTCGTAGCGATTAGCTAGCGATTCGATTTCTGCTACAATTTTGCCCGTCGCTACCATGGCATCTTTGCGTAAGTGCATTGGCGTGGTGCCAGAATGAGATTCTTGGCCTTGTATTTCTACGTTGTACCAGCGAATACCTTGCCCTAAACGTACTACACCAATGCGCTTTTCTTCATCTTCTAATATTGGGCCTTGCTCGATATGAGCTTCAAAGAATGCGCCAATGTTACGGCTGCCCAATTCTTCTTCACCTAAGTAGCCTATGCGAGCCAGTTCATCGCCCAAACGTAAACCGTTTACGTCTGTTTTATCTAGCTCTTCTTGCAAATCAAAGCGGCCTACATAGACACCCGAACCTTGCATGGCAGGCTGAAAGCGTGAGCCTTCTTCGTTGGTCCACACGCTCACTTCAATTGGCGTTGGAGTAGTAATATTGTTTTCATGCAGAGTGCGAAGCACTTCAACGCCTGACAATACACCAAACACACCATCGAACTTTCCGCCTGTAGGCTGGGTATCTAAGTGGCTACCGGTGGCCACTGAAGGAAGTTCGTTATTGATACCTGGGCGTTTCGCAAAAATATTACCAAACTTATCTATGCTAATTTCACATCCGGTGGCTTCACACCATGCGCAAAACAAGTCTCGAGCTTGCTTGTCTAGATCAGTGCCGGCTAAGCGGTTACACCCGCCCTTTTCAGTGCCGCCAATCTCGCCCATTTCCATCAGGCTGTCCCATAATCTTTGACCGTTAATTCTAAGCTTATCCATTGTTTTGTCCTCGCAGGTGGAAGGTTATTCCTATTAACACTTTGCCCCAAGTTAGCTCAACGAACGTACTATAAGAGTGCAATCTTGATAACTTTATTTACCAAACGGTAAATAAATTTTTTCTCTATTTTTATGCTGATTGTTCACTGTTTATTATGTAACGCTACTGTTGCTGAGACGCCTAAAGCAAAGGGCGTGATTATTCTTTTGTCTAATGCGCTATTTTATTTTTAGGCGCTTACTTAATACCGGTAAAACAATAAAAATTGACCGAATGGTAAATCTTTATATTTTGAGCTTTCAACATTTATGCCAGCGGTCGTACTAGAGGCCGTGCACCGGTTTTTTATGACCAACAAAGTTCGCTGATATAGCGAACTTTGTTGGTTTAGATACTAGTTACTAGGAAAAGAAAATTGACTGCCTTCACGCAAATTCGTTGAAGGCCAGCGTTGTGTAATGGCTTTTCTGCGCGTGTAGAAACGTACAGAGTCTGGCCCGTAGGCATGTAAGTCTCCAAACAATGAGCGCTTCCATCCACCAAAACTGTGGTAAGACACAGGCACAGGCAAAGGTACATTCACACCCACCATGCCTACTTGAACTTGGTCGATAAAGAAACGAGCGGCTTCACCGTCACGGGTGAAAATGCAGGTGCCATTTCCGTATTCGTGCTCGTTAATTAGCTCAAGTGCCGTTTGCATATCAGGTACACGTAGCATCACAAGGACAGGGCCAAAAATCTCTTTTTGATAAATTTCCATGTGAGGTTTTACTTTGTCGAACAAAGTGGCCCCTAAGAAATAGCCATCTTCAAAACCTTCTACACTGAGCTTTCTACCATCGCTGACTAAATCAGCTTCTTGGTTAACGCCGGAGTCAATGAATCCACTCACGGTATCGAAATGTTGAGCGCTAATTAACGGCCCCATGTCATTGCTGTTATCGTTACCTGCACCCACTTTTAAGGTTTCAATTTGCGCTGATAACCTGTCGCGCAGGGTATCGCCCATTGCATCACCTACCGCAAGCACTACCGATAACGCCATACAGCGCTCGCCGCATGAGCCAAACGCCGCGCCCATTAGCGCATTTACTACGTTATCAACATCAGCATCTGGCATGACAATCGCGTGGTTTTTAGCGCCACCTAATGCTTGGCAACGCTTACCATTTGCACTGGCTTTTTGATAGATAGCCTCGGCTACTGGCGTTGAACCTACAAAGCTTACCGCTTGAATGGTCGGGTCTTCTAATAGTTGGTCGACAGCAGATTTATCACCATTTACTACATTCAGCACCCCCGGCGGTAAACCGGCTTCTGCCGCAAGTGCAGCTATGTATAACGCGCTGGAAGGGTCTTTTTCAGACGGTTTTAACACAAAGGTGTTGCCACACATGATAGCGCTGGGCCACATCCATAACGGCACCATGGCCGGAAAGTTAAACGGTGTAATACCTGTCACTACACCTAGCGGCTGAAATTCACTCCACGCGTCTATACCTGGGCCCACGTCTTTACTGTGTTCGCCTTTAAGTAATTGAGGCATACCACAAGCAAACTCAACGTTTTCAATACCACGTTGTAATTCACCTTTGGCATCGTGTAGCACTTTGCCGTGCTCTTCACTAATTAATTCGCAAATCTTGTCGCTGTGTTGCTCTAGCAATACTTTTAAGCGAAACATAACCTGTGCACGCTTTGCAGGTGGCGTGGCGCGCCATGCTGGGTACGCCGTTTTCGCTGAATCTATCGCTTTTTGTACCAATGCCGACGACGCCATTTCTACTTGTCCGCACACAGCGCCAGTAGAAGGGTTGTGAATATCAATCAAATTTCCATCTTGCGGCGCTACGTGTTCGCCGTGAATAAAGTGTCCTACCAATGAAGTCATATCTGTGTCTCTTTTTTGCGTAAGTGGATCAAAACGGTAAAGGCCTACTTGCCCATTAAAGTGTCTTGCATCGCGTTAATTAAGGTATCGATTTCCGCTTTTTCAGTGGTAAACGGAAGGCCTAACTGAATAGTGTCGCCGCCGTAGCGTACGTAAAATCCTTTCTTCCACATGGCATCAGCGATTTCATAAGGGCGTCTAGCTGGTTCGCCTGGGTAGCTTTCAATGCTAAACCCTGCGGCAAAGCCGAAGTTTCGAATATCGCTAACGAATGGCATGCCTTTTAAGCTATGCACCGCTTCTTCAAAGTAAGGGCTAAGTTCGGCAACACGGCTGACGAGTTTTTCTTGTTCTAAAATATCGAGCGCAGCCATGGCGGCCGCGCAGGCAACTGGGTGGCCTGAATAGGTATAACCATGTGGTAATTCAATGTTGTAATCGGCACCGCCAGCGTTAACTACGGTATCGTAAATAAACTCGCGAGCCAGAACCGCGCCCATAGGAACGGCGCCATTGGTGATTTGCTTGGCCACGTTAATCATATCGGGCACTACATCAAACGCATCGGCGCCGAATAAGCTACCTGTGCGGCCAAAGCCGGTAATCACTTCATCGAAAATAAGCAGAATATCGTACTGGTTACACAATTCACGTAAGCGGCGTAAATAGGCTTTTGGCGGAACAATAACCCCTGCAGAACCACTCATTGGTTCAACAATCACCGCCGCAATGTTCGACGCATCATGTAATGCCACCATTTCGATAAGCTCATCAGCAAGCTCTTCACCATAGTTCGGTGCGCCTTTGCAGAATTGATTATTCGGCAGCAAGGTATGTGAAAGGTGATCAGACTCCATGGCTGGCCCCCACATCTTGCGGTTTGCGCCAATACCGCCGAAGCTAATGCCGCCCCAGCTAGCACCGTGATAGCCCTTCGCGCGACCAATAATTCGGGTCTTGGTAGGCTGTCCTTGCTGGCGCCAATAAGCACGAGCAATTTTGGTCGAAGTATCAGCCGCTTCAGAACCTGAGTTAGTGAAAAACACTTTATTGATATCGGCTGGCGCCATGTTGGCTAGCCTGTCGGCTAGTTCAAACGCCAGATTGTGGCCGTACTGAAAGGCGGGGGCATAATCTAGCGTTGTTAACTGTTTAGCGACTGCTTCAGCAATTTCAGGGCGGTTGTGCCCTGCGCCGCATGTCCATAACCCAGATAATCCATCAAAGATTTTACGACCATTGTCATCAATGAGGTAATTGCCCTGTGCACCGGTAATCATTTTAGGCGATGCTTTAAACTGGCGATTTGCAGTGTAAGGCATCCACAACGCGTCCATTTGCGGTTGTGATAGCTTGGAAGCCCACTGGGTCATAATTGTTTTCCTATGGTATTTGTTCACTTGGTCTACTTTACCCAGCCACATAAGTTCGATAAATTATAAATATTCAAATCTTACTTTCATAAATATGAAACTATGCGCGCAATCCTTGGAAACCTATCAGACACAGACATTCGCTTATTGAGAGTATTCATAGTGGTAGCACAGGCTGGCGGCCTTTCTGCTGCCGAGCTTGAACTCAATATTGGGCGTTCTACCATTAGCCGGCATTTAAAAGATTTAGAAACCCGGTTAGGCATGGTGCTTTGCCATCGTGGCCGCGGGGGGTTTTCGCTTACCGAAGAGGGCAAGCGAATTTATGAGTCTACACAGCGATTGTTGCTGTCGTTGCAAGACTTTAGAAACGAAGTCAACGATATGCACAGACATTTGCAGGGCAATGTGGTGGTCGCCATGTTCGATAAAACCGTGTCGAACGATGCTTGTAAGGTGAATGAAGCCATTTACACCTATCAACAACAAGCCCCTAATGTGAACGTAGAAATTCATGTGGTGCCAGTAAATACTATTGAGCAGGGAATTTTAGATGGGCGTTATCATATTGGTATTATTCCCACCCACCGCTCTTCTTCAAGTTTGAATTACTTACCCTTGTTTGGTGAGCAAATGCACCTGTATTGCGGAAGAAAACACCCTTTCTACATTGAGCTTGGAGATATTCCCCGTGAAGAAATATGTGAAGCCAAATATGCCGGGCTAAGCTTTCACAGCCCCAATATGGATAAAAGTATGTCTCTGGGGCTCAATAAAATGGCGGTAGCGAACGATCAAGAAGGTATTGCCACACTTATTTCTTCGGGGTGTTATTTAGGCTTCTTGCCTGATCATTATGCGGAATCTTTCGTAAAGAAAGGCCAGATGCGGGCTATCGAACCTAAAAATTTCGCCTATCATTGTGAATTCGCGGCCATCTATCGTAAGTCACCTAAGCCCACACGTTTGGTAGAGCTATTTTTAGAAGCGCTTGCCAAAGAACATGGGAAGGAAGAGCCCATTGCTATTTAGCATCGCAACTACAATGACTAAGTGACATTCGAGCTTAGTAAGCGGTAAAGAAAACGAAAAAAATAACAGGTGGCAGATGTTAACAACGCCACATGGAAGCGGTAACAGGACATAAAAATGACAAAACCTACAAAGACGCAGGCCAATCGTGCAAAAACAGAGGCCGGAATTCTACGCGCCGCCGAAGAGGTATTTGCACAAAAAGGGTTTGCTGGCTCTTCAATGGATGCGGTGGCGCAACAAGCCGGTATCTCTAAACAGCTCATTTTGTATTACTTCCCAGGCAAAGATAAGTTGTACCAAGCCGTACTCGAAAACATGATTGATTTATGGCTTGAGAAAATGCAGTTCAACGACGACCCTGAGGCATCACCCGCCAGTACCATTCGTCAGTACATTCAGCAGAAAATAGAGCTGTCTCGTGATTATCCCAATGGGTCAAAAGTGTTCGCTCATGAAATCATTAATGGCGCACCGGTACTGAAAACTTATTTGATAGAAAATTTAAAGCCTGCGTTTGAACGAGACGTAAAAATTATTGAGCGTTGGATAGCCGCTGGCCACATTCGCCCTGTCGATCCTAAGCATCTGTTTTTTACCATTTGGGCTGCCACGCAAACCTATGCCGACTTCTCTACGCAAATTCAATTGCTGTTAGGAAAGCCGTCTTTAGATCAAGATGATTTTAACGAGGCCACTGAATTTTTATGCAATTTCGTTTTAAGTGCCCTAGATGCACAACACTAGTGCATAAAAATTAATTTACCCTGCTTTTTTTGGCGCGCTTCATCTTAAAAGCGCGCCTTTTACTTTCTACTCCCCCTATTCCACCACCATCAAAGAAAAACAATAAAACACTGTTATAAAACAACTTTAAGTATAAAAACCTTATCATTTATACCTATTAACTACCCTACTACCACACCCAATTTGCTCTATTTTGATACACACTTCGCACCAAAAAAACCTGCAAATATTTTCTTTACCATTTGGTAAAAACCGTGGTAAAGATTAAAAAAGCAACAGCCTAAATTGAATATTTAGTGCATTAACTTTACTTGCAGGAGACGCCCATTATGCTATCGCGCCAACACGCCATTGCCCTTGAACATGCAACAGGTTCACAGCTAGATGCACTTTGCGAACAAGCTGCAGGCGTTCGCGATACGCACTGGCCTAACACTCTTACTTACTCGCGAAAAATCTTTATTCCGCTGACTAACATGTGTCGGGATACCTGTGGTTATTGCACATTTGTAAAACACCCAGACTCAGGCCAAGCCAATATCTTAAATCCAAGCCAAGTATTGGCTTCCGTTTTAAAAGGCCAAGCCCAAGGGTGTAAAGAAGCCTTGTTCAGCTTGGGCGAAAAACCCGAGAAGCGTTATCGCTACGCGAAAGATTGGTTGGCAACATTGGGCCATACCAGCATGGTTGATTACCTTACCGAAGTGTGCGAGATGGTGCTGGATAAAAGCTTGATGATCCCTCACGTGAATGCAGGAACGTTAACTTTTAACGAACTAAAACAGTTGAAAAACGTCAGCGGCAGCATGGGTATGATGCTCGAATGTACAAGCGACCGTTTGATGAAAAAAGGCCAACCCCATTATGCATGTCCTGACAAGGTACCGGGTATTCGCATAAAGACGCTGGAAGACGCTGGAAAGCTAGATATTCCCTTCACCACCGGCATTCTTATCGGCATTGGTGAAACCTGGGAAGAACGTGTTGATAGCCTCATTGCCATTAATAGCTTGTACCAAGAGTATGGCCATATTCAAGAAGTGATTATTCAGAACTTTCGCGCAAAAGAAGGTACAGCGATGGCCAATGCGCCAGAGCCTACTCTTGATGACATGCGCCGTACGTTGGCTATGGCTCGGTTAATTTTAGACCCAGCAATTTCACTGCAAGCACCGCCTAATTTAGCCCAAGAATATCCTCATTACATAGCCGCTGGCATTAACGATTGGGGTGGTATTTCACCGTTAACGAAAGACTTTATTAATCCTGAGCGTAGCTGGCCACAGATTACAGAATTAGCTAGCGCTTGCGAGCAACAAGGCTATGCATTGCAAGAGCGTTTAACCGTTTATCCGAAGTACCTACAAGCTGGCGAACGTTACGTCACCAAAGCGCTGCATCAAGCCATGCCTGCTTGGCGCAACGATGGTCTAGCCGTAGAGCAATGTATTGATAACACCACTTTTCAAGGAGTTGCTCATGGGTAACATTCTGCAAAATATCACCTCGGTTTCACCTTGCGACTTAACGCCTGCAGGCGATTTCACCTTGCCCTACAGCGATACACCTATTCAAACTAAGCTAAGCCAACTTCGCCCTGGTATTGCCCATATTTTACAGCGGGCTTTAGAAGGCAAAATGCTTAATCACGAAGAAGCGGAAGCCTTGTTTTATTGCCAAGGGCCGGAAACTGATGCCTTGTTGCATACCGCTGATATTGTCCGAGAATTGCGCACCGGCAATGATGCGTCGTTTGTAATAACCCGTAATATTAATTTTACTAACGTCTGTCACATGGGCTGCCAGTTTTGTAACTTTGGGGTGAACAAAAACGCTGGCGATGCAGAGTTTTTAGCGCCTCATCAAGTAGCCGCAAGAGCCAAAGAAGCCCACGCTCGCGGCGCCACAGAAATTTGTGTACAAGGCGGTTTGCATCCTGACTTACCCGCCAGTTTTTACGGCGATTTACTTGATACAGTGTCATCTACCGTGCCCGATATTCATATTCATGCCTATTCGCCTTTTGAAATTTGGTATGGCGCAATGAAAGGCCGCAAAAGCTACACAGATTTATTAACCGACTTAAAACAGCGCGGCTTGGCATCGATGCCTGGTACCGCTGCTGAAATTCTAGATACCGAAGTAAGACGCAAGCTAACCAAAAACAAACTTAGCACCGAAAACTGGCTTAAAATTATCGAAACTGCGCACAATGTTGGCTTACCGACCACGTCTACCATAATGTATGGGCACATAGATGGGCCATCTCACTGGGCCGCTCACCTTATTTTATTGCGTGACCTGCAAGCACGTACTGGCGGCTTTACTGAATTTGTTCCGTTAGGCTTTATACATAACGACAGCCCCCTTTATAAGAATAATCCTAGCGAAGTAAGAACCGGCCCCACTGCCGATGAGCACTTCAAAATGCACGCCATTGCGCGATTAGTATTACAAGGCTATATCGATAACATTCAAGCCTCATGGGTAAAAATGGGCCCCGATATGGCGTCGAAAGTGCTTCGTGCAGGCGCCAATGATTTGGGCGGCACCCTAATGAACGAGAGTATTTCTCGTGCAGCTGGGGCTAGCCACGGCCAAGAAATTGTCCCTCGGGATATGGTGAACTTTATCCAGCGCGCTGGGCTAAATGCACATCAGCGTAATACTTTGTACGACGTAATTACTCCGTACGGCCGTGACAAAAAGCCTGCTCACCAAGCGGCACTTGTGGGCTCAGAAACTGCTAGCCCCGCAGCCCCACTAAAAGACACAACAGCCTTTAGCCCTTTTAACGCAGCATCTCACATTCCCGTGAAGGTAAGCGCATGAAAAACATTGTGTTGTTAGCCGGCGGCGTAGGCGGTGCAAAAGCCGCTAAAGGACTTTATCAATCTGCCTACAAAGAAAACCTAACCATTATTGGTAATGTGGGTGATGACGACGAGTTTCATAATTTATGGGTATCGCCCGACCTAGATACGCTTACCTACACGTTAGCGAACGAAGTGAATCCAGTCACTGGCTGGGGGCTACAAAACGACAGCTGCCGTATATTGTCTCGGCTTGCACAGTTTGGCTCAAGCACCTGGATGCACTTAGGGGATATGGATATTGCTACCCATATTTTTAGAAGTGCTAAGCGGGCTGAAGGGACTAGCATGACGGCAATCACGCGCCAAATTACTACCCGATTAGGTATTACCGTCCCTTTGCTGCCAGCTACCGACGATACCCTGCAAACTCGTCTTGAAACTGAAAATGGCTGGGTAGATTTTCAGACGTATTTTGTACACCAACGCTGCGAAGCTAACGTAACCAATATTGCGTACGAAGGGGCAAATCTTGCTTCTGCTACACCTGAAGTGTTGGCGGCCATTAGCGCTGCTGACATTATCGTTTTTGCCCCTAGCAACCCATTACTCAGTATCGCTCCCATGCTAGCTATACCCCAATTTCGCGATGCAATTACAGCAAGCGATGCCACGAAAATTGCGGTGTCACCACTTATTGGTGGCAAAGCCATAAAAGGCCCTGCTGAAAAACTACTACAGCAAATGCGTTATACACCTGGTAACAAGGGCATCGCTGAGTTTTACCAAGACCTTTGCGATGTATTGGTCATTGATAATCAAGATGAAGGCGATACAGACGTCGTCGAAAGCTTCGGCTTATACGCCCACTGTACTAAAACCTTGATGAAATCAGATCAAGACAAAGTAGCCCTAATGGAAGAGGTTATTTCGGCGGCCACCGCTTATCAACCGGAGGTGCCTTGTGCATAAACTATGCGTTGTTATTCCAATGAAAGATCCGGCATTCAGCAAGCAGCGTTTGTCACCACATTTGCCTGCCAGCGTGCGCAAGGCCTTGGCCATTAAGCTGTTTAAGAAAACCCTTATGTCGTTAAACGGTTCATTTCCACAATGGCAAAAACTGGTCGTAACGCCGTCGCTTTACATCGCCGATTTAGCCACCAGCTTGGGCTGCAAAGTGATATTTGAAGCCAAAGGCAGCAACTTAAACACAGCCTTGGCGCAAGCCACCGAATGGAGCATGTCGAATGGCTTTAGCCACCAACTTATCTTGCCTGCAGATATTGCTCGGCTAGAGGAAAAAGAGCTGAATTCTATTGCGGCGCTTGCTTCAGGCGACACCTCGGTAGTCATTGGCAGTGCGTATGATGGCGGCACCAACGCACTATGCACCACGCCCCCTAACGCTATTGATTTTGCATTTGGTAAATCATCATCTTATGAGCACCATCAGGCAGCCATGGAAAAAGGCTTAAAGTGCGTGACCGTTCAGCCTAAATACTTAAGTCAAGACATCGACCATCCAGACGATCTTCGTCACGTGAATGACGTTGTCGATTCTCTGATTGCTTAAGGTAGAAAATATGCGAGCACTTACCATCAATACCATAGAAGGCTTACCGGATATTCGCGAAGGCGACAATCTTGTGGGATTGATAATTGAAAAGCTTACCGCACAGCAACAGGTTTTGCGTGAAGGCGATGTACTGGTTATAGCCCAAAAAATCATATCAAAAGCCGAAGGCGCGGTTTGCCATATTGACGATATTACTCCTACCGAAGAAGCCATCGACGTGGCTGAAAAGGTAAATAAAGACCCTCGTAAAGTTACCGTCATTCTGTCCGAATCTACCCGCTTGGTAAAAGTGCATAAACACCCTGCTGCCAACGAAGGGATTATTATAACCGAGCACAGATTAGGTCATATAAGTGCCAATGCTGCGGTGGATGAATCGAATACCGACAACCCAGGCGAACTGATTTTATTGCCTAAAGACCCTGATGCCAGCGCTCGCATTATTGCTGAAGGCTTATGCAAATATTACGGCGCACCAAAGCACAGTATTGGGGTAGTGATAAGCGACACCTTTGGCCGCCCATGGCGTTTAGGCCAAACCAACGTGGCCATTGGCGTAGCGAATGTGCCTGCGCTAAACCCACTTTATGGTGAATGTGATGCGTGGGGTCGCCCCCTAAAAGTTACCGCACCAGCCCTTTCCGATGAACTTGCCGCAGCCTCAGGCTTGTTGATGAGTAAACAAGGTAAGTGCCCCGTTATTTTATTTAAAGGGCTTGAATGGGAAAGTAACCCAGACAGTAAAGCCTCAGACCTGTTAAGACCAACCCAAGAGGATTTATTCGCATGAAGATTGCTATTTTAGGCGGCACTGGCCCGCAAGGCTCAGGGCTAGCAAAACGCTTCGCTCTAGCGGGAATAGACGTTGTTATTGGTTCACGAGACGGTGAACGGGCAGCAGAAAAAGCCCTAGCACTACAAGAATCTATTGCAGCGTCAAGTACTGCTACCACTGGCACCATCAGCGGCACAGATACTATTGCAGCCACATCGGCGGCTGATGAATTCGTGATTATCTCAGTACCCTGGGCCGCGCATCACGCTACGTTAGATCAAATCCGCCCATTGCTTCGCGACAAAATTGTTATCGACATTGTTGTGCCTTTAGCTGAAAACAACCCTAAAGCAGTTGCTATGCCGCCAGAAGGCTCGGCCACAGAGTCTGCACAAGCATTATTGGGAGACGACTATGCCGTAGTAGGAGCACTTCATAATGTCTCAGCTGTCACCCTTAACAATCTTGAGCAAAGCATTAACTGCGACATTTTGGTCTGCGGTAATCAACTAGAAGCTAAAAACAAAGTGATTGGATTGCTAGATAGCTTAGGCGTGCAAAGTTACAACGCTGGCCTAGCGGAAAGTGCACGCTGTATTGAAGCCATTACCCCTATTTTAATTCGCTTAAACATATCCAAAGCAGTGCCATTTAGTCATGCGGGCATTCGTATTTGCCCGCCAGATCATTAAACCGCGATGTGAAAAATAATGTAAGCCGCTAGTGATTAGCTACTCGTTGTTAGCGGCTAAATAAATTAAGCAAAGACACGTATTAAACAAAATAGAAAAAGCAGAGGAAGAACTCATGGAATTTGGTATCACTTTTAAAGGCTTTGTTAGCCCAGATCGTGCCCGTAAGTTAGTAAAAATGGCTGAAGAAGCCGGTTTCGATTATTGTTGGTTTTACGATTCGCACATTCTTTGGCGTGAGTCATTCGTGGCAATGGCAATGTGTATGGAGCACACCACCAAAATGCGCTTTGGCCCGTGTGTGACCAACCCTAACGTACGTGATTGGTCGGTAGCGGCAAGTTTGTACGCCAGTTTGGCACTACAAAGTAATGGCCGTTTCGACATTGGTTTAGGCCGGGGCGATTCTTCTATGCGCGTAATGGGTAAAAAGCCTGCGAACCTAGCCCGCTTAACCGAATTCACTCATAAAGTGAAAGCCATGGTGCGCGGTGAAGAAGTCATGTACGGCGAATGCGAAAAGCCGGTTAAATTCCCATGGGCAACAGGTTATGAACTACCTGTATGGGTAGGCGCTTATGGCCCGAAAGCCCTAGCAGTAGCTGGCGAGCATGGCGATGGTGTCATTCTTCAAATTGGCGACCCAGATTTGGTGCAATGGTTTGGTCAACAGTGCCAAGATGCCGGGAACAAAGTTGAGCGCGACATGAGCAACTTTAAAGTACAAGCCGCTGCGCCTGCTTACTTCGGTGATATGGAAACCTGTATTGAAAAAACCAAATGGTTCCCTGCCATGGTAGGTAATCACGTAGCTGACATTGTTGAAAAATACGGTACAGATTCAGGCTTAGTACCAAAAAGCTTAACCGATTATATTGAACAACGTCGTGGCTACGATTACTCGAAGCATGGTCAAAGTGATAACCCTTACCTAGACTTTATTACTGACGACATCGTAAAAAGCTTCTGTGTATTGGGTGAAGCTGAAGATCACATTACTAAAATCCAAGCGCTTAAAAACGCGGGGACCACGCAATTTAATATCTATTTAGATAACGGTGATGAAGAAAATATTATCACTCGTTACGGCAAAGAAGTTATCCCTGCTTTCCGCTAAATTCGATGACTAGCCTAGGGCGAGTTTCACGTAAATTATTGTCATTTAATTTGCGCGTAACTTAGCCCTACGCTATCGCATTTTCTTATACCCATATCAACTAATCCTTCACCCCAAAACAGCTTCATCGCCCCAAAACCCTCTTTTTATCTATAAATATCATACACTTAAACACAAACAGTTCGAAGTAACCAATACTGCCTTATTGTTAATATATTGTAAACTTAGGAAAGTAAGTGCCACTTAGTTTCATAAACATGAAACATGACTTCGACACATGAATATTTACCCCTTGGTAAAACCCCTTTAGTTTCGTTAGAACAAAAGTTAATCAAATAAAAAACAAAAAAAATACTTCTATGTAGTTTGTAGATGTAACAACAACAAGAAGGGAACACATGATGAAATCGAAACAGACGCTATGCGCTTTAGCAATAGGATTAGCACTTCAATCTTCATACACCGCAGCAGCAGATTCGGTGGTACTTGAAAAAATTACGGTTACTTCGCAAAAGCGTGAGCAATACATAAACGACGTAAGTATTGCGGTAACTGCATTTAGTGGCGAACAGATGGAGTCATTGGGCTTTGAAAGCAGCACCGACCTTATTGCATTTACGCCAGGTGTTTCCCTAGCTGGTGATATTGGTGGTCAACGTGCCATCTTTAACATTCGTGGTGTGGTACAAAACGATTACGCCGACATTGCTGAAGCACCTGTAGCGGTTTACGTAGATGGCGGGTATTTAGCCAGTACACAAGCGCAAACATTTGGTTTATTCGATATATCTCGTGTTGAAATATTAAAAGGCCCACAAGGCACCCTTTTTGGCCGTAACGCCACTGGCGGTATGGTAAATACGATTACTGCTAAGCCTACCGAAGAAGTGGAAGGCTACGCTGAACTTACCTTTGCCAGTTTCGAGCAAAAACGCTTTGAAGGTGCGGTATCTGGTGCACTAAGCGATAAAGTATCTGGCCGTATTTCTGTTATGGCCAACAGAATGGGTAACATTTTAGAAAACGTATACGAAGATGAAGCTGCGCCAGATACTCGCGCCGGAAGCATTGGCGGCGGTGAAGACGGTTACAACGATGACACCAAAGCGTTTCGCGCGCAGTTAAACTTCGATTTAAGTGCGAATTCAAATTTATTAGTTAGTGCAAACTGGGCCGATACCACAAAAAGTGAGGGCCCTTATCAGGTAGTTAATACCACAGAAGTTAAAGACGCTGCAGGTAATGTTATCGATGTTATTTATGCCGCTGATGATCCACTAGGCTGTGACACTATTCAAGCTGGGGCTTGTGTAGACGGAAACTTTAACGGCGACCCACTGCGCCCAGTTCAAGGCGGCGATTTCAACGGTAACATCGACCCTGATGGCAGCGGCGAGAAAGTAAATAAAGATTTCGCTTTTGACGATCAAAACAAAATTAAGTCTCGCGGCCTAGCAGCAACTTACGAATATGATTTTGACGACTTCACCTTTACCTCGGTGACCGACTGGAAAAACTTCACCCGTGTTATCGGCCTAGATTCGGATCAAACCGCTTCACCAGAACTGATTTTCCAATCAGATGGCGACATCACCCAGTTCAGTGAAGAATTGCGTGTAAGTGGCAACACCATGAACAGTAAGTGGGTGGCTGGCTTTTATTACTTAAGCATTGAAACCGACTACTTACAAGGTCTAGCAGCTAGCCCAACGGGTGGTTATTTAGCCGGTGAAGAGCAAAATACATTAGCCACTATCGATACCGATTCATACTCAGTATTTGGGCAAATCGACTACGATTTAACCGACGAACTCGTACTAGTATCGGGCTTACGTTTAGTACGTGAAAATAAGTCGATGGACGGCCAATTGCGCCAAAACGCTAACTTGGTAGACCGAGATATTGAAGTAGATTACAGCCTTGATCCATTGGTAGATGTAGCCATGGATAACGATGAAACCATGTGGTCTGCAAAGCTTCAGTTAGACTATAAACCAAACTCAGACACCCTATTGTACGCGGGTATCAACCGAGGCGTAAAAGCAGGTAACTTCAACGCGCCTTTAGGCGGTAGTTTTAGCACTTACGACGCCGAAGTACTTCTCGCCTATGAAGCAGGTGCTAAGCTAACTTTAATGGACGGCAAAGCACAACTAAACAGCAGTATTTTCTACTATGACTACTCTGATTATCAGTCGTTCTCATGGGTAAACAATGCCGGTGTGGTTTTCAACGAAGACGCCCAATTTACCGGTGCTGAAGTTGAACTACTATTAAACCCCATTGATGCGTTAGACATCATGTTTGGCGTGTCTTACACCGATGCAGTGGTAGAAGATTTAGAAGTGGCTTCAGGCGTATTTGTAGACACGACTCCACCGTACACACCTGAATGGCAATCATCTGGTTTAGTACGCTATACGTGGGATATAGACAGCGGCAGCGTTGCGGCATTGGTAAGCGGTTCATACCAGTCAGAATCTTTCCACAATGCTCGTAACTTTACGGCGCATACCATCGAAAGCCACTTCAAAGCCGATGCTCGCATTACCTGGACTGACAAAGAAGATTTATGGAGCGTAGCAGCTTACGTAGATAACTTGACCGATTCAGATCACGAATTAATTGGTTTTGACGTATCAGGCTTCTACGGTACTTCGCAAATTTCTTACGCTAAGCCACGCACTTACGGCGTTACCGTTAGACGTAATTTCTAATCGATGAAAGGTTAGCTGCGGATACAAATATAAAACCGCTCAACGAACATCCTGTAAGCAAAGGCCCCTTTTAGGGGCCTTTTTATCGTTTATTTACATGAATATAATTTAATCACACTTAACCACTTATACCTTCCCTCCCTTTAGCAAACAATAGCGAACTCACCTTAGAAACCTTCTGCAGCATGGATGCTGCCAGCAGAGGCACCATGGATGGGTTCACGCCGTATCTTCCTCTCCTCTCCCCCGCTAAATTTCACCTTGAACAAGAGGGTTAGTGCGTTCACCTTAGAAGTCTTCTACAGCATGGATGCTGCCAGCAGAGGCCCTACACATCCCTCCCTCTCTAAAACTTCAAGGTTTGCTAGAGGGGGAGGGTGTGTTTCTCAGAAACCTTCTACAGCATGGATGCTGTAGAGAGGCCCCATGGAAGGGTCTACGCCGTGTTTCCTCTCCTCTTCCACAGAAATTTCCCTTGAGCAAGCGAGAGCGAGCTCACCTTAGAAATCTTCTGCAGCATGGATGCTGCCAGCAGAGGCCCCATGGATGGGTGTACGCCGTATTTCTAAGGTGAGTTCGCTCTCGCGTCCACCACAAGGCTTGAAATTTCAATTTCTTTCGCTTTATACTAAATACAGTTACTTGTCGGAGTGCTCAACTGAATTAACCCAGTGAGCTGAGACCGCGAAAGCGGGATCCGTTGAACCTGATCAGGCTAATACCTGCGAAGGGAACAAGAAAGTACAAAGTGGTAAGTCGTAAATTGTAAAAGTGAAACCATGTAGTATGGCAAGAATTTATCCCTAGGGATTTTGCCTGCACCACCGGTCATGCTTTTGCGCCCTTTGTATTCTCTCCTCCACTCCTGACAAGCATTTTATAACCTAAACTAACAGGCGAAAATGCTATGTCGACTCGACGCGAACAGCGCCAACAGGCGCAAGACTTTATTAATCAATTGGCCGGTGAGGCCTACCCTAATTCTACCCGCCACTACGAAAAAGGCAGCCGCGACGATATTAACGTTGCTATGCGACTGATTCATCAGCACGACAGCTTAATCGGCGGTACTGAAGAAAACCCCATACTTGAAAGTAACCCTCCCATTGGGGTGTACGACACTTCAGGCCCCTATGGCGATCCTGATGTAACCATCAATGTGCAAAAAGGGTTAGCGCCGTTACGAGAAAGCTGGATTAAAGAGCGTGAAAACACGTACCAGCTTGAAGGGGTATCGTCGCACTTCGCGAAGCAACGTGAACAAGACATCATTACCGAAGACTTTCGCTTCACCCGCACATTGAAACCACGTAAAGCCCTAGAAGGTAAAAACGTGACTCAGCTGCATTACGCTCGCCAAGGCATTGTCACGCCCGAGATGGAATACATTGCTATTCGCGAAAATATGGGTCGCGATGCGCTTAAAGACAACCCGCTAAGTCAGCAACATAAAGGTGAACACTTCGGCGCCAATCTGCCTTCGAACATTACCCCTGAGTTTGTTCGCCAAGAAGTGGCCGCAGGGCGCGCGATTATTCCAGCGAACATAAACCACCCTGAACTAGAACCTATGATTATAGGCCGCAATTTTTTAGTTAAGATTAACGCCAACATTGGGAATTCAGCGGTAACTTCATCTATTGAAGAGGAGGTGGAAAAGCTGGTGTGGTCTACACGCTGGGGCGCCGATACCCTTATGGATTTATCCACTGGCCGCAATATTCACGAAACCCGCGAATGGCTGCTCCGTAACAGCCCTATCCCCTTAGGTACTGTACCCATCTACCAAGCCCTTGAGAAAGTAAATGGTGTGGCCGAAGATCTTACTTGGGCGTTATTTAAAGACACCCTTATCGAGCAAGCCGAACAAGGGGTAGATTATTTCACCATTCACGCAGGCGTATTGCTTGAATACGTGCCCCTTACCGCAAACCGAGTAACGGGCATTGTGTCTCGTGGCGGCTCTATTATGGCTAAGTGGTGTTTAAGTCATCACAAGCAAAGTTTTTTGTATGAACGTTTCCGCGATATTTGTGAAATTTGCGCCGCTTACGATGTGTCGCTTTCGTTGGGCGACGGATTACGCCCAGGCAGCGTGGCCGATGCAAACGATGAAGCACAATTTTCTGAACTTCGTACCCTTGGTGAGCTCACTAAAATAGCGTGGGAATATGATGTTCAGGTGATGATTGAAGGCCCAGGACATGTGCCAATGCATATGATTAAAGCCAACATGGAAGAGCAACTAACCCATTGTCATGAAGCGCCTTTTTACACGTTAGGCCCGTTAACTACCGATATTGCGCCAGGTTACGACCACTTTACCTCAGGCATTGGTGCCGCCATGATTGGCTGGTATGGCTGCGCCATGCTTTGTTACGTGACCCCTAAAGAACATTTGGGCCTACCAAACAAAGAAGACGTTAAGCAGGGGCTAATTACCTACAAAATTGCGGCACACGCTGCCGATTTAGCAAAGGGCCATCCTGGCGCCCAAATTCGCGATAACGCCATGTCAAAAGCCCGCTTTGAATTTCGTTGGGAAGACCAATTCAACTTAGCATTAGACCCTCATACCGCCCGAGCCTACCACGATGAAACGCTGCCTAAGGCTTCGGGTAAAGTGGCACATTTTTGCTCTATGTGTGGCCCCAAGTTTTGCTCGATGAAAATTTCTCAAGAAGTGCGAGATGTAGCAAAAGCTAATCAAGAAGCTGCACAGCAAGAAAAAGGCATGCAAGACATGGCTACTGCCTTTAACAATTCTGGCGCAGCGCTTTATCACAAAGCCGACAGCAAGGTGCAACTGCCGTGATCAGAACTACAACACACGCCACGAGCGAAGAGCCTGTGGTGTGGGCTATTGGTGGCATAGATACGAGTGGAGGCGCGGGTATAACCCGCGACGCCATAACACTTGCCGATATCAGTGTGCATGCATGTGTATTAACCACACAAGTTGCCAACCAATCTCATTTAGTCATGCGAAGTGCATCCGCACTAAGTATCGATACACTAAATGCACAATGGCAAGCCCTAGAAAGCGAACTTCCCCCTAAGGCAATAAAAATAGGCGCCATTGCAAACACCCCGCAGGCCATATTTTTGTGTGAGCATGTGGCAAAATTAAAACAATATAAAAACACAAATTGTTTTGTTGTTTGGGATCCTGTGTTAGTGACTTCCTCTGGCGGCGTATTAAGTGAACTTAGCCAACAAAGCATTGATTCACTTATTACAGCTGTGGATATTGTTACCCCTAACGTACAAGAGTTATCACAGTTAACGGGCTGGCCTGTGCATTGTGAGAAGTCACTATTAGCCGCGGCACAGGCGCTTATCACCCGCGGCGCTAAGGCTGTTTACGTGAAGGGCGGTCATGCGCACTGGCAAAGTACTGCAATTGATACTTTCGTGTCCACGCAGGCGATTCGGTTTTTTCAACAACCTAGAGATAACATGGGGAACCTTAGAGGCACTGGTTGTATGTTTGCCAGTGCATTAGCAGGTTTTGTAGCAAGTGATTATGATGTTCAGGATGCACTAACGCTCGCTAATGCCTATTTACATAAAGTGCGTAACGCCTCTGTGTATTCGAGCAATTCAGTTTGTTCTGCCGATCATATTCATTGCGCAGAATTGGTTGGCTTTCCACTCACCCCTGTGCATTACCCTTCTGTTCGTTTTGGTGAAAACGATCCAGTTCGGCATTTAACGCCGATGCATTTCCCCAAATTAAACGACTGCGCTTTGGGTATCTACCCAGTGGTAAGTGATGTATCCCAATTGGAAGTACTGGTAAAAGCCGGTGCTGTGATTATTCAATTAAGAATAAAATTTGGCTCTCAGGCTCACAAATCAAAACAAATTGCTAAAGCTGTAGAAATTGTAAAGCACACGCCCTGTCAGTTATTCATAAATGATGACTGGGAGTTAGCCATTGAGCATGGAGCTTACGGCGTGCACCTAGGGCAAGAAGATCTCGAATCGGCTAATTTACTCGCCATTTCCCGCGCAGGTCTTAGGCTGGGCATATCAACTCACGGTTACTGTGAGCTGCACCGCATAAAATGGCTAAACCCCTCTTATATTGCACTTGGCCATATATTTCCCACTACCACGAAAGACATGCCGTCGAAACCCCAAGGGCTCGATCGCCTTTCACGTTATGTTCGTCTTTGCGAAGATATCCCTACCGTGGCGATTGGAGGTATTAATTTGACCCGAATTAATCCGGTAGCCAGTACTGGCGTATCGGGTATTGCGGTGGTGCGTGCTATTACGCAAGCTACGGATCCCGCGGCGGAATTTCACGATCTGTTGCGACAGATAAACGATGGCAACGGTATTGGTGAAAGCTTCGGCGAGGCTAGTACATCTGTTCCCCTCGGGCTTAGTTATGAATAGTCCGAATTTGTCTGCCGATGACATTAGCCGCTATAGTCGTCAGTTGCTACTAGATGACATTGACGATGCGGGTCAAGGGCGCCTTCAGCACGCTTTCGCTGTTATTATCGGGCTAGGTGGTCTAGGTGCCCTTGCAGCGCGTTACTTGGTAGGGGCCGGAATTGGCAAGGTGCTATTGGTAGACCATGACACCATTGATAAAAGCAATATTCACCGGCAAGTGTTATTTAACCAAGCGCATATTGGCCAACACAAAACACAAGCAAGTTACGAGCAGCTGCGCCTTTTAAACCCCCACACCCAGATTGAATTGGCTGACGTTCAAGCAGATAGCAGTAACTTAGCTTCATTGATATCCAAAGCCCATTGTGTGCTTGATTGCAGCGACAATGTCACCACTCGAAAAGCCATTAATGCCGCTTGCGTAAGTCAGCGCAAAGCGCTTTTTATTGCCGCCGCTAGCCAATACAGCTGGCAAGCGATAAACCTGCGTTGCAATGGATCAGACAGTGGTTGTTATGCGTGTCTATTAGCACAAACCACAGTACAAGAAGACTGTATCAGCCAAGGTATTTTAGGCCCAGTGGTAGGCATGGCCGCGTGTTTTCAGGCTACTCAGGCCCTACTGTACATGGCCAACCCCAAGGCAAACATTACATGGGGCCAATATACCATCATGAATGTGGCCACCGCTCAGTTTCAATCTTTCTCACTTCCGGCCTACAAGCACTGCGAGGTATGCCAATGTCTAGCATAAGTATTTCACTAAATGGTACACAGGTGAGCTGTGCAGCAAATACGTCGGTGTTAGCTTTTCTAACCGCCCAAGGCATAAGCCAAGACGGCACTGCTGTGGCTAAAAACGGCAGTATTTTAGCCAAGCCTCTTTGGGGTAAAAGCCACTTACAACATAACGACAAGCTTGACGTTTTCACGCTTGTAGCAGGAGGGTAAATGCTTACCTTAGCTAACCAAACATTTTCATCTCGTTTATTAATGGGTACAGGTAAATTTAGCTCGCCAAGCATAATGAAACGCAGTGTAAAAAGTGCCAAAAGCACCATGGTTACTTTAGCCATGAAACGGCTTTCGGCGCACATTGAACATGATAATTCCTTAACCTTGTTAAAAGAATTAGACGTGACGCTTTTACCGAACACCTCTGGTGCCAAAAATGCGCAAGAAGCTATTTTTGCTGCTGAGCTAGCTTATGAAGTACTAGGTTCACCATGGATAAAGTTAGAGATTCACCCTGACCAGCAGCACCTTTTACCTGACCCTATCGAAACCTTACAGGCCGCAGAAGTATTAGTGAAAAAAGGGTTCAATGTGCTGCCTTATTGCCATGCCGACCCTGTGCTATGTAGGCGGTTAGAAGAAGTAGGCTGCGCAGCGGTTATGCCATTAGGCGCGCCTATCGGCACCAACCAAGGGTTACAAACGGCGCCTTTTTTGCGCATTATCATTGAGCAAGCGAATGTGCCCGTTATTGTAGATGCGGGTATCGGCAAACCTAGCGAAGCCATGGCTGCCATGGAAATGGGTGCAGATGCTGTATTGGTGAATACGGCTATTGCTACTGCAAGCAATCCTGTTGCCATGGCGAGCGCTTTTTCTAAAGCCGTTGAAATAGGCCGCAAAGCCTACGAAGCGGGCATGCCCAACACACAGCAACATGCTGAGCCTTCTAGCCCCTTAACTCAATTTTTGGTGCAGGAGTAATTTGGTTATGCGTATTGCAAGCACACTTTTGTCGCAAGACTTATCGAATATCGCCCTTTCTATTCAAAGTAAAACCAGCAAGCATGTAGAGCAAGCGTTGGTTAAAACTAGCCGAAATATAGATGATTTCATGGCGTTAATATCGCCGGCTGCCGCCCCTTATGTAGAGGAAATGGCCATGCAGTCACAAGCACTAACCCGCGCACGGTTTGGCAATACCATGGGGTTATTTGTGCCGCTATACCTTGCCAACTTATGTGCGAACGAATGTACCTACTGCGGCTTCACCATGAGCAACAAAATAAAGCGCACGGTGCTAAACCTTAGCCAAATAGAAAAGGAAATAGCCGCCATTACCGACTTGGGATTTTCACAAGTATTGCTGGTAACAGGAGAGCACGAACAAAAGGTGGGAATGCCTTATTTTAGTGAAGTATTACCCTCAATCAGAGATAGCGTGAGCAATGTGATGATGGAAGTGCAACCGTTGCCACAAAAAGACTATGAAACCTTAAAGTCGTTAGGGGTGGACGCAGTGCTGGTTTACCAAGAAACCTATAACCCTCAAGAGTACGCGCGATATCATACCCGAGGTAAAAAGCAGGACTTCTTGTGGCGTTTACAGGCCAGCGATCGTATTGGCGCGGCAGGTATCGATAAAATAGGCATTGGCGCCCTATTAGGCTTAGGAGATTGGCGTACCGATAGTGTTATGACAGCCCTGCACGGCCAGCTTATACAGCAGTATTACTGGCGAAGTCGGGTAGCTATTTCTTTTCCGCGATTGCGACAGTGCGAAGGCAATACTAACGACGCCGCTAATTTACTCACCCAGCAGTTTCCAAACGAAACGCAACTGTTACAGTTAATTTGCGCTCACCGCTTGTTTAACCCTCAAGCCGAATTGTCATTGTCTACCCGCGAATCGGCGCGCTTTCGCGATGGTGTACTGCCACTGGGTATTACGTCTATGTCTGCAGGGTCACAAACCCAACCAGGCGGTTACAGTGCGCCGTCAGAAGCACTTAACCAGTTTGATATAGATGATACTCGCCCCGTTAATTCGGTGGCCGCCGCCATTGAAGCAAAAGGATTAGAGCCGGTATGGAAAGACTGGATGGCTTTCAGCTAGCCATTTTGTATATCTCTTTTTCTAACCACAAGTTTTCGCCTATTTCTAGTCGCTAGTTATGGCTACAACACTTTCCCATCATGCTAGTTAAGTGATAACTAAACGAATATTGTTTCTTACTGTTAATCCAAAAAGTCCTTTGTAAGCTACTATTACTAAGCAGCTTTGTATTAACAGTGGGGACAGCATGGCAATGAAGAATATCAATCATAGAAGACTTGCGTTGATCGCAGGGGTGTTAACCCTTGGTACACTCACCGCCTGCGGCGATCATTCCAATTCAGAATCTCATGTCCACGCTCAAAATGAAGCCAAAAAACAAAGCACAACCGCTTCACTCCCAACCATTACCGAATACTTTACTGATGACGTTACAATAAGCGAAAGCCTTGTTGATTGCACATTAAGCGATGGAACTGAAACTCGCTGTTATATCGTTACAATGCCCGTAAATAGCGGCATTGATATCGGCCATGACAAAGGCCCGTGGTGCCCGCGTAATATCAGTGATACCGCCGAAGACACGGGAATTTGGCTAAGTGATAACCAAGTATACGATGCAGATGGCAACTTCATCGAAAACCTAGCCACCTTCTACAGTGATGACAATTGGCAGCTATTTAACCCTGAAACTGGCGAAGTTAAAGTGACCGACAGTAAAGATGCCTGCCTTGCTGCTGCGCGCCCCGATGTTGCCCCTGAATATCAGAACTACTGCGTTGAATGCCAACCTGAATACGCGGAAGATGTAGAGCCCCAGCAGTATCTCATCCCCGCCTACCCTGAAAAAGCCTCTCGTATTACTCAATTCGACCCTCATGGTGGTGTTGGCCTCGCGTTTAACGGTGTAAAGATGGATGCGCCTGCGCCAGTTGATGCCATTTTGGGCGCCTATACTCTTGCCCCTTTTGATGACTGTGGCGGCCACGTGAATCCGCATGTGGGTTATCACTACCATGCAATAACCGAGTGCTCGTCAATTGATACTGCACTTTCTACCCATGGCAAAATGTTAGGCGTGGCGCTAGACGGTTTCACTATTTTTGAACGCAAGCACCCTGATGGACAAGTACCTGATGATCTTGACGACTGTGGCGGGCATGCAATCGATGGTAGCCGAGGTGGTGGACAAGAAGGAATTGGTTACCACTACCATGCAGGCGCAACCGGCAGCAATCAAATTTTGAGCTGTTTTAGTGCCCCTAAAGGCTGCGCTATTGAAGGTGACAGTATGCGGTGTGATGTGCGACGAGGGCCACCAGGAAATCGTCCACCGCCACCCAAACCGCCTTAAAAATATGGATTAGTTTTTCTAATGTGAAAAAATAATAAATGTTTTTTGCGTTATCGTTATTTTGCCTCTACAATCCGCGCAAATTTTAGCCAAACCTATTTTATCTCTCAATACTGGCTTGGTTTTTTCTCGCTACCGCCCTATGCGGTGAATGCACGTTAGGTTTTATTGAAATATAGCCCCCAAGTAGGACAAGTCGTTGGACACAGTAGAATTTATTCAAATTCGGAGATTTATTGTTAAGCTTGGCAAAATGCTGCATAAATACGGTACGCCAGCTTTTCGATTAGAAGCTTACTTATTAGAAGTTGCCACCTACTTAGGCGTGCACGCCTCGTTTATTTCCACACCCACTTCATTAACTTTTGTTATTTGGAGTGACAGACACGAAGACGAATACAACCATGCATCCCGCCTACTCCCAGGCGACTTAGACATGAACGCGTTATCGCTTACTGACGAGCTTGCAGGCTCATTACTAAGTGGTGAACTTACCCTTGCTGAAGCCGATAAGCGTTTAGATGCAATTGATGCAATGGGCAGCCCGTATGGAAAATGGCTTACGGGCGGTGCTTTTGGTATGGCTACCAGCGCCTTTGCCATGCTGATGGGAGCAAGCTGGGCTGAAATTGGTTGGTCAGGGTTACTAGGGTTACTTGCCTATGTATGGACGCTGTGGTCTGAGCGTTCTAAACGGGTTAACTTAATGCTTGAACCCGCCACGGCTTTTATTGCAGCCTTGTTAACTTGTGCAATCGGTACTTATATCGACCCAGGTATTAACATCCCTCTTATCGTGCTGTCTTCGGTGATTGTATTTGTTCCTGGGCTTGCGCTTACCATGGGGCTTGCTGAACTGTCGTCCCGCAACATGGTATCAGGAACCGCCCGCACCATGGACGCGGTAATGCAGTTGTTCAAGCTTTACTTTGGTGCTTTTTTAGGCGTATCTGCAGGCTTTAGCTTGTTTGGTGAAAACGTGTATCAACCTGCTGAATCTTTGCCTTATTGGGCAACATGGTTATCAGTATTTTTGTTATGTTTAGCGCTAGTGGCGATATTTCGCACCCGCGTTAAGCATATTCCTTGGGCAATGGCGGCGGCCTTTATTGCCTACAGCGCGACGGCATGGAGTTCTGATTACATGAGCCCTGGGTTAGGCGCGTTCGTGGGTGCATTTGCGCTAGGGCTTTTTGCCAATGCTTTCACCCGCATTGCAAATCAGCCTGCTACCATTGTGGCTATGCACGGGCTAATTGTATTGGTACCGGGTTCTAAAACGTATATCGGGTTAAACTCGTTTATTTCGGGGCAAGACTTTGTACAAGCCGATCACTTAGGCCAAGAGGTGTTCTTGATTTTTATGTCGCTAGTAGCAGGGCTTATTTTCGCCAACGTTGTCATGCCAACTAAAAAAGCCCTCTAGTATATTGCAACAGAGCATTGGAGCTGAGTATCGGTACGGGGTATTGGTACTAAAAATTAGAGCTGAGAATTAGAGCTGAGAATTAGAGCTGAGCACAGTTAACCGAATTTCAATTCGTATTCATACACTTAAAAACTCCGATAAGAATAACAGCGTTATTAATAACGCTGTTATTTATTTTTTCAGTAGCTTCATTTTAATAGCTTCATTAACGCCTTCCCTAAACGCACATTAAGCGCCCCTGCGGCGACGGCTTCAGCAGAATTTTCCATAAATTTGGCACTTAACGAACCACCAATTTGATTAGCGACTTCATCGGTGGCCAAATCAAATACCCCCTGTGCGGCAATATTTTGCGCTAATACGCCAAGTAATTTCCAATTCCCGATAGTACCGGGTCGAAGGCCATAAATTTTCGCCATTCGTCTTATGGTTCGAAAGCTTATCCACATTACAGCAAAGGTTTGAATTAAGTTATTCGGGCTAATAAAAGCCAAACTTCCTGCGGTAATCGACTCTTTGTTTAGCACTTTCTGCGCTTTTTGCTGCACCGCGTTTAACACCGTATCGTGATACAGCCCCAGCCGCTCTTTGGCAGACATGTCGTTGTGCAGCTGCTTTTGGTAAATAGCGAAACAGTGCGCAGCATAAGACGATGAAGTAAAACGGCTACCATGGCGTTTAAGTACTTTATCGACGGTCTCAATGCTATCTTCACCGGTTAACGATGCGATAGTTTGCCCATCATCAATGGCCTTATTGATTTGCTTATAGCCTCGCCACTCTCGAAAGCTTAAATAACTGAAACAGGCTACAAAACCGCTAAGTAGTGCTGCCAAAGCAGTGCTAGCAATAGGGTGCTCGGCTACGCTTGCCGTAAGCGTGGTGTAGGCATCGAAAACGAAGAAGCCAATAATGGAAAGTACACCTAGCCCCAAGGTTAATCCGCCAGTAGAAATGCGCGCTTTTGCGCTGTCCATTTGCCATTCGTTGGTTTCAGTTTTTGCGGGCATCGCCGTATCGGGTGGCGTAATATCAAGACGCTGCTGTACTACTTTGGCCCGATAGGCTGGCGCTGTTGTACTTGTTGCGTCATCGGTATTGTTGTTCGTCGCATCTGACGTGTTCATACCTTGCGTGTTAATCGAGCCTTGCTTATTCATTGGAAACTCCTTCGGCCAATAAGAATTGAAGTAATCTATCCAATCCTCTGCCAGATAGTATTCGCGCCATATAGTCTTGCGGCACTTGAGTGTTAAGCACTGGAAAATGTGCATCTGACTCCATGGCTTTTAACGAAGCAGGAATAGATTCAAATGCCGCTTCAACGTAGCCATTTTCGGCATCTTGATAACGTAATGCGTTCGGCGAACTGCCTTCATCAGTGACTTGTATTGCCGATACTAAAAAATGCTCAAACTGAATGGGCTTATCAACAAAACGGGCTCTGGCACCTTCGGTAACCTGCTTCAATAACGATAGTAAGTTTTCACGTTCAGACACTGGAATTAAATCGGCTTTAGTAGCCACAAAAGCCACCCTACCAATGGCTTCTTTGCGCATAACATTGCGGGCAAACCATCCTGTTTGGCCATACACAAAAGTGTCAGCCAAATGACTCAAGGTTTCTTTTAACTGGTACAAATGCTGACGGCTGTGATTTAACCCCTCGAATAAATCCACCAAAATAATTTGTTTATCCGTTTCCCGAAATACAGACTGCTTTAACGGCGTTAACCAGTCTTTTTGAAACGCGGAAAAATGGCTTTCAAAGGCGTTGAACCAAGGGTGAGATACATCGCTGGTAATACTTGATGGTAACGGCGCAAAGCCAAGTTGCTGCCAATCAAAATCACTTGAATCTAGTAAGAAACTGCCAGGTTGTAGCAGGGAAATTCCGTTTTGTTTGGCAGTCACTAAATAACGTCGATAGGCACTTACAAGCTCGTTAATGCTGGTCTGCGTGGGCGGTTGTTCGAAGTCAAAAGCATTCACTACGTCCTTCCACTCATTCGCAAAATGCTGCTGGGGGCCGCTGCTTAATTGTGCCCATGCAGAATCAGACCACTGAGCATAGGTTTTACCTAACATGGGGATATCGGTTATCCACTCCCCTGGGTAGTCGATAAACTCAAAAACAATATCAGTATGGGGCAGCACGTGGCGCTTAATACTGGTGGTTTGGGTTAACCGCACGATAAGCTTAAAGCCATAAGCTTCTTCAGTCGCGGCAGGCCAGCGGCCTTCAGCCAGTGCAGCTATGTTCTCTTCAAGCGGAAAAGGCTTATACCCATCTATCGGTTCAACACGCATGAATTCCACCTGTGAAGGAGGAAGGTATCGCAACAAAGGCATACACGCGTAGCCCTCTTCGCTACGACTTTTCAGCATAGTCATTAAACTAGTGAACAACATAGATTTGCCGCTTCGGCTTAAACCAGTAATGGTAAATCTATGAGTTTCTTTACTGAAGATATCAGACAGGGTTTCCCCCGAAGCAGACGCGGCTAGCCTCACCTTTTCAAGTAAAGAAGACAAACTGTTTTGCATGAGCCACCCATTTCCTTTTAGTTGCGCGCAAGCATACGTACCTATACATGATGTGGTCATTAATTGATGTAAGACAAGCATATTGCACGTTTTGTTACAACTTTCTTAGTTTAGCCATTATCACGGTTGACCCATTCACGGTGCACTGGCATATAAGAATTTATCCGCACTGCATAGTGCGATTTATTCTTCCCTACTGGGTGATTTATTAGCCCCTACTGGGTATTTGTCAGCGTGAATTAACAGGCTGGTATTAACTGAGTAGTCATTAATTCGCCGAATAAAATCGATAACAAGGATCATCAAATGAGCAAATCGTACCCTGATATTACTAAACGCATTTCAGATAACATGAAGTCTCTTCGTGCTGGCATACCCGACACCATGCAAGGGTTTTCAGCCATGGCGAAAGCGGCAACGCAAGATGGCGCGCTAGATAAAAAAACCAAAGAGCTTATTGCATTAGCCATTGGCATTTCAACACGATGCGACGGCTGTATTGGCTTTCACGTAAAAGCATTAGTTGAGCTAGGTGTTACTAAAGAAGAATTGGAAGAAACACTAGGAATGGCCATTTATATGGGCGGCGGCCCTTCGCTGATGTACGCCGCCGATGCCATGTTAGCTTACGAGCAATTTACCCAAGGGTAATACAGGCTACCTGATGATAGCGTGCTGGCTTTGTATTAAAGCGGCTGCCGCTATTGCGCTTTTACATACAGCCACTTTCGCACTTTTGCACTAAGCACTTTTACTGAACCCACTAGTGCTGAGCGGTTTTGCCGAACAGCTTTCGGTTAATGCGGTTTTTGGCTGAATGCCAGTGATTCTTTGGCAAGGTTGGCGCATTTTCGATAACGTGGTCAAAGGGAATATCAACCATCTGTACCGGTGCCACATGCGCGCAGAAAATCGTTTCTATAGACGACTGCGCAATGCGTTGTAACGACTTACGGTACTGATTTGGGTGACATAAAGGGTAAGGTGGTACTAACTCACCTTTCACTTTCACCAATAAATCGGCAACATACGCTTGCCGAGTGGGCTCATGCATGATGGTAAGGTCGTGGTCAGTGTGACCGGGTGAGTAAAGTACTTTCCACTCGTTAAAAAAGGGCAGATTTTGATTATCGTCAAGCAAAATATCAGCACGCAATACGGGGTTATACCAAATAGACTCTCGCTGCTTGCCTATGCGGTTTGCTACCCATAACGTCAGCGCTAAATCAATAGCATGTGCGGCTCTGCCCATGATGCCCGAATACCAGTTCTTCGCTTTTGGGTGCGCAGCAATGGGTGCCCCCGTTAACGCTTTTAGTCGAACAGCTCCCCCTGCATGGTCGGGATGCATATGTGTTACCACAATCAATTTTAAGTCGTTTAAAGGCCGATGCAAGGTATCAGTAATAAATTTGCTCACCGTATCAACATCTGCGCGACTACATCCATCTAGTAACAATAAGCCATGCGCGTGTTCGGCGAGGTAAATGTGTTGAATGTAGCCAGAAATGGTATGGATCTTCATTTAGATTCTCAACGCGTGAAGTACTGTTGGCAATAATAGTGTGTTGACGGTGGGGCTCGCTCTACAACACAACATACCAATAATTTATGCTGGAATACTAGCAAACATTACACGAAATAACCAGTTCATGCAAACAACTGTAATACTAGCGCCTTTAGCCACATTAACCCAGGTTCGCCCTCTTGATGCTGATGCCAGTACAGATGTGTTTCTAATGCAGGTAAGTCGAATGGCAGTGCCGTGATACTTAGCCTTTCGTCAGCAAGGGCGCTGGCAATGGAGCCTGGTAAGGTTAACAGTGCATTGGTGTTAGCGGTAACCTCTGCCGCAGCCCGATAGTTTTGACAACGCCATAACGAAGGGCGACTGACGCCAAGTTGCTGCAGGGCAATCTCTTCTACCGATGCCCCTTTAGTTCTATTCGACACCGTAATATGACGGGCATTTAGGTAAGCCTCTGCACTTAGGCTGTCACGTAAAGCATGCTGCGTATTCATCAGAACGGCGTAGTTATCACGGGTTAGCAAACAATGTTCAACTGGCGGCGAAATTGGCCGCCCTATGTCTACCACTAGATGTAAATTGCGATTGCTCAAGTCGGCCACCATAGTGTCGCGATTTAATCGCGCACTCACAATTTCAACATTAGGCGCATGTGCTTCAAGCTTGGCCAATAATGCCGGTAGTACACTAAGCTCTAGCGATTCTTGCATAGCAATAACAAAACGCTGATGGCTGTGAGCTGGGTTAAACGCAGTAAATTCACTTAATGCACGGCGAATGTTGGCCAATGCTTCTAAAATTTGAGGTGCCAACCGTTCGCAGGCGGCCGTGGGCAACATATGATTTTTTTCTCGCGCAAATAACGGATCGCCAAGAATTTCACGAAACCGCCGCATAGCATGACTAACTGCCGATGGCGTAATATGCAGAGACTCCGCAGCATGGGTCATATTGCGTTGTTGCCATAAGGCTTCAAACACTTTCAGTAAGTTTAAGTCGAGCTTTTCAAATTGCCGATTATCTTGCATAAAGACTTATTCCTTTAGTGCCTAAACCGCTCAGGTCACATGCTACTTAGCGAACCAGCTTGAATACCGGCATTAGGACTGGTTTTGAGGCCGGTTTTTAATAGCAACATACCATGAATAAAATTCACAATACTGTCGGACTATATTTCATTTCATTCATTCTAGTAACTAAACTACGCTATAGCTATCAAATTTGTTAGCCACTGCTTTTAAAGCTTATAGCCTTTTGTTGAGCACCCGAGGATAGTCATGGATTTTTCGCATAACGATAAAACAAACGCCCTACTCGAAAAACTTGATGCATTTATTGCTGAACATATCGAGCCCATTGAAAATGAAGTTTATGATTTTCATCATAAAGAGAATCATCACAGTGATTGGAAGAAATGGAAACTACACCCTGGCACCGAGGCGCTAAAACAAAAAGCGCGCGAGGCAGGGTTAGCCAATTTATTTTTGCCAGATGCTGAACTTGGCAAAGGGTTAACGACGCTTGAATATGCGCCCATGGCTGAGCGTATGGGAAGATTTCTCTTCGCCCCTGAGATATTTAACTGTAACGCACCAGATACTGGCAACATGGAAGTGCTTTATCACTTCGGGAACGATGACCAAAAAGCCAAGTGGCTTACGCCGTTGCTAGCAGGCGAAATACGTTCCGTCTTTGGTATGACTGAGCCTGATGTAGCATCATCTGATGCCACCAACATGGCAGCAACCATTATTGAAGATGGCGATGATGTAGTGATCAATGGTAAAAAATGGTGGTCTACTGGTTTAGGTCATCCTAACGCTGCATTCACTATATTCATGGGTTTATCTAACCCTGAAAACGACAAGCACAGCCGCCATAGCATGGTGATTGTGCCACTAGATACACCAGGAATTACCATAACCCGAATGCTAGATGCGTATGGCGATTACGATGCCCCTTATGGTCATGGTGAAATGCATTTTGATAATGTACGGGTAAGTAAAGAAAACCTAGTGATGGGTTTAGGTAAAGGCTTTGCAATTGCTCAAGGCCGCTTAGGCCCAGGTCGAATTCACCACTGTATGCGCGCCATCGGCATGGCTGAAAAATCACTTGAACTTGCCCTTAAGCGTGGCCACGAACGAGTCGCATTTGGTAAGCCTATTATCCGCTTAGGCGGCAACTTAGAGCGTGTTGCTGAAGCACGAATGGCCATAGAGCAAGCCAGACTATTAACTCTTCATGCCGCATGGAAGATAGACAACCTTGGCGTGAAGCACGCCATGACAGAAATATCTGCCATTAAAGTGGTGGTGCCAAACATGCTGCAATCGGTAGTAGACATGGCACTGCAACTTCATGGTGGTGCTGGTATGTGTAGCGACTTCCCATTAGCAAGATTTGCCGCAGGCGCTCGCGCACTTCGGTTAGCCGATGGCCCTGATGAAGTACATAAAGGCATGGTGTCACGCATAGAGCTTAGAAAGTATCAGTAGGTAGAACAGCCCTGAGCGGGTAAACAGCCTTGAGCGGATAGACAGCCTTGAGCATTAAACAAAAAAAGAGGCCCACTTTTCTAAGTAGGCCTCTTTTTCTAATTCACTCTTCAGTATTAGGTGTTCAAACGAATGGTGTTTACGCTACTCACTGTCTTCGTTCAAACGACTATGAATGAGCTCAAGTTTGGCAAAACTTTTGTTTAACTCAGGGTTCGTCATGACTAACGCCAACACGTGTTCATAGCTTTCTTCGCGAGTTTGTTTGGTTAAAAATTTAACCATTTCGTCGCTAGGTAATCTATTAAAATCAATCCCTATGCCAGTAGACATGGCTTGAATATACATTGCTCGCGCAGTTTTAACATACCGAGGCTCACAGGTTTTTCTGGCAATTTTACTGCCTATAGGGCGATGATAAGAACAGAGCACGTCAAACTTCGCCACTTCATTTATTTCATGATACATATCCAAAAAATCAAATTTAGCTTTATCGAATTCACGCTGTAATTGCGGTTTTGTTTTTTGGCCAAGCACTTCAAACTGCTCATACTTTCGAGTTTTATCGTGCTGCGCAAATACTGCACTACTAAACAGTAAGGTAACAGCTGTGAATAAACCTGTTAGGTACTTCACGGGGGTGATAGATATAGCGGAAATGGTGTATGACTTCATCATCTATTCCTTTATTGATGTGTTAAACTTAACCTAGCATATGAACAATATTTAAGCAAAAAAGTGGCATCCTTGCATACTTACTACAGCCTGTGCTCCACGCTTTCTTAGCTACACCTTCTTCTTTAGGCCATGCTACCCACTGTGCTTTTGAATCGGCGCAGAGCAATATAGTAAAATGCCCCCCCAATGACAGTTAACGCAATAAGTTGAGGGTACACCACACTTAGTCCCGCCCCTCGATACAACACGCCTTGTGATGCCATAACAAAGTGAGTATTAGGCGCAATAAGCATAATGTTTTGAATTAAGTCAGGCATGCTTTCTCTTGGTGTTACACCACCAGACAACAACTGAAGCGGTAATAATACTAGAATCAATAAAAGCCCAAACTGCGGCATAGAGCGCGCGATGGTTGCCATGAATATACCTAAACTACTCACCGCGAACAGGTGAATGGCCACCGCCAGCATAAATAACCACACGTCGCCATTAATGGGAACGCCCAGTACATATTGAATCACTAAATACACAGACATGAGTGTAGCAAGCCATACCATCAACAATGTAGCGGCAATTTTCGATAGCATAATTTCACTGCTTGATACGGGCATTGCCAATAAGTGCTCTACCGTGCCCCGCTCTTTTTCTCGAATAAGCGCCGCGCCCGAAAGAATAATCGCAATCATGGTCACCGCATTAATGAGCTCCATCACAGAGCCAAACCAAAAACTTTCTAACGCGGGATTAAACCGTGCGCGCATGATTAAGTCTACAATGTAACTGGTTTCTGATTTATACCCAGC